>CANCSL010000108.1 GCA_947380835.1 Actinomycetota bacterium | reverse complement strand
TCATCCGTGAGATCTAAATGCGCGTAGGCAATAACTTTTGGTCCATCGCACGAGATGATGTGGCTATCGGCCTTATCGCCACCGTGACGCAAATGAAGCAGCACGTGTTCAGCAATGGGTGGAATGCCATCATGGTCGGTGGCGGTGGAGATGAGATCGAGGACACCGAGTCGGTGTTCCTCATCTAGATGATCGAGATACTGCATCAAACGAGTTCGGAGACGTTGTTCTCTTTGCCACTATTAGGGAGCGTGAAGCGATAACCAACGTTGCGGACGGTTCCGATCAAGGCTTCGAATTCAGGACCGAGCTTGGAACGCAAGCGACGGATGTGAACATCTACCGTGCGAGTGCCACCGAAATAGTCGTAGCCCCAAATTTCTTGAAGCAATTGGCTGCGAGTGAAAACTCGACCGGGATGCTGGGCTAAGAATTTCAAGAGTTCGAACTCTTTGAAGGTGAGATCTAATGTGCGACCGCGAACCTTGGCGGTGTAAGAATTTTCATCGATGACTACATCGCCGCTGCGAATTTCGCGAAGTGATGGATCAGTTGCAACTCTTTCAAGTTGGCGCTGACCGGTAACAATTCGAATTCGAGCTTCAACTTCAGCAGGACCTGCGGTATCGAGAATGACATCATCGATTCCCCAGTCAGCGCTCATTGCCGAAAGACCACCTTCAGTGGTGATAGAGATAATCGGACAATCCACACCAGTTGAGTGCAAAAGGCGCGTAAGGGATTTAGATGCCGGCAAATCACGGCGCGCGTCAATAAAGAGGCAATCGACTTCTGGAACATCGACCAAGATCGAAGCTTCGGCAGGCATTACGCGCACGTTGTGTTGCAGCAGCGCAAGGCTAGGAAGTACCTCGGCGCTGGCGCCTTGGCTATTGGTCAGAAGAAGAATTCTCGCCATAGGCGTGAAAGGATACTCATGTGAGAACGCTCGCTCCACTCGCCTTGGTTTTGGTAGCCGCCACCGCATACGGTGTTTGGTACCAACGAAGTCGTGGCCGGATCACGACCGGAAAGTCGAAAAAACAGCAAAAATCAGCCAGCCCTGGGCTAACTGGGATCGAGATTGGCGCTGATCTGGGCTCCCGAGTCACCTTGGTTCAGTTTTCTTCCGCCTTCTGCTCGCCCTGCCGGGCGACTCGAGCCCTGCTGACGGACATCACTGCCGATATGGCCGATGTGCAGCACGTCGAGATCGATGCCGAAAGCCATCTGGAATTAGTGCGCCGGCTAGATATCAGATCGACGCCAACAACATTAATTCTCGACAGCGCAGGCGTCGAAGTCGGACGTGCTGTCGGTGCGCCAAAGCGCGACCAAGTAATTACGGCGCTCGCTGCGGTTCATTAGTTAGTGCGAACTCTTCGCGATTAGTGTTTCACGCCACATCAATTTATTCTTAGGAAATGTTCTCCCACGAGCCAAAGCTTTTCACCAAGCGCCGAATCATTGATTTCGGTCGTCTTGATGGCTCGTTATGTCGAATGCGCTAACTAAAAGTCTTTTTCTTTTTAGTTTTCCATCGACCCTAGGAGATTTACATGGCAACAATTAATACCAATGCAAAGACCGTAACAAATGGCAAAGCAATACTCATCGATGCTCGTGGTCCACGTTTTTCAGCGACTCTGACAACATTGGTTCTAGCTATTGCGCTGGTGACACATTCTGCGGTTGTGATCGCGTTGCAACTCGCAATCTTTACTATCGGTGCATTTGTTGGACCGCAGAAGACCCCGTATGCGTGGTTGTTTAAGAACTTCATTAAGCCTCGTCTTTCCGGCGACGTTCCTACTGAAGATGTTCGTCCACCGCAATTTGCACAGAAGATTGGTTTCCTCTTCGCAGTGGTCGCACTAAGTGGGTCCTTACTATCGGCGCCGATTGTTTTCACGGTAGCGACAGCATTTGCACTTGCAGCCGCATTCCTTAACGCCGCTTTCAACTACTGCTTGGGTTGCGAGCTTTATTTGCTAGTCACTCGCGCCACTCATCGTTCATAAATCTTTTAACTTTTCCGCCCCTTCTTCAATTCACCCGACCGAAAGAGGTTTTTATGTCACGCGCAACTTCACTGGTATCCACCGAATGGGTACTTGAAAATCTTTCCAATCCCAATGTTGTTTTCGTAGAGGTAGATGAAGACACCACTTTGTACGACAAGAACCACATCCCCGGCGCTATTCGCTTTAACTGGCGCGAAGATCTACAAGATGGCTTGATCCGCGATTTGGTCTCCAAAGAGAAGTTCGAGGCCCTACTTTCCAAGAGTGGAATCTCCAACGACACCACCGTGGTCTTGTACGGTGGCAACAACAACTGGTTTGCTGCTTATGCATTTTGGTATTTCAAGATCTACGGTCATGCAGATGTTCGCTTGATTGATGGCGGACGCAAGTTATGGGAGCTCAAAGGTCTCGAACTTTCAACCGAAGTTCCTACCCGTACTACAACTCGTTATGTTGCTAAAGATCGCGACAACACCATTCGCGCATTCCGCGATCACGTTGTTTCCGCCATCGGCGTAAAGAACATCGTGGATGTACGTTCGCCACAAGAGTTTTCTGGGGAATTAGCAGCCCCTGCGCATCTTCCGCAAGAGGCCGGACAAATCAAGGGACACATCCCAACAGCTAAGAATATTCCTTGGTCCAAAGCGGCCAATGAAGATGGCACATTTCGCAGCAATGAGGAATTAGCCGATCTTTATAAGAGTGCCGGAGTCGATTTCAGTAAAGAGACCATCGCGTACTGCCGCATCGGAGAGCGTTCTGCGTTCTCTTGGTTCGTGCTGCACGAACTTCTTGACCTGCAAAATGTCACGAACTACGACGGATCTTGGACTGAATATGGTTCACTAGTTGGAGTCCCAGTCGCCGTTGGAGCGTAATTAATCTGGATAACATCCGGGACAAGATCAATTACATTAAAACGGAAAATCTAAAAGAAACGGGAATCTAATGAAAACTTGTGGTGCAACACCAGGCGGTCCAGATCTATCTGGAGTCGACCTTCGAGCGCAGACCGTAATCCAGGGAGCTGTACTGCGTGCTGGCGTGGATGATGGTGTGCCCAATGGCGCTCCGGTCGGAAACGCTTATGTTCGATTG
>CANCSL010000107.1 GCA_947380835.1 Actinomycetota bacterium | reverse complement strand
CATAGCCAATGCGGATGAAGATATAGAGAAAAGCCACGACTGGGATGGCATTAATAATGAGTTGCACACCAACATCTTGTGTCAGGTTGGTAGCCATCATTCCCGAGCCAAGTACCACGCAGACCAGCAGAGCCGTACCAACGTATTCCATTCCCAAAGCGCGACGAAGTTCAGAATTATTCATTCGGCAGGGTGCTCCGTTTCGATGATGCGGATTGTTTTTGATTTAGCGCGCATCACAATGGATTGTGAATGAGCGCCATGATCATTAAAGCGTACTCCGCGCAGTAATTCACCATCGGTGATACCGGTGGCGGCAAAGAAAATATCTTCACCTTTTACTAAGTCATTCGTCGTCAAAACTTGATTGAGGTCATGTCCAGCATCAAGAGCACGTTGTCGCTCTTCGCGATCGCGAGGGTGCAGCCTTCCTTGAATAACTCCGCCCAGACATTTCATGGCACATGCGGCGATAATTCCTTCAGGTGTTCCACCGATTCCAATCATCATGTCGATACCAGTATTGGGACGGGCAGCCATAACTGCACCTGCGACATCGCCATCGGAAATAAATTTAATGCGCGCGCCGGCTGCGCGAATCTCAGCAATAAGAAGTTCGTGACGTGGTCGATCTAAAACCACTACGGTCAATTCGGATACATTCATATGTTTTGCCTTGGCAATTTTCTTTAAGTTATCTGCTACCGGCGCACTGATATCTACGACATCGGCGGCTTCCGGACCTACGACAAGCTTCTCCATGTAATAAACCGCGGAGGGGTCATACATCGCACCGCGCTCGGCCAAAGCGATAACGCTGATGGCGTTATTCATTCCCTTTGCGGCCAAGGTCGTGCCATCAATGGGATCGACTGCGACATCAACGTTGGGGGCAGAGCCATCACCCACGCTTTCGCCGTTGTACAACATCGGGGCGTTATCTTTTTCGCCTTCACCGATTACGACAATGCCATTCATGGAAACAGTGCTGATCATCCGGCGCATGGCATCTACAGCCGCGCCATCGGCGCCATCCTTGTCACCCCGGCCAGTCCAACGCGCGGCAGCTATGGCTGCGGTTTCGGTGACTCGAACGAGTTCTAGGGCCAGGTTTCGTGACGGCGGTGTCATGGGGATGAACTTACCTAAATCCCGTAAACGGGCGGGGCGGGCTAGGTAAACGCGAGGATTCCAGCGTGTCGCAACCCCCAATAGGGGTGACTTCGAACAGATGTTCGGATACTCTACTCATGCCCAACCAGAGCGGTTCCACACTTCCGCACGAGCAGCCTTCGTGCCGTCGGTGGCATTCCGTACCTTCTGGACCGAAGAGACGAACGACCTTAGAAAGGTTCTCATGGCTATCGATAAAGAAGATAGAAAGACCGCAGACCGCACCAAAGCCCTAGATACCGCCCTTGCCCAAATCGAGCGTCAATTCGGCAAAGGCTCCGTTATGAAGATGGGCGATCGTGGCCCACAGGTCATGGAAGTCATCCCTACCGGCTCTATCGCGCTAGATATCGCGCTTGGAATCGGCGGCTTGCCTCGTGGCCGTATCGTTGAAATTTACGGACCAGAATCTTCAGGTAAGACCACAGTCGCACTCCACGCCATTGCAAACGCACAGAAGAACGGTGGCATCGCCGCCTTCATCGATGCCGAGCACGCGCTGGATCCCGAGTACGCCAAGAAGCTCGGCGTTGATATTGATGCCCTGCTTGTTTCACAGCCCGACACCGGTGAACAAGCTCTTGAAATTATGGATATGTTGATTCGCTCCGGTGCACTAGACATCGTCGTCGTCGACTCCGTCGCAGCGCTGGTTCCACGCGCTGAAATCGAAGGCGAGATGGGTGACTCTCACATGGGCTTGCAGGCCCGTCTGATGTCCCAGGCTCTACGAAAGATCACCGGAGCACTCCACTCATCCAATACCACCGCCATCTTCATCAACCAGTTGCGTGACAAGATCGGCGTCTTCTTCGGTACTCCCGAGACCACAACCGGTGGTAAGGCGCTCAAGTTCTACGCCTCTATCCGTATGGATGTCCGTCGTATCGAAACTTTGAAGGATGGCCAAGAAGCAGTCGGTAACCGCACTCGCGTCAAAGTGGTCAAGAACAAGATGGCACCACCGTTCAAGCAAGCCGAATTCGACATCATCTACGGCGTTGGAATTTCGCGCGAAGGTTCACTCATCGACCTCGGCGTTGAAGTCGGCGTTGTCAAAAAGTCCGGTGCTTGGTATACCTACGAAGCCGATCAATTGGGTCAAGGTAAAGAGAACGCTCGCGCCTTCTTGATCGACAATCCTGATCTTGCCAACGACATCGAATCCAAGATTCGCGCACACTACGTGCCGGTTGCAATCGATCCCGAACTTGCCGCAGCTATCGATGAGGCAACCGCCGAAGTCGACTTCTAAGCCCCATTCTGCGACCTTTAATGGCCACTTTAGATCTCGAGCCAAACTCTTACTCGGACGCGATGAGCATTGCCTTAAACGCACTTGCTCCTCGCGCCCGCAGTAGGGCCGAACTCATCACCCACCTGAAAAAACGGGGGATTGATGAGGCTACTGCCGATGCCGTCCTCGATAGCCTTGAACTTCAAGGATTAGTTAATGACCTCGAATTCGCCAAGGCTTGGATCGAATCTCGCCAGCGCCAAAAGAAATTATCCAAACGCGTCATCTCGCAAGAGCTGCGCGTTAAGGGAGTCTCTGCAGACATTATCGATGAAACTATCTCTGAGGTTGATGAGGATGCCGAATATCAAATGGCTTACCAATTAGCCGAAAGAAAGTATCGTTCTTGTTCACATCTGGATCCCGATGTTATCTATCGTCGGGTTCATTCCGTCCTTGCCCGCAAGGGCTTTGATCACAGCCTTACGAATCGGATTCTTCGTGAGATGGGATCAATGTAAAGCTCTTTGCTTTTTCGCCAACAACAAGTTTGAAGTTCTTTGTCTTCTTTTCGTTGGCAAATTTGTAACCCATATTGCGGATCACGGTAATGACTTCAGGGCCACCGTTGTTTCGAACTTTGATCCGCAACCGGGAAATATGCGAGTTAATAATGTGATCAGTTCCTGGTCCTTCGCCGATGCCGATCGTTTCTAAGATTTG
>CANCSL010000106.1 GCA_947380835.1 Actinomycetota bacterium | reverse complement strand
GACGGGCGGAACAAAGGTATTTACGATCGTTCTCGGTTCGGCACCATCCAATTAATTAAGTACTAGTTACTTTCCTGCTCTAGTATCGCCACCATGAGTACACCATGGTGGCGAGACGCAGCTATCTATCAGATCTATCCCCGATCCTTCCGCGATACCAATGCGGATGGCGAGGGTGATCTCGCTGGCATCATCGAAGGTCTGCCATATTTGAAGCGTTTAGGTGTCGATGCCATTTGGCTCAGCCCATTCTTTAAATCGCCTAACCGCGACGGCGGATATGACGTAGCTGATCCTCGGTTGGTAGATCCTCGCTTTGGAGATAACGAAGCAGCAGAGCGTTTGATTGCTGCCGCTCATGACCATGGATTGAAGATAATTTTCGATGTGGTTCCCAATCATTTCTCTAGTGATCACATCTGGTTTCAGGAAGCGCTGGCTGCCAAGCCGGGATCTCCCGAGCGCGCCCGCTTTCATTTCTATGAGGGTAAAGGCGCAGATGGCAGCATCCCACCGAATAATTGGAATTCAGTTTTCGGCGGTTCATGTTGGACGCGCATTACCGAAGCCGATGGCTCGGCCGGCCAGTGGTATCTCCATCTATTCGATACATCTCAACCTGATCTCAATTGGGAAAATCCTGAGGTCGCAGCTGATTTTGAAAAAACATTACGTTTTTGGTTAGACCGAGGAGTCGATGGTTTCCGCGTAGATGTTGCGCACGGCCTGGTCAAAGAGGGTATTTCAGTTGATCATCCAGATCCTGAAGGTTTAACTCGCGCGCTACGTTTTGATGCCGAGTTTGAAGATAAGGAATACCGCGCGCAGTTGCTTTCCAATATGCCCTTCTTTGATCGTGAAGGCGTACATGACATTTATCGCGCCTGGCGCAAGATCCTAGATTCGTACGCTGGCGATCGCATGGCAGTTGCCGAAGCGTTTATTAGTCCTTCTTCACGGATTGCTCGCTATGTCCGTCCGGATGAACTTCATCAATCCTTTAATTTTGATTTCATGCTGGCAGATTGGAGCGCGGCTGAGATGCGAGTAGCGATCCAACAAACATCTGCCGAACTCAGCGAAGTCGGTGCAGTTCCTACGTGGGTATTAAACAATCACGATTCATCTCGTGTTGTCTCGCGCCTGGGCGATGAAGGTAAAGCACGTGCACTGGCTTTGTTAACCCATGCACTTCCTGGTGGTCTGTATGTGTACCAAGGTGAAGAGCTGGGCCTTCCGGATGGGGTCATTCCTGATTCAGCACGCCAAGATCCGGTCTTCTTCCGCACCAATGGCGCCGACAAAGGCCGTGATGGTGCACGCGTACCCCTGCCTTGGAAATCGGCCGAACTGAACTTAGGGTTCTCGACCGGTGAGCCATGGCTTCCTCTGCCATCTGAATATGGGATGCATTCAGTAGATGTTGAAGAGCTCAACCCCCACAGCATGCTCAATTTCTATCGGACGAGTTTGGGGCTTCGTAAAAGCCATCCAGATTTAGGCGCGCGAAGTGAATTGACTTGGCTTTATTCTCACGAAGGTGTGCTCAGTTTTAAGCGCGGAGAATCTCTTACTGTCGTTGCTAACACCACCGAAGAGCAACTCTCGTTACCTGAAAGTGCCAAAGCTATCTTGCTGGCGTCCAATGGCGACACAACTCTGGAAAATGGAGTTTTAACTATTCCGTCGCATTCGACAGTTTGGTTAACAAACTAATTCTTATTCCGTAGCGCCAGAACTTCCTTGATGAAATTCGCGCTGGCTTTTGGGGTGCGCACTTGGGATTCAACATCAACGTGCACGATGCCAAAACGCTTAGTCCAACCTTCGGCCCATTCAATATTGTCAAAAAGTGACCAAGCGAAATAGCCACGGAGATCGACGCCTTGATCCTTGGCATCCAATGCGGCATTGATATGCCGGTTGTAGTAATCCAAACGGTCTAAGTCTTCAATCGTTCCATCGACAACTGTCTTATCCGGGAATGCTCCGCCGTTTTCAGTAACGTACAACGGCACGCCTGGAAGACGCTCGGCGGTCTGTTTCAATGTCGTAGTCAAGCTAGAGGCATCGATCTCCCAACCCATTTCGGTACGTGGATCACGGGGCGTGAAGGTTACGGGCGGCGTTCCTGGATTTACATCGCCAGATTGACCTACGATCTTTCCGGCATCATTCGCGCCTGGCTTGGATACTCGAGTTGGCGTGTAGTAATTAATGCCTAACCAATCGATCGGAACAGCGATTTCTTTAAGTTCAGATGATTTAACAAAGGACCAGTCGGTGATATCAGTGGTGTGATCGATGAGGTCCTGTGGAACTCCGCGACCTGCAAGAAGATCCAACCACAGTCGATTCTGCAAGCCATCGAGGTGATGCGCCGCCTCTCGGGATTCGGCATCTTCAGAAATTATTGTGGTGAGATTTAAAACAATGCCCGGGTTGCGGGCTTTGTGAGAGCGGAGTACTTCCATGCTGCGGCCATGTGCCAGCATCAAGCGATAGGCAGCTTCAAAACCTTGAGCGGGATTTCCGGCACCAGGTGCATGAACTTTTGAGGCATAACCAAGGAATGCTGAACACCATGGCTCATTGAAAGTAGCCCAACGCTCTACGCGATCGGCGTATCGATCAGCCACCACAGAGGTGAAATCAGCGAAGGCGTCTGCGATGCCTTCCCAGGTCCAACCGCCTTTTGCGCCTAGAGCGCTTGGTAAATCCCAGTGATAAATAGTGAGTGCGGGTTTAATACCTCGCTCTAGTAACCCATCGATGAGTTTGTCGTAAAAATCCAAACCAGCTTCGGAGAGTTGGCCAGAGCCATCAGGTTGAATTCGTGGCCAAGAGATAGAGAAACGGTAGGAATCAACGCCTAGCCATGAGAGCAGATCGAGATCATCGCGCCAGCGGCGGATGTGATCGCATGCGGGATCGGCGGTAGTTCCGTCAATAATGTTTCCTGGTTGGGCTGCGAAGTCATCCCAGATTGATGAACCACGACCTTTGCTGTCACCTTCAATCTGCCACGAAGATGTGGCAGTACCAAAGGTGAAATCTGCAGGTAAGCGTTTAGCTAATTCGTGAGGCGAAGGTTTCATTTACTTGACGGAACCAGCGAGCAGACCGCGAACAAAGTATCTCTGGAGTGAGAAGAAGACTATGAGCGGAA
>CANCSL010000105.1 GCA_947380835.1 Actinomycetota bacterium | reverse complement strand
GGTCTAGCGCCCTAGAACTCTGGGAACTTCTCGTTAAAGAAATTGCTGCGCAGGACGGAAGAGTGTGCGGCCTGGGTTCTCGGGACACATTGCGCACGGAAATGGGCTACCCGCTTCACGGTCACGAACTCTCACGTGAAATTTCACCTATGCAAGCGAACTCCGGTTGGGCTGTGGCACTTGCTAAACCATATTTTGAAGGAAGCGCTGCATTAGTACTCGAGAAATCGACCGGAGTCAGTCGCATAATGCGCGGCCTCCTGGTTTCCGATCGTGGGATTCCGCGGGCCGGCATGAACGTACTTGGTTCTGAAGATCAGCAACTCGGAACCATAACAAGCGGAACTTTCTCGCCAACATTGAAAACGGGGATAGCGCTGGGTCTCATCTCGCCGACTATTAAAATTGGAGATGAAGTAACCATTGATGTTCGGGGACGAAAGAGCACAGCTACGGTAGTAAAACTACCCTTTGTGCCATCTCACGTTCGCTAGATTCGCTCTTCTTTCGCGGCAACAATCACTGGTCGACCAGAGTCCAATGTGTAAACATTGATGCGATTGTCAAAGGCTTCTTTGAGTTCAGCAGAATGAATCACGGAGGCCGCAGGACCCTCTAAAAGAATGCGCCCTTCGTGCATCACCACAATTCGTTCGGCATACATGGCCGCCAAAGTAATGTCGTGCATTGTCGAAATAATGGTCACTCCCCGGTCTTTCAAGATTTCAATATTGTTGAGAGTTGCAATCTGATGGTGCAGATCTAGAGCACTAGTGGGCTCGTCCAAAAGGATGATCTCTGGTTCTTGAGCTAAAGCTCTGGCGATGAGTGCCCGTTGCATTTCTCCGCCAGAAAGTGCAGATACATGCTGCTGGTGTAGGCCGTACAGCTGCGTTTGTAACAAGATTTCATAAATTAAGTTACGGCTCTTTGTTGATTCTTTACCCCAGCCATCTCTCTTGGCTCGGCCCAGCGCCACGTATTCTGCAACGGTCATTCCCATAGGAATTTGAGGCTGCTGCGGAACAAAGGCGACGTTTCGCAGATGACTGCGATATACCTCGTGACCACCTTGAGTGATCGATCCGGAATATGGCTGCAAACCAAGCAGTGCCTTGAGAAACGTGGTTTTGCCAGCCCCATTTGGTCCCACCAGGCAAGTCCACTTTGTGAGGGGTATATCGACGCTGATGTGATTAAGAATCACCTTATCGCCAACTCGAATCGACAAATCTTGTACGGAGATCATGATGAGACTCGCTTTCTGCGCAGCACAACTAAGAAGAAGGGGGCGCCGACAAAGGCGGTGATTACTCCAATAGGGAGCTCTGCCGGCGAGAGCAAGGTTCTTGCTCCCAAATCTGCGATAACAAGAAAAGCTGCACCCATCATCGCGATTGCCCCTAGAGAGCGATTTGTTACGCGATGAGTTATTCCGCGGACCAGATGCGGCACAACTATTCCGACAAAACCAATAAGTCCGCTGGCAGAGACTGCCGTCGCTGTGGCCAAGGTTGCGGCGGCGACAGCAATGATTCGAAGTCGATTGGGATTGATACCAAGTGAAAATGACTCTTCATCGCTCAACATCAATCCATCAAGTTGCTTGGAGACGGTAATCAATATTGCAATGGCAGAAAGTATGTAGAGACTGGACCAGCGTACGACCTGCCAGTTGGCGACAGTTAGCTCGCCTAAAATCCAGGAGTAGACGGGACGTAGTGCGCTGCTATGCCTTTGTTGCAAATACGTTTGAATTGCGGTGGCAAATGAACCTACGGCTATCCCGGAGAGCAAAAGAGAATTTGGCTCGGCAAAAAATTTCCCAGAAATGAAGAAGGTTGTTAAAACCGCCAAGACCCCACCAATAAAAGAAAAAATCGGCAAGAGGCCATACACATTCCCACCAGAACTTGTTATCGCAAGAGTTGCACCAAGCCCGGCACCGGCCGCCGCTCCTAGAAGATAAGGATCGGCTAATGGATTGCGAAATACCGTTTGGTAGACCGCTCCGCTGCTAGCCAAGGCTGCGCCAACGAGAGCAGCCAGGAGAACTCGGGGGAGTCGAAGGTCTAAAAGAAGAACACGTTCTTGCCCGGACAATCCATCCGGTGCCCCAAATAATGTGCGCAAAATCTTGCCGAAGTTGAGCGAGATCGGACCAAAGCTAACTCCGATGAGGGCAACAACAAGGAGAATCACGGCGCTGATGGCGGTGATGCGCCAATTCCAAATACGACCAATTCCCATTGGTGCGCCGTGACCGCTCTTATTCATGTGTCTTAGTTGATCTTCGTGATGGAGTCAGCAATGAACTGATAGAACTGCACAAGTCGTGGACCCCATCGAGAGGGAATATCCGACGGAAGTTCAACTACATGACCATTCTTAACGGCATCGATTGCGCTCCAACCGGGTCTTGCTGCCAAAGTCCTAGCGCTCTCTCCGTACTGGGCATCGCCGAGAAAAATTAATTGTGGATTAGCGGTGATTAAGTATTCCTGCGAGAGCTGTGGATACCCCGACGCATCCGCGCCAGCGGCTTTATCCGCGATGTTCAATAAGTTGAAATCTGCGTACACATGACCAATAAAGGTCTTGGATGTCGCGGAGTAAAGCGTTGAATCTAACTCGTGGAAAAAGCTGAGAGACACTTTTCGTTTTGATGTAGTCACGATCTTATTGATCGATATTTTCATGGAAGCAACCAATGCTTTTGCTTTGGCAAGATGGTTAGTAGCAGCTCCGATCGCCAAGATCTCGTTATATGCATCCGAAAGTTGGTCAGGTGCTTTCTCCATAAGGACTGGAATATTGAGCAAATTCAATGACTTTCGCACCGCCATTGAGTTGGTCGAATCAACAGAGAGGATGATCAGGTCCGGCTTTCTAGCTGCCAGAGCTTCCACATTAGGCGTAAAAGCACTGAGTTTTGTTTTACGCGCGTTAGTCGGAAAATTAGATAAATCATCTACCGCGATTACTTGCGAACCAGCTCCCATCGCAAAAAGATTTTCGGTGGCAGTTGGAGAAAGCGAGATGATGCGCTTAGGCACTCCAATGATTTTTGTAGTGAATCCACCTGATTGCACAACAATCGTTGGGCTTTGAGAAGCTGCGCTCGATGGTGAAAGTGGTACAACAATCGCCAGCGATACCAAAATGGGTAAGGTGTATTTAATCCGTGACATAAAAAAACT
>CANCSL010000104.1 GCA_947380835.1 Actinomycetota bacterium | reverse complement strand
GAAGTTCGCATTGGTTTGCGTCGTAACTTGACCATGACTTTTGCAGTAATGATTACGGTTGCAATCTCATTGACATTGTTGGGTATTGGTTTGCTTGCCAATTCGCAGGTTCGCGTGATGAAGGATTATTGGTACGACAAGATTGAAGTGTCCGTCTTTCTTTGCGGAACTCTTTCCGAATCACCTTCTTGCGCTGGGGGTCCAATTACTCCGGATCAACGACTGGCTATTCAGAATGACTTGCAAGCACTGCCGGTTGTTCAAAAGGTCTATTACGAATCTCAACCTGAGGCGTTTGCTCATTTTCAAGAGCGGTTTAAGAATTCCGCGATTGCACAAAACGTGACTGTTGATCAGTTGCCAGAATCATTCCGAGTGAAGCTCAAAGACCCAACGAAATTTGCGGTAATTCAGAGCGCTTTCTCGGGCCGCCCAGGCGTCGACACCGTTCAAGATCAACGAACTATTCTGGAGAAATTCTTTAAGCTTCTCGGCGTTCTTCGCGATGGTGCCCTAGGAATCGGATTTGCCAGCGTGCTCACGGCAGCGCTGTTAATCAGCAACACATTGCGCATTGCTGCATTTAATCGCCGACGTGAAACTGGTGTCATGCGCCTAGTCGGTGCCTCTTCCTTCTCGATTCAATTGCCCTTCTTGCTCGAGGGAATCTTCTCCGCAATCGTGGGCTGGTTGGTCTCGACGGGATTGCTCTCACTCTTTAAGTTGCTGGTCGATACCAAGGTCGCGCCGCTTTTGTCTTTCACTCGCTTCTTTACGTGGAGCGATGTTTGGGTGTCTTCTGGAATACTTTTAGGGACCGGTTTTGTTGTTTCTTCATTAGCTTCAGTCCTTACTCTTCGTCGTTATCTCAAGGTCTAACGCTTCGTCTCCATATCGAGGTCTAACGCATCTCGTTTTCTGATGTTTTGGCGGATCTTGTTATCTAGTCGCCTATCGCTTCATCACTTTCTGTATCTCCGACGTTTTGCAGTTATTCCAAGGCCTGAAGGCTGACCGCAATCTCAGGGCCTGACGCATCTCGTAACCAAAAGGCCGAACCTTTTTGCGGTTATCCGAGTGCCCGACGTTTCTGATTCGGCTCGCAGCTTTTTAAACCCCAACCAGTGAAATTTGAGCGTGAATCTCTAGATTTATTGGCCGACTTTTTCGTTGTCCCATGCTCTTAGTACGCTAACCGTCCTGAAGGTCCCATTCGGGATCCTGCGCGAAGGGTGGTGCCTGTCTATGGCTGCGCCCATCGTTGAACTCATCAAAGGCAGCAACCGAGTCGCACTCGCGGGGCTGCTCTCGCTGACCTTGCTTGGTGGAATCGCTGCTGGCGATTACATCGGCCAATCGCGCCACCGCTCCACTGTTGATGAAGCTCTATCTACCGTCGTGAAGAAAGACCCGCTTGCACCAAAACGCGCGGTACTTGAACGCGCTGCCATTGAAGCCATTCTCAAAGCGTCGGGCGACCGTTGGTCTAACTATTTTCCGGTTCAGAGCGTCGACCTCTTTAATTCTGAAATCCAAGGCCGATATAGCGGCGTAGGAATCTGGTTACGTAAGAACGCCTCAGGCGTATTGGAACTTTCAAGCGTGCAACCTGGCAGCCCTGCCGCCGCAGCCGGGCTCAAAGTGCGCGATCTTTTAGTTTCGGTCGATGGCGTTTCCATGGCAACAGCCACAGTTCCGGCCGCGGTCGCTGCGCTTCGCGGAAAACCAAAGTCGATGGTCAAGATTTCCGTTGAAAGAGATCAATCTCCAATTAATATCTCGATCACTCGAGCGGCAGTTTTAACAGGCGACGTAGTTGCAACACAAATTGCACCAAAGATTCTTTACTTGCAGGTCTCAGCAGTCTCGTCACATTCAGCTGATGATGTGGCCACGGCACTTCACAAATACGCGCATTCAAAGGGCATTATTCTCGATTTACGTGATAACCCTGGCGGACTTATCGATGTCGCGGTGAAACTGGTTTCCAATTTTCTCAACGTTGGAACTGTTGTTTCCTACAGTCGCAAAGGTGAGGACGATGTAATCCTCAATTCGAATAATTCCTCGCCCGACACAGCGCCCATGACTGTCCTCATTAACCGTTCTACCGCCAGCGCTGCTGAAGTCATGGCTGCTGCACTTCAAGACCGAAATCGCGCGGTTCTTCTAGGTGAGAAGAGTTACGGTAAAGGAACTGTTCAAGAAGTCATCAGCCTCATGGATGGTTCTCAAATTGAAGTAACGATCGGCAAATATCGCACCCCTTCAGGCACCGTGATCGATGGAGTTGGCGTGAAGCCGGATTTATCGGTCGCTGAGTCTGGTGAAATTGCCAAAGCACTTCAAGTGCTCACTGGCTTGGCTAGCCTCGATACCAGCGGAAAGATCACTAAGAAATGGAATTACCGCAGCACTTCAAGTGCTCACGGGCTTGGCTAGCCTCGATACCAGTGGAAAGATCACTAAGAAATGGAATTACCACAGCGCCAGCGCTAAGTAAACAAGTACCCTTAGACCATGGTGAAGGAAGAGGGCAGAAAATTGATCGCGCAGAATAAAAGCGCGCGCCATAACTACTTCATCGAAGAGGTTTATGAATGTGGTTTGGTGCTTACTGGTACTGAAGTGAAGTCGCTACGTGCCGGGCGAGCTTCTCTTGTCGATGGTTTCGCCATGGTCCAAGATGGTGAACTGTGGCTGAGTGGCGTCCACATTCCGGAGTACACCCAAGGCACCTGGACTAATCACACACCTCGTCGCGATCGCAAGCTTTTGCTCCACAAGCGCGAGATTGCCAAACTCTTTGGGGCCACAAAACAAGGTGGTTTGACCTTGGTTCCGCTCTCGCTTTACTTCAAAGACGGCAAGGCCAAGATTGAATTGGCGTTGGCTAAGGGTAAGAAATCTCATGACAAGCGTTCTGACTTGATGGAAAAGCAGGCAAACCGAGAAATTACGCGTGAATTGTCGCGCCGCACCTCCGGCAAATCTGAGCGCTAACTAATCACACTTCGCGATTGTTCCCAGAGTCGGTACCCTTAGATCACAACTACATATGGAAAAAGCTTCATTATCTTCATAATCATGGGGGTGAACGGTCTCGACTGTAATGTTTGGGACAGGTGAAGCGGGCCGAGGAAGCCGGGATGATCTCGTTAACCAATAACCCTGGCAAAAAACTAAGCGCCAGTACAACTGCCGCTGATTTCGCTATCGCTGCC
>CANCSL010000103.1 GCA_947380835.1 Actinomycetota bacterium | reverse complement strand
TCAACACATTCATATGCTTTGGCTGCGGAGAGAGCACCGAAGAGCGAGGCTCGATAGTGCACGGCTGGTGGCATAGAGAGCGCTTTCTCTTTCCAGAACTCATGAGCCGTAATTATGGTGGCGCATTTGAGTCCCGCTAAGTTCCAACTCTTGCTGGCCGCAGTCACGCAGATTCCAACTTTTCGGGCGGTATCGCTTACGGAAAGAAAGGGAACGAATTCGGAATCTGAATACACCAGCGGTGCATGAACTTCATCGCTAAAGATAGCTACTCCATACCTGTCGGCAAGATCGGCCAACGTGGAGAGGTCTGCGCGCGAAAATACTGTACCAACGGGGTTATGGGGATTGCACAAGAAATGAATCTTCACACCTTGCTGATACAACTTTTCAATTGCGTTAAAGTCCAGCGAAAAATGTAGGTCAACTTCGTGAAGCGGCGCATCCAAAATTTCACACTTGAGCTCTTTGCCCCAGTTATAGAAATTGTGATAAACCGGTGAATTAACAACTATTTTGTCGCCCGGTTGAACGACGGTGCGCGCCATTTCGACCATGGCAACGCCAACATCAGTAGCAATAAAGACTTGCTCTGGATCGATTTTCCAACCCCAACGATCTTGGGCAAAAACCACTAAATTCGCCGCAAGTTCTGGGACGGCACCCAAGTAGCCGACATCAGAATGTTGAAGCCGATCGATAAGTAAATCCCTGATTGGCTCTGCTATTTCGAAATCCATTTCAGCAACTGGCAGCGGCAGAACATCGGCCGGAACCATGCGCCATTTCTCACTCTTGTGGGTGCGAAGTTCGGAGAGTGGAAGTCCATCGATATGCAGCATGGGGTGAGTATATCTATCAGTCGTTGCGGCTCTTATAAAGGCTTAAGAGGGTAGTGATCGTCAAGACGCTGATGATGAAAACGAGGCTGACCTGCAATGAAACGTGTGGAATAGCAATTCCGGCGATCTTGTGCCAACCCTGATGTTCTGCGGCTTCAAATATAAGTTTGATACCAATGAAACCGAGAATGGTTGCTAAGCCTTCGGTGAGATAAATGAGTTTTGTCATCAATCCCCCGATGAGGAAGTACAGCTGGCGCAGCCCCATGAGGGCAAAAATATTTGCGGTCACAACGATGTACGGATCCTTGGTCAGGCCAAAGATGGCCGGAATGGAATCAAAGGCGAAGAGCACATCTGTTGTAGAAATAGCGATAAGAGCCAGCATGAAAGTGGATGCCCCGCGCTTACGGAACATAGTGAGAATTTTGCCCTCTTGCCATTCTTCATGTTCGCTCTCACGAATAAGTTGAAAAGCTGTGTAAATGAGGAAGCCGCCAAAGAGAAAGAAGACGGCAGACCAACGATCGATGATGGCGGCGCCACCTGCAATAAATACGCCACGGAGCACCAATGAAAATGCGATGCCAATGAGTAGAACTAACTCTTCTTTCTCTTTGGCAACTTTCAATCTGGCAAGAATCAATATAAAGACGAATAGATTGTCAAAAGAAAGTGAATACTCGGTAATCCAGCCTGCGAAAAATTCGCTGCGAGCTTGATGCGTGGCCCAGATTCCCAGGGAATAACCGAAACTGATGGCAAGAGTTAGGTAGAAAGCGGTCCACAGCGCTGCTGCTTTAAGCGTGGTTTGCTTATTGCGATTGTAGAAAGCAAAAATCAGATCTAGTGAGAGCACAAATCCAGTGGCTCCCAGCGTGATAAACCAGGTCGAACTACTCAAGAATTCACTCCTCTAGAACGCCTTTCACCATTATCATTGGCAAAAATACCGTACCAACGTGTACCGCTCGCCCCGAACGATAGTCCCGCCTAAGGAGCACTCGAAATGGCACAGATTCAGACCCACATTGCCGTAAATACTGGTCCTCGGGACCGAGTAACCGTTCTTTTCCGCGGGATTTTGGTCTTCCCGGCCATCGTCTTTCTCTCCTCCTTCTCGGATGGCCTGGGAAATAATCGCAATACCTTTATCGCGAGTTCACTGATCGTCGCACCCGCATTTTTGGCTCTGGTGGTTCGTCGCCACTATCCCAGCTACTTGTTAACTTTTAATCACGCACTCATGGAACTTTCTGCTCGTGTCTTTGCTTACCTCTTTCTTTTAACCGACGAATATCCTTCCATCGAGGCCAATCCCAATGTCGCCGTTATTTTGCCTGATATCGAAGGCGGCAAGAATCTCAATCAGTTTGCGCCTCTTTATAAATGGTTCATTGCGATTCCCTTGTACGTTGTCGGATTCGTTTACTCGATCTACGCACTAGTGGTCACTGTTTTTGCTTGGATCGTTACGGTCGCTACCGATAAATATCCACAATGGGCAGCCGGACCCGTACTCGGAATCATGCAATATTGGAATCGCGTTATCGGATATGCGTTTTTACTTGTGACCGATGAATATCCCACCTTTGCATTAAACGCATAACATGCCAGCGCTCTCCACGGATGAGATGCGCAAGATCGTCAGAAAGATTGCGCGCACAGATCCAGCCTTTTCCGGAATTATTAAGGCTTCGCCGTTATGCGACATCGGGGTAAAGCGAAGTGGCCGGGGGCATTACCAAACGCTGGTGAATTCCATCCTCTCGCAACAACTGGCGATAAAGGCGGCGGCAACAATTTCTGAAAGAGTTCGTGGACTCTGCGGTGGCAAGATCACCCCTGAAAAAATTTCTGCTCTTGATATAGACCAACTTCGCGCGGCCGGTGTTTCTGGGGCTAAAACCCGCGCCATCCTTGAACTCACCGACGCCACCATAAATAAAGATTTGCATTTTTCAAAATATCCGAAGATGAGCAATGATGAAATTTCTGCAGAGTTAACAGCCCTCTGGGGCGTCGGTAGATGGACTGTCGAAATGTTTCTCATGTTCCACTTGGGTCGTTTGGATCTCTGGCCCGTTGGTGACTTAGGGGTGCGCCGCGGTTGGGAAAAACTGCACGACCTGCCTAATCAAATTAAGCCCGAAGAGTTGGAGTTATTGGGCAATCAGTTCAACGGGCATCAAAGTATTGTGGCGTGGTACTGCTGGCGAGCGCTGGAAGCTGAATATCCAACTCGAAAAGGTTAGTTACTTCGCCTCTAGAAACATCGATACCGAGTTAATGCACCAACGTTGGTCGGTAGGAACGTCATAGCCTTCGCCTTCGAAGACATGCCCTAGGTGCGATCCGCACGATGCACATCGAACTTCAGTGCGAAC
>CANCSL010000102.1 GCA_947380835.1 Actinomycetota bacterium | reverse complement strand
CGGGCCATCCCGGCAGCTTCGATTGAGTAATAGCGATTGCGTCCCTCTTTTCGAACCGAAATAAGGCGAGCCTCCAACAAAAGCAGCAACTGTTGCGAGATGGCGGAGCGACTTACCGAGAAATCAGCAGCAAGCTCGGTGACCGATTTTTCCCCTGAAGCCAGTAATTGCAGCAGCTTTCGCCGATTTGGTTCGGCTACAACTTCCAAAAGATCGAGCATGGAAATACGTTAGCAGTGGCTAACCTATTATTGCAAGGGTTTTCTTCGCCCTCGTGGGGTCATTCGAATATTGGGCATGGCCGGCGCGGGTATGCGCTCGCCCAAGCGATCGACGAATGCCGGAAAGCGCGAAGACCCGCTCTCCCAATCTTGGCGCATGCCCACGATTTCCTCGTGGGTGCGGCCGATGAAATTCCACCACATAATGATCTCTTCCGGGAAAGGAGTGCCGCCTAACATCAAGATGCGGGCCGGAGACTTCGTTTCGATCGAAACCGAATCAATCGTCGTGGGCAAGTACCGCATCGACCCTTCCGAAACGGGGGTGCCATTTATCAGCACTTCGCCACTGTCGACCAGGAAGCCATATTCAAAGTTGTTCTGAAGAGGAAGCGAAAAGATAACATCCGGTTCGATATTGATTTCAGCGCCAACAAGTTCGGTAAAAACTTTTGCCGGTGAGCGGTTGCCTAAGATCTCTCCCACAAAGACCCGAATAGTCGCACCATCGTGTTCAAAGATTGGCAGGTTGGCGTAATGGGCAAATTCAGGCGCCATGTTGCGCTCTTTATCCGGCAGGGCAATCCACAACTGAACTCCGTGGAGATCGATGCTGGTGTTCATCGAAAGTTCGGAATGCGCGATTCCGGCGCCAGCGGACATCAAATTGAGCTCGCCAGGATTGATCGTTTGAAGATGCTGCAGCGAATCACGGTGTTCAATCTCGCCCGAGAAGAGCCATGACGCGGTCTGCAATCCCGTGTGTGGGTGAGCGGCCACGTTCATGGCATGTTGCTGATTTGTGGGCCCATAATGATCCACAAAGCACCAGGCGCCAATCGATTTGATCTCCCGATGGGGCAAGGTGCGGCGGATCGATATGCCAGATCGCACCGTTAACTTCACCAACCTGGGATCGAGCGTGATCTCGTTACTCATAAGGACTTCATCTTAGGTCGCCGCTTTGACTCGCGCCTCCTCTAAAAAAAGTAGATCGTGTGTGAAAATTGACCTTCTTGTTTGTTTATAGAGAGGTATCCCCCCATGGCCGACGACGACATCATTGCCGAACTCGACAAACTGAAAGCCGAAAAGGTTGTCAGTGAGAAAACCGCTCAGATCTATCTGAGCCAGGTGCGCGACTATGTTCCACCTGTTTCACCGCTGACTCCACATTCAAAAAAATCGTGGAGCCGGACCCAATTGACGATGCTGGGAATTGGAATTGTTGCCCTGGCTCTAGTAGTTGGCGTGCTCCTCGTTCATAAATAAAATAAGTTAAATCGGGAGTTCGATTCTCATCTGGACTCCCCCGAGGTCGCTCTTGCCAAAGAAAATCGTTCCATTGAATGCTTTGACGATCGCCTCGACCAAACTAAGACCTAATCCAGAACCACCCGTAGCTCGCGATCGAGATTTATCGAATCGGGCAAAATGGCGGACCCCATGAGAGACAAAACCTTCGGGGAATCCAAGACCAGCATCGTCGTAGTCGATATGCAGGGTCGAACCATCTCGAAAAAGTGCGAAATGGATCTGGGCATCTTCCGGCGTATGTCGCCTAGCGTTTGAAAATATATTGCTAAATATCTGAGCTACTAACTTCTCGGAAGCATTCACGATCAGACCAGGTTCCACCGAGTAAGTAATTTCGCGCCCCGGCTGTAATAGTTGGGCATCCTCAATAAAACCTAAAGCTTGTAGCGAAACATTGAAGGGTGCCAGCTCTAGTGCTGGATGCTCGCCTAATTCGGCAAGTAAAAGCAAGTCATTAATCAACTCTTCCATGCGCACAATTTCAGCGTGCATGCGATCAATCTGCTTGGCGACTTCCGGGTTCTCGCCGCGGTCACGCATCCGCAGTAATTCGGTATAGCCCTTTATGACAGTCAGCGGGGTACGTAGTTCGTGCGAGGCGTCTCCGAGAAACTCCTGCATCCGCCGTTGTCGTTCCTGCTCGATCCCGAGGTTTTGTTGAGCCAACCTAAGATCTCGCCTGGAAGATGCAAATCGAGCAACTGTTTGGGAAAAAATGAATAGCAAAAGTGCAAAAACAAAAGTTAAGCGCAAGCCGTTGGTTCGATTTCGAGTCAGGTTGTCTACGTTTATGGCCAAAATAAGTTGTTGGTCATCACCCATATCAATAGCACGCACTCGATTTCGAGTCACCATCTTGACAGTGATAGGTGTTACTCCGGCTTTGGCTAATTCAGAAGGTGTGAGTCGGCGTGAGACGCGCGCGCCAGAATCCCTAATTTCAACTGGTAAGCCAGCATCAGCTGAAAACCCGACCGTTATTGGAATGGGACTATCTTGCGTCAACAAAAGAGCCGCGGAAGGGTAACCAGTTATTGAACGCTTTATGTCGTGAATATCTTGGGTAAGGAGTTTGTCCATGGTTTTGATTTCGGCGGCGTAATTTGTTTGAATCAGAGAGAGCCCAATAATTATTGCAATAAGTGAAACCAAAAAAGCTATGGCGGACCAGTAGAGGTTGCGACCTTTCATTCTTTTGGTGCCAGCAATTGGAAACCAACGCCACGAACGGTCTTAATGCCTTCAAAACCATCGCGGTGAAGTTTCTTTCTTAAATAGGAAATATACGTATCGACAACTGAAGTATTGGTTTCGAATTCAATTCCCCAGATTGCGGAAAGTAAAGTTTCTTTACGTACAACCTTGCCAACACGTTCCATTAAATATTGCAGCAATCTATATTCAGTGGGAGAAAGGTCAATATTTTCATCATTAAAGGTCACTTGGTGGAATTGATCGTTTAAAACAATGGGGCCACAAATTATGTGCTCAGCCTCGGAAGAACCTTTTCCGGTGCGGCGCAAGATCGCGGCTACGCGCAACATAAGTTCTTCCAGACCAAAC
The DNA here is from genome assembly GCA_947380835.1 of Actinomycetota bacterium. Classification (GTDB taxonomy): domain Bacteria; phylum Actinomycetota; class Actinomycetes; order Nanopelagicales; family Nanopelagicaceae; genus CAIMZW01. Next base: position 131 of record CANCSL010000102.1, on the reverse strand, counting down.
GGTTTGAGTACGTAATCATCGGCACCGATTCGCAAGCCGGTGGCGATGTCCTTCCGATCGTTGCGTGCGGTAAGGATTAAAACCGGAGTCTGATCATCAGCGCCACGTATGCGCTCGAGCATGGAATACCC
>CANCSL010000101.1 GCA_947380835.1 Actinomycetota bacterium | reverse complement strand
CTCTCACTCCCCTTGCTCCGTCGAGCCGTTATCTCCTTAGGTTTACAGTGGACAGACATTGCAGAAATGGTGGTACCAGCATGAAGTCGGTATTAATTGCCAACCGTGGCGAGATCGCAGTTCGCGTCGCTCGCGCTTGCCGAGATCATGGCCTGACCAGCATTGCAATCTATTCTGACGAGGATCGCACATCTCTCCATGTGGCCACCGCCGATGAGGCTTACGCGCTTAATGGACTCTCTGCCGCCGATAGCTATCTCGATCAAGACAAGATTATTGATATTGCCAAACGTTCAGGCGCCGATGCAGTTCACCCGGGATATGGATTTCTCTCCGAGAATGCCGACTTTGCCGATCGGGTGATCGCGGCTGGATTGATCTGGATTGGACCATCACCTGCAGCAATTCGTCTTCTTGGAGACAAAGTCTCTGCTCGAAAGATTGCCGCCGAAGTCGGAGCGCCGCTTGTGGCTGGCACTGCCGACCCAGTCGATACTCCCGAAGAAATCATCGCCTTCGCCACGGAACACGGGCTACCCGTTGCTATTAAAGCTGCACATGGTGGCGGCGGACGCGGTCTCAAAGTAGCCAAAACTATGGAAGAGATCCCTGAACTTTTTGCCTCCGCAGTGCGCGAAGCGATTACTGGTTTTGGCCGCGGTGAATGTTTTGTCGAGCGCTACTTAGATAAACCACGTCACGTCGAAACTCAGGTTCTGGTTGATGCATACGGAACTGCAATTGTGGTCAGCACTCGAGATTGCTCATTACAACGCCGCCACCAAAAATTGATCGAAGAAGCTCCAGCGCCATTTCTCACCCAGGCTCAAATCGACCAGCTTTATACATCCAGCAAAGCCATCATGTTGCAGGCTGGATATGTTGGAGCTGGCACCTGCGAATTTCTCATCGGCTCCGATGGCACGATCTCCTTCCTCGAAGTCAATACCCGCTTGCAAGTTGAACACCCCGTTAGCGAAGAAGTAACTGGACTAGATCTGGTTCGCGAGCAATTTCGTATTGCCGCTGGCGAAAAGTTAAATCCCATCGATCCCGTTATTCGAGGACACAGCATCGAATTTCGTATCAACGGTGAAGATCCAGGAAAAGGTTTCTTGCCCTCACTGGGCACAATTACTAAATGGGAAGTTCCGGACGGTCCGGGAGTTCGCATCGATGCTGGTTTCGACCATGGACACACCATTGGATCTCACTTTGATTCGCTTCTTGCAAAACTTATTGTCACCGCTGCTACTCGAGATGAAGCTATTTCTCGCGCCCGGCGAGCTCTGAAAGAGTTTCATATTGGCGGGTTAGCCACTGCCCTGCCTTTTCATAACGCAATTTTGCAAGATCCAAATTTCACCGAAGAGTTCAAGGTGTACACCAGTTACATCGAGAATGAATTTGATAATCAAATCGAACCGTTTTCATTCAAGCAAGGAGTGGCCGATTCAAAGGCGGCTTCGCAGACAATCATTGCTGAAGTTGATGGGCATCGATTTGAAGTTCTGATGCATACTCCCGAACCTATCCAAAAGCGACATCGGGTCAAGAGCAGCGGTGTAGGCAAGGTTGCCGGCGACACCTTAGAAAGCCCAATGCAAGGCACCGTCGTAAAGATTATGAAGGCCAACGGCGACCGCGTTGAACCTGGCGATCTCATTGTCGTTCTTGAGGCAATGAAGATGGAGCAACCATTAATTGCCCATAAAGCCGGAACTGTCGCCAAACTTCACGTTGGAGTTGGTCAGACTGTTGCCAGTGGGGCGACTCTCTGCATCATTGAGGATTAACTAAACTAATCAGTATGGCGCTCTATGCAGCATACGGATCAAATATGGATCCCAAGCAAATGCTCGAGCGTGCCCCCTTCTCGCCGCATCGAGGTGTGGGCTGGATACAAGGCTGGCGGCTCACTTTTGGGGGCGAAGATATTGGCTGGGAAGGTTCAGTTGCGACAATCGTTGAAGACCCCGATGCTCAAGTTTTCGTATCCCTTTATGATTTAGATGGACCGGATGAGAGCGCCCTGGATAAGTGGGAGGGCATACCTACAGACTTGTACCGAAAGATTAAGGTGCGAGTTGAAACCCTGGATGGCGCATCAGTTTGCTTTGTTTATGTTCTCAACGGCTTCGAAGGTGGCCAACCGAGCCCTCGCTATTTAGGAATCATGATTGAGGCCGCCATTGCCGCAGGCGCTCCCGATGACTACGTTGCCGAGCTCTTAAAACGAGCCCACTAACGAATAACTGGCTTTGCCGATAAGTTTAGGTAATGACCGATTTGTACTCCGATCCACTCGCAACCGCAGTTTCTGCCGCCGCCACCATCGCAACTCTGACGGGAAAATCTTCTCATCACGTTGCTCTCGTCATGGGATCCGGCTGGATTTCGGCAGCAGATGCTTTGGGCCAACCCACTCATGAATTCCCGGCCACGGATGTACCCGGATTCTTACCGCCTACCGTCCAAGGTCATGGCGGGGTTATTCGCTCGTACGATTTGCAAGGACCCAACGGCACAATCCATGCTCTCGTTTTCCTTGGCCGCACCCACCTCTACGAAGGAAAAGGCATCGAGCCAGTTGTACATGGTGTGCGCACCGCTGTGAAGGCTGGATGTTCGGTCGTCGTTCTCACCAACGCCTGCGGCGGAATTAATCGCGACTACCAAGTTGGCCAGCCTGTCTTAATTCGTGACCATATCTCGATGACGGCGGTCAGCCCGTTAATCGGAGCCGACTTTGTTGATCTCACAGATCTCTATAGCAAGCGCATTCGCGAATTAGTAAAGAAGGAAGATTCATCGCTAGCCGAAGGCGTTTATGTACATTGGCGCGGACCAGCTTATGAAACTCCAGCCGAAATCAATATGTTGCGTACGGTTGGCGCCGATCTGGTGGGCATGTCCACCGTCCCTGAGGCCATTGCCGCACACGCCCTTGGCGCAGAGGTGCTGGGAATTTCGCTCGTAACTAATGCTGCCGCTGGTGTCACTGGTGAAAAATTAAGCCATGAAGAAGTTATTGCTGCCGGAAAAGCAGCTGCCGGGCGGATGGGTGAACTTCTCAGGAAGGTGCTCCCACAACTGTGATAGATGACCTCCTGCGATCTGAAGTTGAAGCGTGGATCGCATTAGACCCCGACCCAAAGTCGGCTGCTGTGTTGCGGGCATGGTTGGAAAAGGGCGATGAGGAAAAGTTACGTAAATCCTTTTCTGGGTTTCTCCAATTCGGTACCGCAGG
>CANCSL010000100.1 GCA_947380835.1 Actinomycetota bacterium | reverse complement strand
CACCGGAATTCGCTTTCGAAAAAGATACAAATAACGTCTTAGCCGCGATCAAGCGATTTAATATTAAATATCCGGTCGTTCAAGATAACAAGCTAGATATATGGAACGCCTATAACAATCAATATTGGCCGGCCGAGTACCTCATAGATGCTAAAGGGAATATCCGTCGCGTCGATTTTGGCGAAGGCCAATACGACCAGATGGAGAAGGCAATTCAAGCGCTCTTAATCGATGCCGGAGCCAAGATTCCAAGCTCGTTGACGGGCGTAAAGGATGTAACTCCCAAAATTCAAAATACGCCAGAAACGTACTTTGGCAGCGCTCGAAATGAATATGGATATCCGCAACCAATCAATGTGAACGGGACATTCGCTTTCAAAACTCCAGACCCCGTTCCTGTGAATCAATTCGCTTTTGCTGGAACCTGGCAGATTGCCGATGAATATGCGCAAGCCACCGCGGGCGCAACGATTACCGAGAGTTTTGCGGCGACACACGTCTACTTCATTCTTAAACCATCGAAAGTTGGAGCACAAGATCAAGTTCTGGTTTCACTCAATGGCAAACCCCTAACCGGTCCTTATGCAGGGGCTGATGTTAAAGCCGGTGAATTAATGGTAGATAGCGATCGTCTGTATGAGGTGTACAACTCGGGTCAACCAAGCCGAGGCACACTAACTTTCACATTCAAAAATTCCGGGACTCAGGCCTACACCTTCACATTTGGTTAAAAACTCTCCACTTTATTGCCGTTTGAGTACTGGCACTCCATGCACTCGTGCTTCCCAGGTATACCTTTTACGTAATCTGGTGAAAGAAGTAGCCCGTGAGAAAAGTGACCGCGATTGCAGTGGTTTTGGCTTTGACTGTTCCAGCAATAAATACCGCCCTAGCCGCCACCCCAGTAGTAGGCGGCAAATGTAGTCCGGCCGGAAACAAATACCGATCAGGCACCAAGATGCTGATCTGTACACTCAAAAACAAAAAACTAATTTGGGTAAATGCTCCGCAACCGACAACATCTAATAAGCAGGCATCTCCCAGCACGCAACCAACTCCTGCAAGCCCGAAAAATACTTACCCACAAAACCAACCGACGCAAAATAACCAAAGCCAGCAACCAAATCAGAAAGGTCCAGTGGACCCGTACGCGGATTTGCCGTTTCTCTCAACATTTGAGAAAAATCTCTCCTCAGCATTCCCTGTTGATTTCAGCAAAGCTCTTTTGACCATCCCTTATCTCGGAGTCAATTCCAAAGCACCTCATGCCGGTTTGCATGTTCACTGGAGCAATGCTTCTGGCGTATGGACTGATGCTGGAGGCAAGGATCATGTAACTAACTACCCGGCAGTGCGTGCATTTGAAGACGGTTTCATTGATCTGGTTACTAATCTCTACACGATGCAGACAACTAACGGACAAGGGCATCAAAGGTATGGAGTGATTCTTGCTTTCGCTCGAACTGCCAGCGGGCGCCCGGTTATGGCCGACTACAGTTTAGAACCACTGATAAATGAACCATCGCCTCACTTCTATGAATCTTTCATCAAAGTTAATCAGGGGCAGAAGGTCAAGAAGGGTGACATCATCGCTTACCTGTATATCCCACCAACTTCTACTGGTGGGACGCATGTTCACTTCAATTTAGTATCAGACAATCAACAAATGACTCCTTCGGTCTTCACGCCAGAGGTCGTAAAGGCTTTCTCGTCGAAGTATTTGGATGCAAGCTACTTGAAATCTGGCGCACTCTTGCCTGCCTGTATTGGGTATGGAATTAGTGCCGCCGAAAACCCATTCGAAAAGAAAGCGTTTGATTGTCTTTAGTTTCTAATCGATTTCTAGTCAATCAACTCACGTTCAACTCACGATAATTATCTGACCGCTTGTTAGCGTGAAAAAGATAGCCACAGTCGCTGCCCTCTAATACTCTCCTCACAACTTAGAGGGGAGCTAAGAAATGCCACAGTACGTAATCGAAAGAGAAATTCCTGGTGCTGGAAATTTACCGGAATCAGAATTGGTGAATATTTCAAAACACTCAAATGGTGTTCTAGATGCCATGCGCGGTGAAGGTAGCGATATTGAATGGGTGCAGAGCTTTGCAGCCGGAGACAAGATCTATTGCGTCTACAACGCATCTTCAGAAGAACTTATCCGCGAACATGCTGAGCGTGGTGGATTTCCAGCCAACAAGATCACGGCTGTTGGTGGGATTTTGAATCCAGGAAAAGGCGCGTAGCTAAGTTTTCACTAGAAACTAGAGCCACCTCTGCCTTATTGGTGAGGTGGCTTACTTTTGCTAGTTCCGAGGCCTGAAGTTACCTAACCTTGAGCCATGTCGAGCTTAAGTCGGAAGAATTTCCTGACGGGTGCAGCGCTGTTTCTGCTTCAATTTGGAATTCCTTTGGCATCTGCTGCAAACGGTCCAGCACTTAAGCCAACTAAATTGGGTCAAATCATCGTGTGGCGAGGCAAGAAATACACGGCAATAAAGTCTGGAAAGAAATTGATATGGAACAAAGGTGTGGCAATACCGGTACCTTCCAAATCACCATCTGCAAACCCGAGTTCGACTCCAACCGCGGCCCCCACGCCTTCACCATCTGCCTCGATGGGTGGGTCATTTCAAATCGATCTCGCTGCATCAGTCGATGTTCCAAACGGGCAGACCAGAATCATTTACTCCGTCGATTCTCGTGCTTACGCGAAGGCCTTCATTATTACCCGCGAGAATAATTCACTCATCGCTTTTGACAACAACTGCACGCATGAATCATGTGCAGTGGAACTCAGCGAGAAATCTTTGCTCTGCAATTGTCATATTTCCTACTTTAATCGAATTACTGGAAATCCAGAATCCGGACCGGCTTCTGAACCCTTGAAGAGTTACAAGGTAACCGAAGTAAATGGACGGATACTCGTCACCGACTCGTCAATCTAAACTTTAAGGCGGTCCATTTCCGGCCAACGTTATGACGCTGGCCGCAAGCCCAACTGTGCCGAAAATCGTCAGCAACAATCGACGTTGAAAACTACCCCTGCTCGCTAACCACTGAGCGAGTGGTATCAACAAGGGGAATGCCGGCATTAAATAGCGAGGTTTCGATCCGAAGTAACCGGAAGTTGTGAACGAAATAAAGACGATAGCCGCGCTAAACATGAGGAACTCGGTTGGTTGGCCATTCCTGATTGCTGACACGAGGAGTAGGAAGGCAAACAGAACCCCCAAAACAAGAAGTAAACCAGTGAAGG
>CANCSL010000099.1 GCA_947380835.1 Actinomycetota bacterium | reverse complement strand
ATGTCGCTAAAAGCTTCGCTACCCTCCCCAACTTGCCAATCAGGAATCGTCCGTGCGCCTGGTTCACGTTTAAACGGCTTGCTCACATTTCCCCCTTGAAAAAGATATGGATAGCCTACGGTGACCATGGATATTTCGTCACAACGACCTTTGCTCCACACCCTCGATGAGTGGTCAATCCCGCAGAAGACCGAAGCACTCTTCCACGCCATTCGAGATTCTGGGCCGGCTCTCGCCTTTGGACCCGTTGGTCGTGAATATGTCGACCTAGCGACCGCCCTGGTGCTGACCACTTCAGGAACCACGGGTATCGCAAAAGAAGTTGCGCTCTCCACCAAGGCTCTGGTTGCCTCAGCAAAAGCCGCCCACAAATATCTAGGCGCCAAGAGCGGTCAACGCTGGTCGCTACTTCTGCCTACTACCCACATCGCCGGAATCAATGTTTTGATTCGCTCGATCGAGCTCGGGACCACCCCTATCGATAATCGAAATCGCGACGAATACATAAATGCAGATTTTGTAGCCATCGTCCCCACTCAACTGCACCGGGCACTTCGTGGCGATGAGAAACTTTTGAATCACCTGCAAAGCGCACAAGGTGTTCTCGTTGGCGGAGCTGCAGCTAGCGATGAATTAGTTTCAGAAGCAAAAACAGCAGGCATTCCCATTGTCACTACCTACGGAATGACCGAAACATCCGGCGGGTGTATTTATGATGGCCAACCTCTTCCTGGCGTAGAAGTTCGAATTAATGCCGGTGGAGCGATAGAGATCTCCGGCCCCATGCTTGCTAGCGACTATTTGAATCAGCACGATCTGTGGAGCCAAGTAACAAGCGAAGGTTGGTTTACGACCAGCGATCTAGGAATAATCGAGAATGACAAAGTCCGAGTCCTTGGGCGAAATGATGACCAGATCATCTCCGGCGGAATCAAGATCTCTTTGAGCACAATCGAAAGCGAACTTCTTAAAACTTTTCCGCAACAAAGATTCATGGCTTTCTCTTTGGAAGATATCGAATGGGGCGAGATTTTGTGCCTTGCCTCCGATGCGGCAATAAATGAATCGGCAGTTAGCCAACATCTCGCCAGCGTCTTTGGAAGTTATGCGATCCCCAAAGAGTTTCATCAACTAGCCGAGCTTCCATTAAAGGGAATCGGTAAGCCCGATCGAATTAGACTTGTCGAGTTGGTATTGTCGAAGAAAGATGCGGAGCGTCATTAATGAAGAAGTGGCTTCAAGGAGCTAGGCCTCGAACCCTCCCTGCTGCGATCGCACCTGTGCTCGTCGGCACTTCACTGCAACGTTCACATGGTCACTCCATCAATTTGGTTAATGCCTTGCTCGCACTTTCCGTAAGTCTGTTGCTGCAGATCGCCGTTAACTATGCAAACGACTACTCCGATGGCGTTCGTGGAACAGATGAAATTCGAGTTGGCCCGATTCGATTAGTCGCCAGCGGTATGGCTTCAGCCAGCGCTGTTAAAAAGGCTGCATACATAGCTTTCGCATCCGCAGCCATCCTTGGAACAACCCTTGCACTCCGAACTTCACTTTGGTTGATCGCTATTGGCGCTGTCGCAATTTTGGCCGCATGGACCTATACCGGCGGAAGTAAGCCCTATGGCTATCAGGGCTTCGGTGAAATATCTGTATTCGTTTTCTTTGGCTTGGTTGCGACTATCGGAAGTTTCTTCGCTCAATCTCAAGAGATAACTTGGGAAAGTTTTCTTGTGGCGATTCCCGTCGGCGCACTCTCGTGCGCACTCCTAGCCATCAATAATTTGCGAGATCTCCCTAAAGACGCACTCGTTGGAAAGCTGACCTTGGCGGTACGTCTGGGGGAGGCAAAAGCTCGCTACTTCTTCATCAGTCTGCTTGTGGTTGCTCACCTGACAATTTTGTTAGCTGTGGTCATCTCCCCTTGGGTTCTCATCAGCGTCTTCCTCATCCCGGTGACGATTCAAATTTCCCAGAAAATTCTCGCCGGGGCAGAAGGTAAGGCACTCATTCCGCTTCTGGGAAACACCGCACGCCTGCAATTGTTGCTATCCACAACCTTGGCGGTCGCGCTCTTCGTCTAAAAGGCTAAACTGAAGCCATGCGCATTCTTCTCTACGTCATCCCGCTCGCGATAACCCTTTACGCGCTCTTTGACGTTGCCAGCACTCCTCAGGAGCAAGTTCGCAATCTGCCCAAGTGGGCCTGGTTGATTATCGTTATTCTCTTTGAACTTCTTGGCGCCATCGGCTGGTTTATTGCCGGACGACCCAAGAAGGTTGCTGGTCCTGGCTACCGCCGTCCTGGTCGCGTCCTGCCGCCTGATGATGATCCGGATTTTCTCAAAAACCTGTAGTTGCAATTCCTTCAATAGGAGTTCGAATCACGCCAGGCGCGTGTTTTCCAGAATTAGCGCAATAGAAAAGACCCTCGGCACAACACCGAGGGTCTTTTGCGCCCGCCTGACGTAAGAAATTCTACTTACAAGCCAGAGTAGGTATGGCGCCCAGTTCCCCAGATGTTTACGTAAACATAGTTAAACAAGAAGGTTGATCCAGCGAAGAGGCACAGCCAAGCCGCACGTCGACCGCGCCAACCAATGGTTACGCGCGCATGTAAGTAAGCGGCGTATGCCACCCAGGTAATGAAAGCCCACGTCTCTTTGGGATCCCATCCCCAGTAACGACCCCAGGCCGATTCAGCCCAGATGGCACCGGCGATAACGGCGAAGGTCCAGAGTGGAAATACAAAAGCAACCAAGCGATACGAAAGCTGATCCAGTGCTTCCAAAGTTGGCAGGCGCAGCGCCCAGGCAGGTCGCGGGCCTTTCTTTTCAATGTTATCCAAAATTAAATAAGTAGCGGCAACGGCATTGGCAAGAAGGAAGACACCGCCAGAAATTATTGCGGCTGAAACGTGAATCGCCAGCCACGTGGATTTAAGCGCAGGTACTAATGGTGCACTGGGACGATACAAAACGGTGACTGCAGTTCCAAGAGTAAGGAGAACTGCAAACGAGATAGGTAAGCCCAACCAGCGCAAGCGATATCGGATTACTCCGAATATGTAGGCACCAGCGACGGCGAAGGCGCCGGTAATCGAGAACTCATACATATTGCCCCATGGCACTCGATGAGCGGAGAGCCCACGGAAAAGAACTCCTCCGAAAAGGAAGAAGAGTGCCAAGAGCATCATGATGGAACCGATGCGGCCGCTCTTGGTTGTGCGCGTGAAATCAAAATCAGTCTTATCGTTCTCGTCATTGTTCTTCATGGAGAAGGCAACTTCAGTGGCATATGCGAAGAAGGCAATCGTCACCAACACCATCGCTGAATAGATGGAGTAGTTCGATAGATATGCGTAACTTCTGGA
>CANCSL010000098.1 GCA_947380835.1 Actinomycetota bacterium | reverse complement strand
GCCTTTCGGAGTATTTCGGTTGCGCCATCCTAATATGCAGGGCACTCATAACCCGAGAAAAGTCGGAAAAGGGCCAGCACACACCGTAAATCTGCGCTCTGAAGTACTATTCCCAACAGGGTACGGGACACCTATAGATCGGAAATGGCGGCAGGTATGTCAATTTCAACTTTGAGCCAGCGGATTTTTCTGCCTCCCCTGATTGCGGGTTTGACTCTATTCGCCGTACTTCCTTCAAGCGCCGAAGCGGCGACTTCAAAGGTTCCCAAGGCACAACTCACGACCTACATGAACCAGCTCAAACCACTTGCGGCTTCAGAGACCTCTATTTTGAAGAGATATGACTCTGTGACCGGCAAGAACTATAAAGATGATTTAACTACCTTCACCATGATGCAAAAAATTCTCCCGGATGTAAACAAGTACATCATGAGGCTCGAAGCCATTCAACCTTCAAATGCAACTTTGAGAAAGATTCACCAAGGTTACATCGACGCTTGGAATGCTCAAGCGGAAGGTTTCACTTTAATAATGAGTGCCTTGCAAAATAGCGACTACACCGCTTTAGCGGCCGGAAACAAAGCACTTTCTAAGGGACGAACGCTGATGTACAACTTCTCCACTTCGCTGAAGGCTGTTCAGTAATCCCGGCTAGAGACGGATCATCGCTGAAATAGTTTTTGCCATTATCGGAACGGCTTCGCTCCAGGAAATTCCGTAAATACCTTTGAATGCTTCCTCGTAACTCTTTCCTGTTGCCACATCCCGAAATAATTGCATGACACCTTCGGGTCCTTTGAGTGAAGCGAGAATTTCACTGGCTAGAAAGCCAACATCGTAAAGTCGCCAATTGTCGTATTTACTCCAATCGCTGCTTGCGGCTGGCTTTAGAAAAGTCTCCAACCAAGCATCGGTAATGGCGGAGTCGCCTTTTAACCCTCCCACATCATTTTTACGCTCGAGAGAGTAATCGGCAAATGAACTGTAAAAAATGGCGGCTGCTTGAGAAAACTCAGCCTGTCCTTCGACCAACCACCATGGCATATATGCCTTTGTGCAACAGTAAGCGGAAGCCTCTTTTGCGGTCCCGATAAATTGGCTGCCCTGAATGGCGTGGGAGTATTCGTGTGATTCGATCGTCCCAGATGTGTGATTCGAATCTTTCAGCGCCGGGGAACGCAGCGCCATCAATAGAATCGCATTGCCTTTTAGGTCAATTTCGGAAAGCCCACCCCAGCAAGTCTCTGCTGAAGCGCAATTATTCGCCGCTTCGCGGCCATTGGGGTGGAGTGCCACTTTATTGAACTCTGCCTGTGCCCAAGCGATATCTGCCTGGCCAAAATAAATTGCATAAATGCGCTTGGGGAGAACAAAAGTGGAGTAGAGCCGACTGGTTAATTGAAATGCAATCGCTGGATTTACATTCATCATTTGCGTATTAGGACCAATAATTTGCATCAATTCGGGCGATGACGTGGGTGCTGCAATCAGTGATGTAGAGCTCTTCTTCCAAGCCCAGTATGAAATTCCACTCGCTGAATCTAATAGATCCGTGAAAGAAGAAGGTCTAATTGGCTCTGTAAATGTTGGGGTGGGCGATGGCGTCGGAGAAAGAGTAGGGCTAGGGAGAGCCGTTGGAGTCTCACTTGGAGTCGGAGTTGAGATTGCAGATGGTGTTGGCGTGGGTGAAGGAGTTGCCGTTGGCGAAACCTTGGGCGGTACGACGCTCTTCACAAGCACACCTGCACTCCAGATCAATTTGCTTCCAGATTTCAGACAGGTGTACCGCTTGTTCGCAACTATCACTTGTTGATTAATTTTCTTACACGGCGCACCTTTTGTGACGGTCGCAGCTCGTGCAGAGCCAAGAGGAAGAAGACCTGCAATAAGAACTGCGATCAGGAACCAGCGCGTCCTCATTGTTTGATTGTAGATATGTAATCGCCTATCGAGAAATAATCTTCACGGCGCAGGCACTCAATGTGTCTTTCAATGGTTCTTGGCTTTAATTCTGGTGAGCACACCGCTGCTCCCCATGAGAACAGCCAGCGAAACAAACACCGCACTTGCGCCTAAAGGTCCAGCGATAACTCCAGCCAACGCTGGCAACAGGAACTGACCGAAGCGATTTCCAGCGAGGCGAACGGAGATGGTGAAGGAGCGCTCTGGGTCTTTGGAAAGCCTAGATACCCAAGCCATGGTCATGGGTTGGCCAACGCCAAGTGAAAATCCGGCGACGCCAATGACTATGTAGAGAAAGAGAACATGATGAGCAGAAGTCGCAACCACACAGGCGATAGATGAAATGGCAATGCTTCCCAGCAATAATCGCCAGAAGCCAATAACCTCAGTCATTTTCCCCAGGTAGACCCGAGAAGCCATGGAAGTAAGGGCTCTAATAGCAAGAACGATTCCAATGGAAGAAGAACTGAATCCACGTTCTTTGCCAAAGACAGGTAAGAAAACCACAAGCACATCGACGCTAGATGAGATTGCCAGGCTAGTAAACATAGCCAGCTTCATTCCAGGATTTTGCAGCACGCTACTAAAACTGACTTGCTCGCGGGACTCCTTAGCGCTGACTCCAACAGTTGGTCCCATCGGGAACTTGCGAAGTAAGGGAATGATTCCCAGCGCACCGAGAATTGCAGCCGCTAGAAAGGCATGGCTGGTGGACTTCGGGAGTACGCCGTGAGAGCCGGACACAGCAGATCCGATCAAAGGTCCGAAGAGTTGACCGAGCGCGGCGCTAAATGTGTAGAGCCCAAAGAAACGCTCGTAATTTCCACTGGGACTTCGGTTGGCAAACATTGCTTGAGCGCCGATCATGCAGAGAAGTTGTGCTGTTCCCAAAGCAGCGACGGCGACAACCATTAAGGCGATGGAGTTGGCCACCATAAGAACGCTGGTTGAGATGACGATCAAAATGGTCCCGTAGAGAATGAATCGACCTTCACCATACTGATTCACCCAACGTCCTAAAGCAACCGCAAGGAGGAGAGGAAAAAGCGCGTATAGAGCACCGAATGTTCCGACCACAAAATTGTTCGAGTGCAAGATCAAAAGCTTGTAGGTAATCATGGGGCGCGATAAATAAGTACTTGCTTGGATAAAGGCGGAATTGATGAAGGCAATCCATGCCCACATTTCAAACCGTCTCATAAAAGAGGACTTACGAGAATTGCTTGAATTGGTTGAGATGACCTAGACGATGTTCAAGTCCATAATTGAGAATCTGGCTCAAGGTGAGTTCACCCATAGATTCATGAATTCCAACTCGATCCCATTTCTCTGGCGCAATCTGAGAGAGAACATCTATATTGACTTGGAAGATGCCTTCGATAGCTGCAAGCGAAGCGAATGGGTCGCGACCGGCATAATTTAAATTATCCGG
>CANCSL010000097.1 GCA_947380835.1 Actinomycetota bacterium | reverse complement strand
AACGATGGCTCGTTAGGTAGGTCTGTAAACGGCAAGACCCCGATTTATAACAACGCTGGCAAAATCGTTGGCCTAGTCTCTGCCGGAATTTTGGTCAGCCAACTAACAACGGAGGGTAGCTATCTACTTCACGGCTTCCTCATTTACGGCCTGGGATTCCTCTTTGCCGGTTTGATTCTCTCCGAATTTTTTGTCCGTCTTTCGCGCAACCGCAAGTTGGCAGAAGAACTGGAAGAAGTCACCACTCAGTTCCAAGAACGTGATGCCATGTTGCATGCCATCCGCGAAGGTGTCATTACTCTCAACGCCGATAAGAAGATAACCCTTATCAACGATGAGGCGATTCGGCTTCTCGAGCTCAACAATTCGGTCATTGGTAAACGCATCTCCGATGTCATTCCCGAAGGTCGCCTGCGCGCACTGCTCGAGGGCGATATTGATGAAGACGATGATCTACGCGTTCTCACGGACAAGTTCTCGATTCTTATCAATCGCCGCGTAGTTATGGAGAAGCATCTCATCCTGGGATCGGTCATAACCCTTCGCGACCGTACCGAACATATCGGTCTGCTTCGCGAACTAGAGAGCGTCCAGAACTTCACCGAAGCTCTTCGTTCTCAACAACATGAATTCGCCAATCGCCTCCACACCATCAATGGCCTGCTAGAACTCAAGAAGTACGACGAAGCCTCCGAATTCCTGGGCGAGATCGCCTTGGTTCAGACCAGCCTCGCTGAGGACTTAGGCATAAAGCTCGGAAACTCCCTCATCACCGCTTTACTAATCGCCAAGGTAGCAATTGCTCGTGAACGTGCCGTCTCACTAAAAGTTGAAGTAGTCGCCCCTATCGATAACATCGCCATTGACCAAAATGCGTTGGTCACCATCGTGGGCAACCTGATCGACAATGCCATCGATGCTGCCGCCGGATCACCTAAAGCCGAAGTCACCGTTGTCTTCTCTAATACCGGCGAAGGTGGCAAATTCATTCGCGTCCACGACAGCGGCCCTGGTCTTCCCGAATCCGATCCTTCCATCGTTTTTGAAGATGGCTACTCCACCAAATCCACACGCGGCGCCGGCCATCGCGGTCTTGGCCTGGCAATCGTTCAGCGCTTGGTTCGCCAAGCCGCAGGCAGCATTACCGCCATCAATGAAAATGGCGCCACTTTTATTGTCGAACTTCCTACTGTCCCCGCGAAGGTCTTGCGCGGTAGCAACACATGATTAATACCCTAATCGTCGAAGATGACTTCCGAGTCGCCGAAATCCATACCGCCTACGTTTCAAATATCCCTGGTTTCAAAGTCGTTGGCACAGCCCATAATGGCACCGAGGCCTACGACCTTGTTGTTGAGAAGAAGCCTCATCTGGTGCTTCTCGATCTTTACTTGCCCGACGAACATGGCCTGGCACTCTTTGCTCGCTTGCAACAACTGCCCCGCGGCTCGAAGACCGATGTCTTCATTATTTCGGCCGCACGCGATGTCGCCAGCATTCGAGAAGCTCTGCAATTAGGTGCCGCGCAATACATCATGAAGCCCTTTAACCAACGCCAATTGGCCGAGCGCCTTCTTGCTTACAAAGCCGCTCGCGAACGTTTGGATACTGGTTCGGAGATCTCCCAAGATGAAGTCGATCGCCTCTCCGCTTTGATGCGCGGACCACGCCTTTCTGCTGCGACATCAAATATCCCTAAGAACCCCACCACCACAACGATTCTCAAATACATTCAAGATTTGCATGATGCTGTATCAGCCAACCAAGTCTCCGACGAACTTGGCCTGAGCCGCGCAACGGCCCAACGATACCTCTCGCAGATGGTTGAGAACGGGCAACTTGAACTTACTCTTCAATATGGTTCTACCGGTCGCCCGATTCACTTATTTCGCATTGCCAAGCGGGTTTAGTTTCATCCTTCTTCACAAATTAAGCAGCGCGTACTTTAAAAAGTAAGTACTTTCTAATTGGATGCGTTCTTCTTCAGCAAATCGCGAATCTCCATGAGCAGTTGAATATCTTCCGGAGTAGCAGCTGGTGCCACCGCCTTATCCTCGCTCTTTATCTTGGAGGCAATGCGATTCATCGGGGTCACGATAAAGAAATAGAGGACAGCCCCCACAATCAGGAAGTTAAGAATTGAGTTAATGAAAGCGCTCCAGTCGAAGGAGACGCCGTTAATAATGAAGGCGCCACCATGGACTCCCCCACCGCCAACTAACTTGATGAGTGGCTCGATAAAGGACTTGGTTAACTGCGTGACTATCCCGCTGAAAGCTGCGCCAATAACAACGGCGATCGCAAGGTCCACAACATTGCCGCGCATGATGAAATCTCGAAATCCTTTAATCATCTTCTTCTCCCAGTGGTAGTCCGTATTTGATTAACCTACATGCACGACCCCGAAAAATGGCTTACAACCGCCCAATCGGTCCATGAACCAGCATCTATTTGTCGCGCTTCGCGGGATGCCCAAGACCGCGCGGTAGAGTTCTAGTTCACGTAGTTGGGATGACCATGGATGACCTTCGCGCCGCTGAAACAAGCGCACCGTTAGCAGTCCGACTGCGCCCTGCCTCCATCCAAGAGCTTTTGGGGCAAAAGCACTTGCTTCAACCAGGGTCTCCGCTGATGCGATTAATCCAAGGCGACGAAAAGCACATCACCAGCGTCCTCCTTTACGGTCCGCCGGGAAGTGGCAAGACCACGCTTGCAAAAATGATCGCCCACTCCGGTTCGCGGACATTTGTTGAACTCTCTGCCGTTAGTTCCGGCGTTGCCCAAGTTCGCGAAGTGCTAACCCAAGCCCAGGAACGATTGCAACAGGAGAACCGAGAGACCGTGCTTTTCATTGATGAAGTTCACCGCTTCTCTAAAGCTCAACAGGATGCTTTGCTGCCCGGAGTTGAGAACCGATGGGTGACCCTAGTCGCGGCTACTACAGAAAATCCCTCCTTCTCGATTATCTCCCCACTGTTATCTCGCTCGATCGTGCTCACCCTGCGCGCCATTCCAGATGCCGACATCGAATCGCTCCTTAATCGGGCAATCACGGATACCCGAGGTCTAAACAGTGAAATCACCATTGAAGCCCAAGCCTTAGATTCGTTAGTTCGCCTTGCCGCAGGCGATGCCCGCAGGGCGCTCACTTATTTAGAAGCCGCAGCCGGAGCTGCAAGCGGCGAGATCACGACCGAAGTATTGAGCCGTGCCGTAGACCGAGTCATCGAAAACTACGATCGTGGCGGCGATAATCACTATGACGTAGCCAGCGCACTCATTAAAAGTATTCGCGGTTCTGACGTCGATGCTGCACTGCATTATTTGGCGAGGATGCTGGAATCCAGTGAGGATCCACGGTTCATTGCCAGGCGCGTGATGATCAGCGCCAGTGAAGATATTGGCCTTGCTGACCC
>CANCSL010000096.1 GCA_947380835.1 Actinomycetota bacterium | reverse complement strand
CCC
The DNA here is from genome assembly GCA_947380835.1 of Actinomycetota bacterium. GTDB lineage: Bacteria > Actinomycetota > Actinomycetes > Nanopelagicales > Nanopelagicaceae > CAIMZW01. Next base: position 3,454 of record CANCSL010000096.1, on the reverse strand, counting down.
TCCGTTGTTAGTTGGCTGACCAAAATTCCGGCAGAGACTAGGCCAACGATTTTGCCAGCGTTGTTATAAATCGGGGTCTTGCCGTTTACAGACCTACCTAACGAGCCATCGTTAATGGTGGTGTATGACTTGCCTTGAAGGGCGAGTAACTGACCATCGATTTTTTGTCCGATCATTGCTGGATTTGGGTGCGAGAAACGAATTCCTTTGTCATTGGCGATCACTACATATGTGGCTTTAGTATTTTTGCGAATCGTTTCGGCGATTTCGGGGATACGATCTGCTGGGTCGCCGGAGGTCAACATTTCTGGAAGTTCGGGAATGGCGGCCGTGGCCTCTGCGATGGCAAGAGCGCGCATCTTGTATTGGTTGTCTTGGGCGGATCGGGCGGCGTTGTAGGCCAGAGTTAATCCGATAATTCCGGCAATCAAAACTACAACGAGGCGGTTGCTGGCAATGCGCACTAAGAGAGCACGATCCTTCAGCATTTGCACCTCCTCGATGAGGGTTAATTCTCTCTGTTGGTTGCGGCTTTGTCTTTAACCTCGCTACTGAGATTAATGAGCAAAACGCCGAATAAGTAGATAATTCACCAGTTTAAAGAAGAACCATTGCTTTGCAGGTAGTCGGACTTAATCTCACGCCATGAATCGTGGCAGCGCAGTTAAATTTGAAAAGGTGTCCAAGCGTTTTCGAACGCCTAAAGGCACGTGGTATCAGGCTTTGGCGAACCTAGAGTTCGAAGTAGAAGCGGGACAGTTTGTGGCTTTGGTGGGTCCAACCGGCTGCGGAAAGTCAACAGCTTTGACTCTGCTTGCCGGGCTAGAACAACCCAGTATTGGCAAGGTGACCGTCAATGGTGCAGAAGTTCATGACATTGATACTTCTACTGGATTTGTTTTCCAGCACGATGCGACTTTTCCTTGGATGAATGTCTACAACAACATTGCAGCTGGTCCGAAGTTTCGCAAACTTAAAGATCATGATGCGCTAGTCAAATCCTGGATTGCCAAGGTTGGCCTCACAGGTTTTGAAAATAACTATCCTCATCAACTCTCGGGTGGAATGAAGAAGCGCGTTGCACTGGCGCAAGCCTTGATCAACGAACCATCGCTTCTTCTCATGGACGAGCCTTTTAGCGCTTTGGATGTTCAAACCCGAAGCATTATGACCGATGAACTCATGGGGCTCTGGGAGCAGACTAAGTCCACCGTGCTCTTTGTTACGCACGACTTAGAAGAGGCTATTGCATTGGCCGATCGGGTCATCGTTTTGACCGCGGGACCAGCCCAGGTGAAAGCGGACTTCACTATTAACCTTCCGCGTCCGCGCAAGGCTCGCGATATTCGCTTCACACCAGAGTTTCTTTCGATTTACCACGAGATCTGGAATGTATTGAAGGACGAAGTCGATCTGGCCTACCAACGTCAACTAATCGCACCTTCAGGGAAGAAGTAACCATGGCCGAAGAATATTTAACAGAAGCTGCCATTAAGGCGAAGAGCCGTAATCACCGGATCAAGGTCCACTCCCTGCAGTTGGCCTTTGCCATCTTGCTGTTGGGAAGCTGGCAGATCTTGGCCGATAAAAAGATTCTGGATCCCTTCTTCTATGGAAAGCCAACGGGGGTACTTCATCAGTTAAATGTCTGGATCCAGAATGGCACCTCGATCGGTTCGCTTTGGGTTAACGCATGGGTTACGTTCTATGAAGCGACATACGGCTTCTTTGCCGGCGTGATTCTGGGCATCATCTTTGGTGTCTTCTTGGCTCGCAATAAGACCGCCGCTGAAATCTTTGCCCCCTACATCAAGATCTCGAACTCGATCCCGCGTGTGGTTTTGGGCTCCATCTTCGTATTGTGGCTGGGCTTGGGATCGGTATCTAAAGTTGCCTTGGCATTCGTCTTGGTGTTCTTCCCGGTCTTCTTTAACGCCTTTCAAGGCACGCGTGAAGCAGATAACAAGTTGATTTCTAATGCCCGGCTGTTAGGTGCATCCAAGAAAGATGTACTTCGCCGAGTGATTTTCCCTTCGGCACTTTCCTGGATCACCGCATCTATGCACGTCAGCTTTGGTTTCGCACTTATTGGCGCCATCGTCGGTGAATTCTTAGGAGCCCAGCGTGGTCTAGGTCTTCTTATCGCCACAGCCCAAGGAAACTTCAACCCTAATGGCGTTTATGCCGCGATGGTTTTGATCGCGATTATGGCTTTGACCGCTGAATTCTTAATTACCAAACTAGAAAATCGCCTACTCAATTGGCGCCCCACACAAGTTTCTGGACATGAACTCTAACCATCCAGGAAAAGGAGAAATATGAAAAAAGTAAATCGACGCCTTGCACTTGTTAGCGCAATTGCAATCAGCCTCGGAATGGTAGTTGTTGCACCCGCGAAGGCAGCACTCCCAACTGTTCGTATTGAAGTTGGAGGTCTGTCTAAGCAGATTTATATTCACGCCATGCTGACGCAACAGCTGGGTTACTACAAGAAGTACGGTATTAACGTAGTACTAACAGACGAGGCCGCTGGAGCGAGCGCAGAAGATGACATGCTCACTGGTTCGGTTGACTTTGTTCTTGGTTTCTACGACCACAATATCGATCTTCGCATCAAGGGCAAGAACACAGTAAACGTGGCCACCCTGTTGCAATCACCTGGTGAAGTAGAACTTTGCCGTTCAGATCTCAAGGGCACAATCAATAGCCCGGCAGATTGGGCAAAGGTCAAAGGTGGAGTAAGCCTCGGAGTAACTGGCCTGGGTTCATCTACCAACTTCTTGACACTTTCCTTGGGTGCCAAAGCTGGCGTTCCACAATCAGCAATGCACTCTTATGTCGCTGGTGCGGGTACTACCTTCATCGCTGCCATGAAGAACAAGGCAATTGACTGCGGTATGACAACCGAGCCAACCATCTCAGCAGTTTTGGGACAGGGACTAGGTTACGTACTCGTTGATATGCGCTACGGATCGCTGACCAAGGCTGCTCTTGGCGGACCATTCCCTGCAACCTGTGTTTATGGTCGCGAAGACTGGATCGCAGCTCACCCAGATCTGACTCAACGTGTGGTTGACGCGATGATGGATACAACTCGTTTCATCACGACCCACACTGCCGCTCAGATCGCCGCGAAGGTTCCTGCCGACTATTACGCCGGTACTGGAATCGATACTTACATTAAGGCTCTTAATGATGAGCTGGTTATGTACAACCCAACTGGAAAGATGCCATCTCTTGGACCACGGTCAGTATTGACTATTGACGGTCGAGGCAAGCTGGCTTCCGGTGCTTGGACCGCAGCCGACATGAAGAATGTTGATCTGCGTGCCACTTATACCGATGCATACGTTGCAGCTTCGGCTCGTGACATTGCAAAGGCCGATAAGAGCCCTCTCTACTTCCAGACAGGTGCAGGCGCTCTTAAGTCGTAATACTGAATAACTCCTAAAGA
>CANCSL010000095.1 GCA_947380835.1 Actinomycetota bacterium | reverse complement strand
CCGGCGAGATCGCAGTACAAGAATCGAACCAGGCGGATATTTTCAGCATCAGCGGTGTTGAGTATTCCTTGATTATCCATGTGGGTTCCTATCCTTAATTCAATCCATAGGCGGCCAGCGCGTTATCGCGGCTGATCGCAGTGGCTACCGCAATTGCATCTTTGGCTGACCAATCCCCGCGGGCTACGAAGGAGTCGAGTAATTCGCCCAAGCCACGTCGATACAAAAGCGCACCGAGATAAGTGAGTTCGGGTAATCCCCAAGCATCTGAAGAGAAGAGAATCTTGTGGAATGGTGCGAGCTCAAGCGACTCAGCAATAATCGCAGGCGAACGAGCACCTGCGTAATTGATAGCAAGTCCCACATCCATAAATACATTGCGGAACATCTGCGCCAAGTAACCAGCGTTGCGCTGGAACGGATAGGTATGGAGTAACAAAATTGGAATATCGAGGGCCTCAAATTGGCGAATCAGATCGGTCATGAGCAGTGGATCGCATCGGTGAAGATTAAGGTCCGGATCACCAAAGCCAATATGAAATTGGAAGGGCTTCTTCAATGAGGCCGCAGAGTAAATCAAGTGGCGCAGCAGAATCGGATCGGAAACACGTGACTTACCGGTGCTTTCAACTTCTTTGAGCCAGGTGCCTGCTGCAATCTCGACTTCGCGAGCAGATGGATCGCTGGCTTCAAAATCTAAGCCGATACGATAGGCGACGATGGATTTCACACCAACAGCGTGTGCCACATCTTGCTGAAGTTGGGCGAGAAAGGCGCTAGAGAAATCTGCGGCGGAGACACCGCTGAGTGCCACCTTTTCAGCGATAGTTTCAATGCGAATCACTTCACTGACCTGTGCGCCAGTTACTTCGGCCATACCAGCGGGGTTGTAAATCTCATCCCCGCGATAGCCGGTTTCAATAAAGTAGTGATCGATTCCGGTGGCGCCAAGTAATCGACGATTAACTTCGTCGGATCCAAGCTCGATGCGACGTGCGAAGTATTCGGCCGGGCTGGCAAACTGCGGTAGATCTAGAAGCGGGGCAACCCAACGGCGAGTAGCAAAACCTACTTGAGTATTTAACGCTTCATCCAGAGATATTGGAGTGCGATCGGATTCGGTAATCATGTTGGTGAAGGATTCGAGCGAAGGGTTCTCGCGAACCACACCATGAACGTGGTGATCTACCAAGCCGATCTCTTCCAGTGCAGAGCTGACTGGACCAGCTGGGGCAACCGCCCAATGGGGATTAGTAGACACGTGAGTACCTTTCGCATTTTTCGAGATCGGTTAAACCAAAAAGTTCTGCCGCTTCACTGGCGCGAATGCCGATATGGGCAGAGAGCAGATCACTTGAGAACCACGATTTCACTTCATCGTCAGAATCCAAAGCACGAAGAGCCTCGTCGAGTGTTTCCGGCAAGCGCGGAATGGCCGGGTCGTCATAAGAAATCGATGCAGTATGAATTTTCGAGATGGGCACACCTCGCGATAATCCAGAAATGGCAGCTCGGGTTAAAACCGAAATAACTAGCCATGGGTTGGCAGTGGCATCAGCGGCACGATATTCGACATTGAAAGAAGTTGCTGGATCAGCCCCACCCAAGGAATTTACTGGGCAGATGCGCAACAAGGCCTCGCGGTCTTGAACTGCGGCATAGATTCCGGCCGAACTCCAGCGATGCGGTTTTAGGCGAAGGGCGGAGATTTGGCTAGGCGCCGTCCAGGCTTGCAAGGCTGGCGCATGTTTCAAGATTCCGGCCATGGCATGCGAAGCCAGGGCTGAAAGATTGCCCGGCATCGTGGCATCAAAAGTAATCGGCTGGCCATTTCGCTGAAAAGACAAGTGCACGTGAACACCGTTGCCAACCGCATCAGGTGCCGGAAGTGGAACAAAGGAGGCGCGCATGCCGTGACGTCTGGCGGTATCTCGAACGATCTCACGGAGCAAGACGGCGCGATCAGCAGCAATAAGTGCGGGCGCTGGTTTTAGCGTAATTTCAAATTGATTACTTCCATATTCAGCCAACCAGTTCTCGGGCTCGAGGCCGTTGCGATTCAGGATGGAAACGAGGTCGCTTCCAAAAGGTTCGGCGATGCGAAAACTATCCAGACCAAAGGGCGAACCACTGTGCGAAGTACCTTCTTTGATCAAAGTGAATTCATGTTCGAAGGAAGCAATCAGATCTATGTTGAATTCGGATTTCAATAACGCGATGGATTTGGCAGCATGTGTTCGTGGGCACGAATCCCAAGGCGAGCCATCCGGTAAAACTTGATTGGTTAAGAAAACCGAGAGCGGCGATTCACTGCCAATGCTGGGCAAAGTCATTTCGGTGGCCAGATCAGGCAAGAGCCGGAGATCTCCGACCGAACCAAAAGGGTTGTCATCATCAATTCCGCCAAACGCATTGAGGGAAAGGTCTGCGGGAACCCATCCGACCGTTTTTCCGGAATCGACAACGGAACCACGAGAAAGGGAGCGACCGCGAACTAGTGAAACTAAATCACACGTTGCAAGGAACGCTAATTGATTGGTCACAACGCAATATTACGGAACAAGAGCAAGTACGCGAGCTGGACTTCCAGAGCCACCAATGAGAGGAAGCACACCCACAACTATCCATGCCCCCAGCGGCGGCAAAGCTTTGAGGTTCTGTAAATTCTCCAGGTGCCAAAGACCAGCAGGGTGCGAAATTTGAGAGTGCACGGGAAAATCGGTTGCACATCCTGGATCAATTCCCAGAGTGTCGGTACCTAGCGCCCCGGCTTTGCGATGTTGGACCAAGAAGGTCGCGGCTTCTACGCCAAAGCCTGGAAAACGCAGGTCTCCAGGTTCACCGGCATAGCGCAGCGAGTCAGAATTAAAATCTTCCCAACCGGTGCGCAGCAAAATTGCGGCTCCTTCAGGGATTCGCCCATGGGCAACTTCAAATTCTTGAACTTCAGCCAAAGTCAGCACTGCGTCGGCATCGCTGCCGACGCGCGCTGAGATATCGATAACTACTGCTGGGCGAACCAAAGATTGTGCTGGTATTTGATCGACAGTCGCTTTACCTTCAATGAAATGGCAAGGCGCATCAAAGTGCGTGCCGCTATGTTCAAAGAAAGAAACTCGGCGGGCGAAGTACCCGTCGTGTGCAACAGTGACAAGCGTCTCTACTTCTGGAGCAGGGGCACCTGGCCACATAACCACATCGGGACCGAGTGGAATTGTCAGATCAACTACCTTGGCATTGCCTAGCATGGCTCCTCTTTTTCTAACTGTTATTTATATGTATTTAATTAACCTAGCGAGCTTCCGACAAGTTCTCGTCAGCTGTGAGCTGAGCGCCAATCTTTGCCGCAAGTGCTGGGCGTGAAACGATTCCAACAACTCCTACAAGTAGCCAGAGTGCAGCAACAATAGGGAAGGCACGTGCAGCGCCACTTGTTGGGAAAGGAATCACGTTCTTGTACAAGGTATAGAGCAAGAG
>CANCSL010000094.1 GCA_947380835.1 Actinomycetota bacterium | reverse complement strand
ATGTGCCAGAGATCCATCGGCGGCTCATTTCCAATGATCCATTCGGCCATGACTTTGCCGATGCCACCGGCGCCGGCGATTCCGTGGGCGCAGAATCCTGCTGCGACATAGAAACCGCCAACGCTGGTTTCGCCTAAGCAAAATTCGTTGTCCGGAGTAAAGCCCTCCGGGCCGTTAATGAAATTTTTGACACCAAGCTCGGCCATTTTAGGAATGCGTTTTTGAGAGTTAATTGCAATCTCTTCAAATCTTTCCCATTCTTCTGGCAACAACTTGCCGTTGAAGTCGGCTGGAATGGAATCTAGTTTTTCGCGAGAGGCAGTCCATGGTCTGGACTCGCGCTCGTATCCGCCCATGACCAAACCATTTACTTCTTGACGGAAGTAGATCAAGAGATCGGGATCGCGAAGTGATGGCAAGGTTGGCGTGCCGACGGGGAGAAAATTTTCAGTGATCAAATACTGATGGCTCATCGGCACGATTGGAATCCGAACATCGACCAAGCGACCAATTTCAGGGGCAAACATGCCGCCACAGTTGACGATAATTTCGCATTCGATGTATCCCTTATCGGTCTGAACGCCGACAACTCGACCATCCTTCGTTTCAATCGATGTGACACGAGTATGGGTAAAAATCTTGGCGCCGTTACGCCGGGCCCCGCTGGCAAGTGCATGGGCGAGTTGTGACGGATCTACTTGGCCATCAGATGGCATAAAGCAAGCGCCCACAACACCATCTAGGTCAATCAAAGGAAAGAGGTCTTGCGCTTCCTTGGGCGAAATCTCCCGTAGGTCCAATCCAAAGGTTCGAGCCCAACCTATCTGGCGGCGGATCTCTTCCATGCGTTCGGGAGTTGAGGCGAGTTTGATGCTGCCACATTCTTTCCAGCTTGGGGGAGTGTCGGTCCCCTCCAGTTCGCGATACAGATTTACGGAGTGCATATTCATTTTTGTCAGAGTTGGGTCGGCGCGCAATTGTCCGACTAGGCCGGCGGAGTGAAAAGTTGAACCGCTGGTGAGATCGCTTCGGTCTAGCAACACGACATCTTTTTCGCCCATAGTGGCAAGGTGATAAGCCACGGACGTTCCACCCACCCCACCACCGATAATGACGATACGTGCGCGGCCTGGGATCTCGTTTTCTGCCATAGTTGAAATGTATCCTGACCAAGTGCCAATGTCTGCGAGCGAAATCGAAGAGAGCTACGGCGCTCTTTTTAACCAATCTCGTGTATTAGTCGGCCGGTTTCTTCTCGAAGAGCTGTCAGGCGGATTAACTAACCGAAACATAAAAATCGAGACACCTCAAGGCAAATTTGTTGCCCGAATCTCCAGTAATGAGTCGACGTTCCTGGCCATAGACCGAGATTCCGAATTTCATAATTCCAAAATTGCCGCCGCCGCTGGCATTGGGGCGCAAGTATTCGATTACTTTCCCGGTCAGGGGATGTTGGTCATCGGTTATCTAGAAGGTCACACCTACGACTCTCAGCGAGTGCGTTCTAACCTTGACCGGATTGCTACCGCTTGTCGGACCTTGCACGGGGCCGAACCATTCCAGCGCGAATTCAATATGTTCGATATTCAACAGAACTATTTGAAGATTGTGCTCGACAAGGGTTTCAAAATCCCTGGTGACTACCAATCTTTTGCAACAGAGGTTAAACACCTCAAGCGAGTTTTGGCAGTCAACGCCCAACCACTCGTACCTTGCAACAATGATCTTCTTCCTGGCAATTTCATTGATGGGGGAGAGAAAATCTGGTTGATCGACTATGAGTATTCGGGCAATAACGATCGCTGTTTTGAACTTGGCAATATCTGGTCAGAAGCAGTTCTGGAGATTGATGCCTTAGAAGAACTAGTTACTCATTACTTTGAAGGTGAGCGCCCAGAACAATTTGCTCGAGCTTGGCTCTATGCAGTGATGGCCAAGTATGGATGGACGCTCTGGGCCTCTATTCAAGATGCTATCTCGACCATTGATTTTGACTTTTGGTCGTGGGGGATGGAGAAGTATGAAGATTGCAAGGGTCTTCTTTCCTCACCTCGCTATAAAGAGATGCTGGAACTTGCCCTGAAGTAGGCGTATCTATTGGATTTTTATTCAATAAAGTTCCAAAATGATTTGAAGAAAAATGAAGAAAAGTCCAAAGTATGCGAAAAACAGGCGCCGTAGGTGAAGATTCATCAACTTTCTGCTACCTTGCCAACAAGTGATTTACTACACAACTAAAAAATGACCACCAAATACAAAGGAGCATGTGCATAAAAAATCGAATTTTAGCCAAAACTTGGCCGAGCTGTTCGAACAATAAAATGTACACATTTCAAAAATGACCTGAACTCTAGAACCTCAAACGTTTCGCAAGTTACCTAAGAACGCCCGCCCGGTCGACCGCACCAGAATTGAACAACTCTTGGCGCAGGAGTGGGAAAATTTCACAAAGACAACATTTTCCTCTGGCATAGAAAGCACCTTGGCGATGCAGAGCATCCCTATGGGCGTGCCTTCTAGCTTCCAGTATTGGGATCCTTATCCCATCTCGATCGTTTCGGCTAAAGGTGCATACATGACCGATGTCGATGGGCGCGAGCACCTCGACCTTTCGATGGGATTCGGCGCAATGCTTGCCGGTCACCTCAATCCGGTCGTCGTTGCCGAAGCCAAGAGCGCTCTCGAGCAAGGCACCTTGTTCGTCACCCCATCACCAATTTCTCGTGATGCCGCCGAACGCATCTGCAAGCGCTTCCATATCGATCAGGTTCGCTTTGCCAATTCAGGAACTGAAGCCACCATGTACGCCGTTCGTTTGGCCAAGGCCTACACAAAGCGTCCAGCCATCGTGAAGATGGAAGGCGGCTATCACGGTAGCTACGACGCGCTGACAGTGTCGGCAAAGCCACCGCTATCTGAAGCTGGTCCGGCTGAAAATCCCTATCCAGTTGCAGCCCCTGGCACCAACCCAGGCATCGTCTTCGTGGTTCCCTTCAACAATATCGATGCGCTCGAGCGTCGATTTGCCACCGATGCGGCCTCCATTGCGTGCGTCATCATGGAACCAGTCCTGGAAAACCTCGGAATTGTTCTGCCGGATGAGGGATACCTTGCTGCGGTTCGCGAACTCTGTGACCGTCACGGAATTTTGCTCATTTTTGATGAGGTCAAGACCGGCCTTACCGCTGGCCCACAAGGTGCGGCGCAACGAATCGGCGTTAAACCAGACTTGATCTGCTTGGCCAAATCCATTGGTGGCGGACTTCCGCTCGCTGCATTTGGTGGTCGAAAAGAGATTATGGATGCTGTGGCCGATGGTCGCATGGATCACTTCGGAACCTTCAATGGTAATCCACTTGCTATGGCTGGAGTTCGTGCGATCGATCGCATTGCAACGGTTGAAGCACTGGGCGAGGCCGAGCGCCTCAATTACCAAGCGCTCAATCGCATCTCTGAAATCATCGACGAGTACGAGCTACCTGCTCATACTGTCGGATTTGGAATCAAGGGCTGCGTCACCTGGTC
>CANCSL010000093.1 GCA_947380835.1 Actinomycetota bacterium | reverse complement strand
CCTACTTGGAATATTCACAAATACTTTCTCGGGGCAGATGGGCAAGGCCGAGATGTCATGGCTCGCCTCTTGTATGGCGGCCGAAACACCTTATTCATAGGTACTTCAGCCGGTCTGATCACCATCATTCTTTCTTTACTTATTGGGCTTATTGCTGGCTATCGCAGAGGTTGGGTTGATGCAGTCCTTAGCCGAATCCTCGATGTGATCTGGGCCTTCCCGGTTTACTTATTGGCCATCAGTCTTTCGGTGGTGCTACTTACCTCCGGTTTAAAAATCGGTTTCCTCCACTTTGGGCCAGGTTCAATGGCCCTACCCATCACGATTATCGGAGTGGTCTACATTCCCTATGTTGCTCGTCCGATACGTGGTCAAGTTCTGGCAATGCGAGAACGTGAGTTTGTTCGGGCTGCAGTCGGAACAGGTGCCAAGCACTCCACCATTGTCTTTCGTGAAATTCTTCCCAATGTTATGCCGGCAGTCTTGGTCTTCATTCCCATCATGATTGCGCTCTCCATGCTGACTGAATCAGCGCTCTCCTTTCTTTCCATTGGTGTCCAACCACCATCAGCTTCATGGGGCACCATCATCAACGATGGACTGGCTCTGCTTTACACCAGACCCGTCGTGGCTCTGGCTCCTGGTCTCATGATCGTTCTTACTGCTGCCGCCTTGAATTTGTTTGGCGATGCGGTGCGCGATGCGCTAGATCCCAAAACGAGAGCGCGAGGCGACTAATGCTTTCTTTTGTAGCCAAACGCTTCAGCGCCATGATCTTTGTATTGGTTTCAATTTCGATATTGGTTTTTCTCATCTTCTTTGCTACCCCTGGTGTTGATCCAGCCGCCCGTATTGCCGGTCGAAATGCCGATCAACAGACGCTGATGCAGGTTCGTGCCTCCTTTGAACTCGATAAGCCGCTGCCAGCACGATATCTCTCGATGATGAAGCATCTCTTTGTAACCCAGGATCTAACTTCCTACGTCAATCGTGGCGCAAAAGTGTTACCGCAACTATTCCAAGCAATTCCAGCCACTTTATCCCTCGTTGTGGGTGCGGCTTTGATCTGGCTCTTGGTGGGAATTTTCCTTGGAGTTTTTGCGGCCAGCTCGAAACGAAAGTGGATCGATCCAACAATTTCAGTTCTCGGAATTATTGGCATATCTCTGCCCGTTTACTGGCTAGGCGAGGTCGTTAACCTCATCACCCAATCCAAGCTTCATAACAGCGTTTTTAAATGGGTTCCAGCGCTTGGCTATGTCAGCTTGACGACCAATCCATGGCAATGGTTCCTGCATTTGCTCTTCCCGTGGCTGACTCTGGCATTGCTTTATGCCGGCATCTATATTCGTGTGCTTCGGTCAGAAATCCTGGGAGTTATGAAAGAGGATTACATAAAAACCGAACGCGCTAAGGGCGCTTCGGAAAAACGGATTCTGTACAAGCACGCTACTCGCATGAGTTTGATTACCATCGTCTCCCTCTTCGGTTTGGACTTTGGTGCACTTGTCGGCGGTTCGGCGCTATTGACTGAGGTTGTCTTTGGAATTCAAGGAGTCGGAAAATTGACCTTTGACTCATTACAGAACTTCGACCTACCGGTCATTATGGCCACGGTTATGTACGCATCATTCTTTGTCGTCTTTATGAACGCGCTGGTTGACATCGTCTACGCAGTGCTAGATCCGCGGGTGCGTCGTGTCTGAAAAATTACTAGAAGTTCAAGATCTTTCGGTTTCCTTCCAAACCCGTGGTGGCGAAGTCAAAGCGGTCAATCACCTCTCCTTCTCGCTCAATAAAGGTGAAACTCTCGGGATCGTCGGCGAATCTGGTTCAGGCAAGTCCGTATCAATGAATGCCGTAATGGGATTAGTGCGGGATTCAAATGTCACGATCTCAGGAAAAGTTCTCTTTAACGGTGATGATTTGTTACAGAAGAGCGATGAAGCCCTCCGGGCTATTCGCGGTAAAGAAATTGCGATGGTCTTCCAAGACCCAATGACCGCATTAACTCCGGTGTATACCGTCGGGTGGCATATCGTCGAGCAAATTCGCCTTCATACCCAGATGACCAAAGAGCAAGCCAAGAACCGCGCCATTGAAATCCTGGACGAAGTTGGTATTCCCGATCCAAAGCGTCGCGTCGATCAATACCCCCATGAATTCTCTGGCGGAATGCGTCAGCGAGCGATCATCGCCATGGCCCTTGCTTTAAACCCTGCGCTATTGATCGCCGATGAACCCACTACGGCGCTAGATGTCACGATTCAAGCTCAGATTTTGGATTTATTAAAGAAGCTTCAAAAGACCCATAACTCTTCGATCATTTTAATTACCCATGACATGGGCGTTGTCTCTGAAATCGCCAACGAAGTATTGGTCATGTACGCCGGCCGCATGGTGGAAAGATCCTCTAAATCAGTTCTTTTTAAGCACCCCCAACATCCCTACACCCAAGGCTTGATGAACTCGGTTCCTCGCCTGGATCGTCCACGCAGCGATCGGCTGGAGGCTATTCCTGGTCAACCTGCCTCTCTCCTCAATCTTCCTTCTGGTTGTGCTTTCTCCAATCGTTGCGCTCAAGTACACGCAGCCTGTACGCAGACCCCAGTGTTTGTCGCCGATTCCAATGGATACGGCGCAGCCTGTTTCTTAGTAGGTGAAAAGTGAGTAATCCAATCCTATCTATTCGAAATCTTTCTAAGAATTACATATTGGGTGGCGCCTTCACCAAGAGCAGCAAAGATGTAGTGCACGCCGTCGAAAAAGTTAATCTAGAAATTATGGAGGGTGAAACCCTCGGGATTGTTGGCGAATCGGGTTGTGGCAAATCCACTCTGGGACGAATGATAGTTCGCCTGGAAGAGCCAACAGGTGGTGAAATTATTTTTGAAGATCTCGATCTGGCCAAGGAAAGCCATCGAGCATTGCGTACCCATCGCAAACGTTTCCAAATGATTTTTCAAGATCCGTATGCATCGCTAAATCCGCGCCGCCAGATCGGCAAGATTGTCGAAGAGCCCCTTCGTGTTCATGGTGTGGCAAAGCAAGAGCGCAAGCGAGTTGCTCAAGATTTGCTTCGCCGAGTTGGATTAGATGCCAATGCCTACGAAAAGTATCCACACGAGTTCTCTGGTGGCCAACGCCAACGTGTTGTTATAGCCCGGGCCCTTGCTCTCAATCCTCGATTGGTCGTTGCGGATGAGCCGGTTTCGGCATTGGATGTTTCTATTCAAGCCCAGGTTCTTAATCTTTTTAAAGACCTGCAAAAAGAATTCAACTTAACCTATGTCTTTATTGCGCATGATCTCGGAGTTGTTCGACACGTATCTGATCGCATAGCGGTTATGTACTTGGGCAAGATTGTCGAACTTGCCGACGCCAATGATCTCTATGAACACCCGATGCATCCATATACAAAAGCACTTTTATCAGCCAATCCTCGAATGGACGATTCAGATACTCGTGAACGCATTATTTTGAAGGGCGATATCCCCAACCCCATTAATCGCCCGTCAGGCTGTGTATTCAATCCACGTTGTCCTAAAGCTCAAGAAATTTGTAAAACCGAATCACCACAATTGATCAATATCGGAAAGCGGCAGGTTTCCTGCCACTTTCCAGAATAAGAACCCAAGGAGCAGATGACATGACCACCCCAACGGTAAAGATCAGCATAGACCAACACATCTG
>CANCSL010000092.1 GCA_947380835.1 Actinomycetota bacterium | reverse complement strand
GCCATTTCCGATCTATAGGTGTCCCGTACCCTGTTGGGAATAGTACTTCAGAGCGCAGATTTACGGTGTGTGCTGGCCCTTTTCCGACTTTTCTCGGGTTATGAGTGCCCTGCATATTAGGATGGCGCAACCGAAATACTCCGAAAGGCTGCCATGTCATCTGAACTCATTGACTTGATTCGCTCAAGTCTGATTGGTGATGACCTGGTCATGGAGGGTCCTTATGGTCCCCGCCCCATCATTTATGCCGATTACACGGCTTCGGGAAGATCGCTTACATTCATCGAAGATGCCATTCGAGAGATAGTCCTACCTTGGTATGCCAACACCCACAGCGAATCCAGTGGAACGGGATTGCAGTCCACGGAATTTCGCGAACAAGCCCGGCTAGCCGTGCGCAATGGGGTTGGGGGAGATGAATCCACCGCCATTATCTTCGTTGGATCGGGAGCAACTGGTGCTGTTAATAAGTTAACGGCAATTCTCGGGTTAAATATTTCTGATCAACTCAAAAAGACTTATCACTTCGATGCGCAGATTCCCGATGATCAACGACCGGTCGTCTTTCTGGGTCCATTCGAGCATCATTCCAATGATTTGCCGTGGCGCGAATCCATTGCCCAGGTAGTGCGAATTCCTGAAGATGAGAGCGGGCACATTGATATCTCCTCACTGGAACTTGCCTTGCAAAAGTATCAGTCACGTCCATTAAAAATCGGCTCCTTCTCTGCTGCAAGTAACGTCACTGGAATAATCACGGATACTGATTCGATCTCGAAGTTGCTTCACCACTATGGCGCCTTGGCTATATGGGATTATGCAGCGGCAGCACCATACGTAAAAATTCAAATGATTCATCCGACGGATGCCTCGGCTAATAAAGATGCAATATTCCTTTCGCCACACAAATTTGTCGGCGGCCCAGGTTCTCCAGGAGTTTTGGCGATTCACGCCGATTTACTAAAGGGATCAAAGCCCAGCGCACCGGGCGGTGGAACCGTCAGCTATGTCAGCGACGAGAGTTTTCAATATGTATCCGACCCGATTCGCCGCGAAGAGTCCGGCACTCCCGACATCATTGGATCCATCCGCGCCGGCCTTGCTTTTGATTTGAAAGCATCCGTCGGAACGGAAGAAATCGAACGCCGCGAATCCGAATTACTTGCCAAAGCGCGAGCTGAACTATCGCCCAATCCGAATATCGATATTTTGGGAAGTGTCGACGCCAAACGCCTTTCCATCCTTTCGTTGCGCATTGGTCACAAAGGTCAATACCTGCACCATAATTTTGTTGTCGCTTTACTCAATGATCTCTTCGGAATTCAAGCACGCGGTGGTTGCTCCTGCGCTGGACCTTACGGTCATCGCCTTCTCGGTATTGACGAAAGTAAATCGCACTTGTTTCAGGAAGTTATCGATCAAGGCTGGGAAGGAATGAAACCGGGCTGGGTTCGAGTAAATCTCAATTATTTTATTGCCGATGAGGTTCGTGATTACATAGTCGCGGCGTTGCTCTTCATCGCCGACAACGGCACACGCTTCCTTTCGGACTACTATTTCGATCCCTTTGTGGGTCTGTGGTGGCACCAAAATCCTGCGACTGTTCACACTCTGGGTTTTGATGCCTTGGCTAAATGGAAGAAAGCCCCAACACCAACGGTCGCTGGCGCCAAGGCCTCAACTTTTGCTGATTACCTAGCCCAGGCCGCCGAACTGGCCGCGGCCCGTCCAGAAGTAACGGACGCTTCCAAGGTCAAAGTAGCCAGCATTCCGGACGAAGTCGATTCACTTCGCGACTTCATGTTGCCGGTTGCCTGCGTTTACCACGCTCCGGATCTGGCTCATGGGAGCGCGCACTCGCACTAGCTCCGCCAATGTCAGTGGCGCCTGTTACATTCTGTAATACCCGAAGGAAAGGAGACACTGTGAGTAATTCATTCACCCGCGCAAAGCTTGCGCCTGTCTCCGCCGCCGAATCCGGCCGCGTCTGGTTCCTTCCTACTTCGATCTAGCGACCAAGCCCCCAATAAGGGCGCTCGTCCTCATCTCCATTGATCGCTTTACGGCCACATCGGCACGAGCCGACCCTTCATTTTTCTCGAAAGGAACCCTATGAATATTTCAACCCACTTAGATGTCGACTTGGTCGCCGTCGAATCCACAGATCGTGTCAGCCTGATGGTTGATATCACCGCCCCTACTTCAGACGCTCAGAAAGTCCGCCCCGGTCAAGGGATCGAAATCGTTCTTGATCGATCTGGTTCGATGAGCGGAGAAAGTTTGGATTCGGCTAAAGAGTCCATTCTCAAACTAATCGATCGGTTAGCGCCACAAGACAGTTTTGGTTTGGTCTCCTTCGATGACACCGCCTTGATCGAAATTCCGTTCCGCACTTTGGCCCAACACGATATTTTGATTGTCAAGAATATCGTCGCCAATCTGAACGCTGGAGGTTCTACCGATTTAGCAGCTGGATATCTATTAGGTCTGCGCGAATTAAAAGATCACAATAAGGATGGCGGAGCAGCCATCATTTTAATTTCTGATGGTCACGCGAACGCGGGCGAGCAAAGTCCCACTGTTCTTGGCGATATTGCAACAAAGGCATCTAAGAGCGTGATCGTGACTACCACCATTGGATTGGGTAACGGTTATGACGAGACACTGCTAGAGGCGCTCTCTGCTGGCGGCGGTGGATCCCATCGCTTTGCCTATACAACTGACGAAGCCATCGCCGTTATCTCTAGCGAAGTCCGCAATCTCTTGGAGAAGAGCGCCATCAACTTGTTGCTCAAAGTCACACCCGTAGCGGGACTCAACGCATCACCGCATATAGAAATCTTGCAACGCCTACCTTTTTGGCAAGACAATGGCAGCTACTTCGTGCAACTTGGTGACATGTATTCGGGTGAGAATCGTCGCTTCATGATCGATTTTGACGTTCCCCAGATTGCCTCACTTGGATTGGCCACACTCGCCAATATCGTGATCGACTACACCAACCTGGTTGACATGACGGAAGTCAGCGTCACGTTGCCGGTTCAAGTTAATGTTGTTCCAGACGACCTTGCTCAAGGTCGCGTTATCGATCCAGTTGTTCGCGCTGAGCGTCTGGTCCTGAAAGCACAAGCGGAAAAGCTTTTGGCCACTGAAGAAATTCGCTCAGGAAAAGTCAAAGATGCGGCCGATCGCCTCAACCAGACGGCCAAGAATTTGCGTAGCGAGGTTTCCTCATTGGATATTTCTAATGCGCGCGTGAAGGCCACCGTCGATTCAGTTCATGCCGAAGCAGTTGAAATGGAACGTCTGGCCAAGTATGCGGTTGAGGAAGATGCGCATTACTCGGCGAAGCGAAATCTCGAATCTTTCTCTCGCATGTCTCGTTCTAAGAACTTCAGGGAAGAGAACAACTAATCCATCAAAGCAAAAAGACAACGCCCTTGGTTTAGCGACCAAGGGCGTTGTCGTAGTAGTTAGGGAGTAACTACTTTGTTGGTGTTGCCTTTGCGACTACTGCTGGCTTAACCGGAGCTACTGGCTTCACTGGAGGTGTTGGCTTAGTAGGTGCGGCTGGCTTTACAGGATCAGCAGGCTTAACGGGGCGTACTGGTTCTGCACCAAGAGCAGTCACAGCGGATTTAAACGCGGCCTGAGCTGCGGTGGTAGCGGCTGTATGTGCCTTCAAAGCTGCTTCGATTCCGGTTGTTGA
>CANCSL010000091.1 GCA_947380835.1 Actinomycetota bacterium | reverse complement strand
TGACCAAGGCATTTGCGAAGTACCACATCAAGATCAAATTCAAGGCGGCAGGTAAGGCCGACTCTTCGCCGCTCACCACAAACGGAACTGACCAAGGTCGCGCGATCAATCGTCGCGTCGAAATCGACGTTCAGTAGTACTCGTTCATGAGGGCCGATCCCTTGGTACTTAGGTGCCAAGGGATCTTTCTTTTGCCAGGCAACCAGGGGGGATGAGAGACGGCGTCTAAGTGCCCCCTCTCGTTCGATTTCACCTGCTCGTGACCGTTCAGGTCTACGCTAGGTATTAGCGAGATTCAGCCCAGGCACTCGGCTAGTACTCATATCTCTCTCAGGAATGAAGGGTTTTATACGGACATGGCAGTCGGGAAGAGATACAACGCGGATTGGGCTTCACTGATCCTGGGACTGGGCGCAGGTCTCACCGCTGCCGTCTTTCTAGAAACAACCACTCAACACGACTGGTCATCGGTCTATTCAGTCATCACCTCCATCTCGCGCATCTGCGCTTTGTTGGGTTCGTACCTGGCCTTGGTAGGACTGGTATTAGTTTCTCGAGTTTCCTGGATTGAAAAGTCCGTAGGTCACGATCGCTTGGTTATCTGGCACCGCAAGATGGGGCCATACGCCATGTACTTAATAACTTTTCACGTTCTCTTCGTAACTTTGGGATATGCCGGCCCGGATCGCGCACCTATGGCGATCGAGTTGTATCGGTTGGTTATTCATTACCCTTGGATGCTTCCAGGCTTTGTTGGTTTCTTGTTCTTTTCTGCTGCGGGAATTTCTTCTTATAAGAAGGCGCGCGCCAAGATGTCCTACGAAACATGGTGGACCATTCACCTCTACACCTACATGGCGATTGCACTTTCCTTCATGCACCAAATTTTGACTGGGCCAATGTTTATTAATCACCCGCTCAATAAGCTGTACTGGATCTCCTTGTATGTCGTCGCTGCAGCAACGATTATTTTGTGGCGAATCGTTATACCAACAGTGCGCTCGCTGCGTCACAATCTTCGTGTTGAACAAATCGTGGTCGAGGGTCCCGGTGTTGTTTCAATCGTGATGCGCGGGCGCAACTTGGAAAAGCTGGGCGCTCAAGGCGGACAATTCTTTGGATGGCGTTTTATGACATCTGGCCAATGGTGGATCTCGCATCCCTATTCTTTATCAGCCGCACCTACGTCGCATTACATGCGGGTAACGGTGAAAGAGTTGGGCGATGCATCTAGCTCGATCAAGAAATTAAAGCCCGGCACACGAGTATTTTTCGAAGGACCTTACGGAACATTTGTGGCCGATAAAGCCACTCGCGGACACGTTGTTCTTGTTGGCGGAGGTGTTGGAATTACACCACTTCGTGCACTTCTCGAAGAGTTCGATATGACCAAGAGCATTGACGTGATCTTCCGTGCCTCGAAAGAAGAAGATTTGGTTTTGCGTAAGGAATTGGATGAGTTGGCAGATGCCCGCGGTGCCCGGGTGCATTACCTGGTCGGGAATCGCCAAACTCATCCAATGAACGCTAAATACATCATGAAATTCGTCCCCGCCTTTAGAGATTCCGATGTCTATGTCTGTGGCCCAACGCCATTGGTAGAAGCAGTACGCGAGGCGGCTTTGGCTTGCGGTATCCCCAAGAATCGCTTCCATGATGAAGCCTTCGAATTTCATGCGGTTTAAGTAGAGAGATACTTTTCAATGAAACGTGGTTTATTAATAGGCGTAGGCGCCATTAGTGGCGTCGGTGCTGTTCTTTCGATAACACCACCCGCTTTCACGACCTCTTCTTCTTTAGGTGCTCTTGGTGGCATTCCACAATCCACTGGATCGGTCACGACCGGTAGCAGTGCCACCCCAACACAGGCTGCTCCGCAAACTCAAGCCGCGACTCCTACTCAGGCCGCCACCCAAGCAGCAACACCTGCCAAAACGAAGAAAGCTACTTCCAAAACAACGAAGAAAGCTACGACTAAAAAAACACCGAAGGCGACAAAAACTCCTGCGGCCATAAAGACAGGCGGATCAGGTCAGACCGCAACGACTCCAACGCCAACTCCTACACAAGCGGCTGCGACACCAACACCCACGCCAACAAAGACAACTCCCGCTCCGGTTAAAACTACTGCGGCGCCTACGGGAAAATCTGGAACATTTACTGGTTCGGCTTGGTCACAAAATCCATACGGTACTTTTCAGATGCAGATCGTTGTCGTCAATGGTCGAATAACGGATGCACATTTTGTTTCCTTGCCATCAGATCGTCGTTCCCAACAAATCGCTAACTTTGCCGAACCAGTCTTGCGTCAAGAAACTTTGGCCGCCCAATCTTCGAATATCAATGGAGTAGGTGGGGCTTCCTACACTTCCTATGGTTGGTACATTTCTTTGCAATCTGCACTCAAGCAAGCAGGCATGTAATGGTTAAGCGTTCGGCGCTCATTGCCTGCGGGTGTGTTGTTGGCGTTGGCGGAATCTTCCTCATCACTCCGCCTGCAATTTTTAACCCAAGCACAGGGCTCTCCACGCCTACCGCCTTGCCAACAACTTCGACTGCCACTCCTAAAGCCACTTCAACCAAGAAGGCCACGACTCCGGCCACAACTACGGGTAAGAGCGGCACCTTTGCCGGATCTGCGTATAACAATCAATTTGGAACTGTCCAAGTTCAGATCACTGTGGTTAACGGCAAAATCACGGCAGCTAAGGCGCTGCAGTATCCCAACCAGGATTACCGATCGAAGCAGATTAACACTCAAGCTGTTCCTTATTTGATTCAAGAGACCGTTGCAGCAAATTCGGCGAACATCCAAGGTGTCGGCGGGGCTTCATACACCTCAGGCAGCTGGAAGCAATCACTTGCCTCTGCGATTGCGAAAGCAGGGATTTAATTTTGGCTCGCGTTCGCACCCAAGCAGAGATTGAAACCTGGGGAACCATCATCTATGTCGATGTTGCCTCGACAAAGGTAGGGCTTCCAGAATTACAAACCGGTTTAGCCGAAGTCGAGGTCTTCGTTAAAGAGGTCGACGAGGTCTTTTCGACGTACAAATCACACTCATTTGTCTCGCGCTTGCGCCGCGGAGAAATTAAAATTACGGATTGTCCAGATGATTTACAGGAAGTCTGGAACTTGTGCCTTGCGGCGCGAGAGCTCAGCGAAGGCTCCTTCGACCCGTGGTGCGTCGAAGGGGGCTTCGACCCTTCTGGTTATGTTAAGGGTTGGGCATCTGATCGCGCCGTAGCCATTTTGAAGAAACATGGCGCCGAAAATATTCAAGTAAATTCTGCAGGCGATCTGACGTTGGCTGGCGGTTTTGAAAACGGCAAGCCATGGTCGGTGGGTATTCGCCATCCGGAAGAAGCACGTACCATCGTCAAAGTTTTCGAGATTATGGACGGTGCAATCGCTACATCCGGAACATACGAACGCGGCGCGCATATCCGCGATCCTCATACTGGACTCATTGCAATTGGTGCGCGAAGTGCCACGGTGATGGGACCCGATGGCGGTTTGGCAGATGCTTTTGCCACGGCGTTAGTGGTTGCTGGTAAAGATGGCGCACGTATCTTCACAAACCCAGCCTTGATTGATTACTCCTGCTGGGTTATCGAACGCCATGGCGATCAAGCGTGGGGTTTTGATCCTAAGAATCCTTGATTTGGATAGTCACAGCAATCTATAAGCAAAAGAAGGACAACATCGCGTAATGG
>CANCSL010000090.1 GCA_947380835.1 Actinomycetota bacterium | reverse complement strand
ATCGAGGTGGCAGAGACGACGGTGAAGCTGGTGACGGCGACGCCACCGATGGAGACAGCTGTTGCACCGGTGAAGTTAGTACCGGTGATGGTGACGGTATTGCCGCCAACAAGAGGACCTGAGGTTGCGGCAACGGAGGTGATGGTGGGTTGACCGAGCCATTGCGCGTAAAGAGTTAAATCAGACGTGAAAGGAACATTGGCTCCGTCAGCGTAAGAAGTTCCAGTTCCATTCGCGGCGGTATTCCAACCAGTAAATATTGATCCCGTCTTTGTGAATGTATTTGTCGTTAGGTTTGCTGCAGCATTTCCAGTTTCTGTCGTCATAGACCCGGAAGTTGAACCGTTTCCGTTGAAAAATACCGATGCAAAATATGTGTACGCGCCGGGACCAGTTGCTGTTCCTCCAGGAGTGGTGACAATAATATTTTTCGCACCGAGACTCGTTCCTGCGGGGGTCACCGCAGTGATCGTAGTTGCGTTCACCACGGTAAAACTGGTTACTGCTACACCATCAATTGTGACGCCAGTGGCTCCCGTGAAATTGGTGCCAGTGATCGTGATTGCAGTTCCACCCGAAAGAGTTCCAGAAGATGGTGAAACAGACACAAAAGTAGGAACTACAGCAGTTGTAAATGTTGAAACTGGTGAATATCCGACCAAACCATTTGAATTATTAGCTGTTGCTTGAAAATAATATGTCGTTCCAGGCGAGAGTCCCGTGAGAGGAACGGTGAAATTCTGAGCACTCGTGCTCGCCCCAAATGAACTGGGCGTGGCCACACACGTCGCTCCAGTCAGGAGTCCATAGGTTGGACCGATAGTCGTCGACTTAGTTCCAGTTGTGTTGTAGCAAATTTGAGCCTGATTTGAAGCCACGCTGTAAACATTTGTAACAAGAGTTCCGGTCGCAAAAGCACTTGTAGAAGTGACGTTGGAGATTGTTGAGGCCACCGTCATTTGTGGAGCAAAAGGACTCGTGCCTGTTTTGCAATTAAAACCATCGTTCGGCGAAGTCGTTAAGGCAGTAGTCGCAAGATTTATTGCTGCTGGAGATGCTTGAGATAGCTGTGCAGAAGTAATTTCATACAAATTGTGCGAAGTGTTGTCAAAGAAATATAGATTTCCTTGACCATCTGCGTACTGAGCACCGTAAGTTCCGGTCGTGATGGACAATCCTGTTACGGTCTTGGTGGTTACGGTCGCCGTCGTAATTGCAGAATTTATGGCAAGTATGTAAAGCACGTTCTGCTCGAGGTCGTAACCGGTGTATCCAGTTCCGTTTGGAAGAATGACAATATCTTTTGTAGCTGGCAATCCAGTCGCAGTGATTACAGAGGAAGTTCCGCTTGTAACTACACCTCCAGTTCGATTCAATACAATCTTATTTATCGTGCCAGCAGCTCCTACGGTGATCATGGTGTCACCTGTAATGAAATCGCCACCAGAGGTGCTAGTGAGCGCCGGTGAAATAGCGCCAGCCGACGACATCAGCCCGCTGCCATCAATTACTTCAAGCGCGCTTGCTCCGGCATTTCCATAGGCGTAGTTATCTGTTGAGTTCCAACCAAATCCGTTGATACCGGTGACGCTTGAACTTCCAACTTGGCTATAGGTATAAGCGGGAATGTTCAACTTATAAAGCAGACCGCTGGATGTTTGGTAGAAAGTGCTGTCGCACGTGAATGCAGCGCCCAAGGCATGAGCAGAAGGAGCGCTAAAAAGTGCGACGATTGGAAGAAGAGAGAACGACAAAGCAAGCGCTATGGCTTTGCCAATACGTCGTCCTACGTTCACTTGGATGTCCCCGTCCAGCAAACATGCACAGCGGGCGTCCCGGCCCGCTATGCATAAAGTGTCCCAATGCGATAAAAACTATTAGTTTCTGAACTAACTGTTTAAACCTACTGTCCAGTCCTCAAGATAAGTTCGCGGGACAATCACGGCTCAATCACTATTGCGAATCGTTCGCCTTCTGACAATCGCATACATGCTGAGCGAGGCAATAACAGTAATACCGCCACAGAACGCGACTGTTTCACGCACACCGATGAGACCGCACATCCAGCCGATCAGTGGAGATCCAAACGGCGTTCCGCCCATAAAAACCAGAAGGTAAATGCCCATCACACGTCCGCGTATTTCCGGGTCGGCCGAGATTTGAACGAAGGAATTGGCTGCGATCAGGGTGGTCAAGGCAAAAAAGCCGACTACCGGAAGGAGAGCGGCATAAGTTAAATAAGAAGGTGCGGCGGAAAGAATGACTTCGGCGCCACCAAAGCAAGCCGCGAAAAAGGTAATAAATCTCGGACCGTGCTTGAGGTCCAATTTGGCCGAGATCAACGCCCCAGCGAGCGAGCCGATTGCCAAAATGCTACCTAATCCCCCAAAAACGGCCGCTCCTTTGCCAAAGATCTTGGTGGCCATCAAGGCGTTGAAAATCTGGAAATTTAGCCCGAAGGTGGCGGCAAAAAAGACCGTGATCATGATGGCCAGGATGTCGGGACGGCGCCTTACATAACGGAATGCCTCGAAGAGTTTGGCATTTGGCTTGGGTTCTTTTTCGATATGGAGCTTGGATTCATCAATGCTATATAGGGCAAAAAGGACACCAAGATAGGAAGCACCGTTGAGGAGAAAAGAAGGTCCGGTCCCAAACCACGCGATCGAGAGTCCAGAAAGGCCAGGGCCAACCAAACGGCCAGCGTTGAAGTTTGCGGAATTGAGGCTGATGGCATTGGCGACATCGCCTTTTCCTACGACTTCGGAATTAAAACTTTGACGCACTGGGTTGTCGATGGCGTTGAAAATTCCGAGAATTAGGGCCAAGAGATACACGTGCCAAATATGGATGTTATGGGAAACGACTAGTCCACCCAAGAGCAAGGATGAGAGGCCGGCACCAAGATTGGTGATCAAGAGCAATCTTCGTTTGTTGAAACGATCAGCGAGAACCCCGCCATACATGCTCAGTAATAAAGAAGGTAAAAACTGCAAACCCGTGACCAAACCAAGATCTCGTCCGCTGTTGTGCGTTAATTCCAGAACCAACCAATCCTGAGCAATGCGTTGCGCCCAGGTGCCTATGTTGGAAACGGCATTTGCCGCGAAGAGGATTCGAAAATTTCTATGCCTGAAGGATCTCAGAGACCCCGTTTCAGACACCACCTACGAAGGATAGTCCTGCCGTGATTATGCTTTAGCCCGTGAAGAGTTCAATCGTAGTCATCATTGCCGGAACCATCGCTTGGACCGTTGCGCTAGTCATCTCTTTAGCGGTTGGCGCATCAGCAAATGCAGCGTGGATCTGCGTGGTAGGCATACTTCTGGGACTCAATGGGCTGAGATTTATGGTCAAGCGGTATCGAAGAGAGAAAAACTAGCCTTCGATTTGTCCAGCAATCTACATTCGCCAGACTAAATCTTCAGGCTATTCAGCCTTCGATTTGTCCAGCAATGCCACGAAGAACCTTCGCTAATCTTTCAGCATCTGGTCCCTGCGGATGACGTCCGTGGCGCAAACCGTTGCCCACTTTGTCCAAAATCTTGATGGTGTCCTCGATCATCGTCGCCAAGTCATCAGGATTAATGCGTGTGTTAGCTACAACTGATTGCGGCGCTTCGATGATCCGAACCGAAAGGGCCTGAGGACCACGACGGCCTTCAACAATTCCGAAATCAAGCTTGGTGCCGGGCTTGACCGAGGTAATTCCTTCGGGCAGGGCTGCAGCGGCGAGATAGACATCTTCGCCTTCTTCAGATGA
>CANCSL010000089.1 GCA_947380835.1 Actinomycetota bacterium | reverse complement strand
GTCGGCGTCATGGGGATTACTTCATTCCGTCCGTTCCCATTGGATGCCGTCCATGGTCAATTGAAAAACGCCCAAAAGATTGTTGTGGTCGAAAGAGCTTTTGCCCCTGGTATCGGTGGAATTGTGTCATCGAATGTTCGCACCGCGATGGGCGGAACATCGATTCCAATTTCTACTGCGATCGCCGGACTTGGTGGTCGCCCGATTACTCGCGAACTCATTCGCAACCTCATCCAAAGCGCTTTTGATGGCACCATGCCAGATCTGACCTTCACTGATCTCAACCAAGAATTGATTCAGCGCGAGATGGAACGCAATAAGAGCGAAAGACGGTCCGGGCCAATGGCAGAAAACCTCCTGAAAGATTTAGGTCGACGATGAGCACACCATTGAAGTTCTATCAGGTCGGATCGTTCGCAGTCGGTAACCGTCTACTTGCCGAAGAACAACTTTCCGAGCAATCCCGTCCGGGCCGTACCAACTCTTTAACTTCCGGTCACCGCGCCTGCCAAGGATGTGGCGAAGCACTTGGTGCCAGGTACGCGCTGGATGCGGCAATGGCTGCCACCGATGGCAAGATCGTCGCAGTTAACGCCACCGGATGTTTAGAAGTTTTCTCCACGCCATATCCTGAAACTTCTTGGCGTTTGCCTTGGCTGCACTCACTCTTTGGAAATGCCGCCGCAGTTGCAACTGGTGTATCTGCCGCACTTCGCGCGCAGGGCAAGACCGATATTCGGGTGATCGCCCAAGGTGGCGACGGCGGTACCGTCGATATTGGTTTTGGTCCGTTGTCTGGAATGTTTGAGCGCAATGATGATGTGCTTTACATCTGCTACGACAACGAGGCCTACATGAACACAGGCGTCCAACGTTCAGGTGCCACACCACCTGCCGCACGCACCAACACCACCCATGCTGTCGGAGCCAACCCTGGCGCTTCTTTTTCGCAAGGCAAGAACTTGCCGGTCATCGCAATGGCTCACGGAATTCCGTACGTTGCCACGGCGACCGTTGCCGATCTGCACGACTTAGAAGAGAAGGTCAAGAAAGCCATGACTTTCCGTGGCGCCAGATACCTGCATATCTTGGTGCCGTGCCCACTGGGCTGGGGATCCAGGTCGGAGGAAACAATTCAATTGGCGCGCTTGGCTAAGGAGTCTGGTTTGTTCCCAGTCTTTGAAGCCGAATATGGCGAAGTTACCGAAACCAAACCAATTCGTCGCCTGGTTAAAGTCGATGAATATTTGAAACCACAGAAGCGCTTTGCGCATTTGTTTGGTCCTAAAGCTCATCCAGAACAATTGATCGCGATTCAAGCCATCGCCGATCGCAATATTGCTAAATACAAATTAGTTAACGAAGCAACGCAATTGCCTGCAGATCAAGAGGTTTCCCGTGGATAAGCCCTTTGCAATCACGCTGAACATTGGTTCCTCCCTTGCTAACCACACCGGTTCTTGGCGCAACGAGCGCCCGGTCTACGTCAACCGCCTGCCACCATGCAACGATGCCTGCCCCGCAGGTGAAGATGTTCAGGGTTGGTTATATGAAGGCGAAGCTGCAAATTACGAACAAGCCTGGCGCAATTTAGTTCGAGACAATCCTTTGCCTGCAATCATGGGTCGCATCTGTTATCACCCTTGCCAAACTGCGTGTAATCGCGCACAAGTAGACGAAGCCGTTGGTATCAACTCGGTTGAACGCTTCCTCGGTGATGAAGCGATCAAACAGGGATGGCAGTTTAAGATCACAGCCCCAGCAACTGGAAAGAAAATATTGATCGTTGGCTCTGGTCCGTCAGGACTTTCAGCGGCATACCACTTGGCCATGCGCGGCCACACCGTCACCATTCGCGAAAGCGCCGCCGCTGCCGGCGGAATGATGCGTTACGGAATTCCGGCCTATCGTTTGCCACGCGAAGTATTAGATGCTGAAATTTCGCGCATCGTAAATATGGGCGTCACGATTGAATGCAATGCCAAGGTCGAGAGCGCAGAAGCTGCTCTTGCAGAAGGTTTTGACGCGGTCTTCCTCGCCATCGGTGCTCACTTAGGTAAGCGCGCCTTTATTCCCGCCGGGGACACGGCTCGAATTTTAGACGCGGTCTCAGTTCTGCACATGACCGCCGATGGCCAACCACCTATGTTGGGTCGTCGGGTTGTCGTTTATGGCGGTGGAAATACTGCTTTGGATGCCGCACGAACTGCACGTCGTTTAGGCGCTTACGAAGCGATCGTTGTCTATCGGCGCACCCAGGAAAAAATGCCGGCTCACGAGATTGAACTCAAAGAGGCGCTAGATGAGGGCATCATTATGCGCTGGCTATCTACGGTCTCGCGCGTCGATGAAGGCAAAGTAACTATCGAAAAGATGGCTTTGGATGAGAAAGGCTTCCCGCAACCAACTGGCGAATTTGAAGATCTAGATGCCGATTCGGTCATCTTGGCTTTGGGCCAAGAAGTAGATCTTTCGGTCATTGAAGGAATGAAAGAAATCAAAGTCGAAGATGGCGTCATCGAAGTCGATGAATATTTGATGACTGGGCGAATCGGGCTTTTCGCCGGAGGAGATGCTGTTCCAGGAGAGCGCACCGCAACCAATGCGATTGGTCACGGCAAGCAAGCTGCTCGCGCTATTGATTCGTGGCTGCAAGGCGAGAAATTCGTTCACGCGCTTCGTCCGGAACTCGCTTCTTTCGACAAATTAAATACTTGGTATTACTCCGACGCTCCTAAGACGGTGCGACCAAAGTTGGATGCGGCACGTCGTGCCTCTAACTTCTCCGAAGTCGTTCAAGGGCTGGATGCAGAGACTGCAGTCTTTGAGGCAAGGCGTTGCCTATCGTGCGGAAACTGTTTTGGGTGCGATAACTGCTTTGGTGTCTGCCCTGATAACGCAGTCATCAAGTTAGAGGGCGGAAAGTACGAGATCAATCTGGATTACTGCAAGGGATGCGGAATTTGTGCCAACGAATGTCCTTGCGGTGCCATCGATATGGAACTCGAGCGCTCTTAATCAAAGATAAGTTTGGTTAACTCTTCACTTTTATCGCTGGTGAATAACCAACGCTTAAATTCGCTGCCTTCAATTTCAATGACGTAGCCAGGGCGGCGTCTGTAGATCGCGGTGAAATCTTTTCCGTGACGATGCCGAATGGTTCCAAGCAAAATAAAAAGGAATATTCCTGTGCCAGGTGCTCGAATCCCGCGGATGATTCCGCGCGACCAGAGATTTTCGTACCGGCGGATGGAGACGTATTGAGAGACTTCCATTGTTGGCGAATTATGGAGCGCGCCAATTTCTTCCCATCGACTTAATTGCAGAGTGACGGTATCTCCGGTTCGAAGAAGTTCGGCCATGTATTTAGTCTACGACCGAACTTGTTCGACGGCGCGGAATTTAAAGACCGGTTGCGACGCAACCACCGGTGCCGTTATTTGCGGCATTAGACCATTCCAATTGGAGTGCGTAGTGATGGTCGTTGATGGTTTGGTTGAACCAAGTGGGATCGAGAACACTGACAGTGCCATTGGTGGCGCCGGTAGCAGTAGTCGAATTTCCGACGACGATATAGTTAGCGGTAGCCGCAGCGACCATAAAGTAGCCGTTATAGGTACTCCCTACGCCCGCGATTTGAGCAAGTTGGCCCACTTTGAGCGAGTTTGCGACGGTATAAGTAACGTATCCAGCTCGTTTGGTGGTTCCAACGTAACCTGAAGCGACTTTGGTGATGTTGAGGGGGGCGCTCAGGGTCGCTCCACTAGGGCTGCCAAAGAACCAAGCGCAGTTATCGCCATTTTCGTAACCAGTAGAGGCATACCAACCGGTTCCCGTTGGATCAGT
>CANCSL010000088.1 GCA_947380835.1 Actinomycetota bacterium | reverse complement strand
CCCGGCTCGGCACCACGCACGAAAATCGGTCCGGTAGCGCTGTTGACGCGGGCAATATCTAGGCTGGCAATGGTGTCCGCCTCGGTTTGGACCTGACCCGTGAAGCAATCCCAAGTTTCAATCTCGATTACCGTGCCTGGATCAACCGTCACCACGGCTTCCATATCGGCTGAATATGCCCAGATGTGTTGGTCCTTGCTGATTTTTACCGTTGGGGTGGTCATGTCATCTGCTCCTTGGGTTCTTATTCTGGGAAGTGGCAAGAGACCTGCCGCTTTCCGATATTGATCAATTGTGGAGATTCGGTTTTACAAATTTCTTGAGCTTTAGGACAACGTGGATTGAACACACAGCCTGACGGGCGATTAATGGGGTTGGGGATATCGCCTTTTAAAATAATACGTTCGCGTGTATCTGAATCGTCCATTCGAGGATTGGCTGATAGGAGCGCCTTTGTATATGGATGCATCGGGTGCTCATAAAGATCATTGGCATCAGCAAGTTCAACAATCTTGCCCAAGTACATAACCGCTATGCGATCAGATACATGGCGGACCACTCCTAGATCATGAGCGATGAATACATAGGTCAAGTTAAATTCTTTTTGCAGGTCTTTAAAGAGATTAAGGACTTGGGCTTGGATAGAAACATCCAAAGCCGAAACCGGCTCGTCAGCAACGACCAATCGAGGATTGAGAGCCAGAGCCCGAGCAATAACAACGCGTTGGCGCTGCCCACCAGAAAACTCATGTGGATACTTTTCGTAGGCGTTGGCATCTAATCCAACGCGGCGAAGCAAATCTTGAGCAACCCGCTTGCGCTCTTCTTTACTTACTCCGTGAACACGAAGTGGTTCCTCAACAATTTTCCCTATTTGGCGACGTGGATTCAAAGAAGCATAGGGATCTTGGAAAATCATTTGGAAACGTTTGCGGTGGGTACGTAGTGAACGGTTACTTTCGCTGGCCAGATCGATATCTTCAAATATAATCTCGCCGCCTGTTGGCTCCTCTAGACGAACGATCATTCGTCCCAAGGTGGATTTGCCGCAACCAGATTCGCCAACAATCCCGAGGGTCTCACCCTCCATAATTTCTAGATTAATTTTTTCGACGGCGTGAACTACATCTTCGCCTCTTTTAGTGAATGCGCCACCAAGAATGTAATTCTTGGAAAGATTGCGAATCGAAAGGATGGGATTACTCATTTTTCACCTACTAAGAAACAGGCTGCGCCATATCCATTGGAATCGGCGACAAACACCGGAGTCTGCGTACAGGCAGCGTGTACTTGAGCGCAACGATTGGAGAAAGCACAACCGGAAGGAAGATTAAGGAGAGAGGCAGGTTGACCAGGAATAGCCTCCAGCCGATCGCTGCGCGGGCGGTCCAAGCGAGGCACAGAGTTCATCAAACCTTGTGTGTAGGGATGCTGGGGGTGCTTAAAAAGGACTGATTTGGAGGATCTTTCCACCATGCGACCGGCGTACATAACTAATACTTCGTTGGCAATTTCAGAGACAACGCCCATGTCATGCGTAATCAAAATGATCGATGAATTATGGGTCTTTTGAAGTTTCTTTAATAAATCCAAAATTTGAGCTTGAATCGTGACATCCAGCGCCGTTGTAGGTTCATCAGCAATTAATAGTGCAGGGTTTAGAGCAAGGGCCATGGCGATGATTGCTCGCTGACGCATTCCGCCAGAGAATTCATGGGGGTACTGATCGACGCGACGCTTTGGATCAGGAATACCAACTTCGTCCAAAATTTCAATGGCGCGGTTCTTGGCTTGCTCTTTGGTCATCTGGGTATGAAGGCGAATTTGCTCGACGATATGCCACCCGACGGTATACACCGGAGTCAATGCGGTCATCGGGTCTTGGAAAACCATGGCAATCTCTTTGCCGCGGATTGCGCGAAGTTCTTCATCGCTCTTCTGCAACAAATCATCCCCATTGAAAAGTACTTTTCCCGAAATAGTGACATTGGAGTCCCGCACTAATCCCATGACAGCATTCATTGATACAGACTTGCCTGAACCAGATTCGCCGACGATCCCGAGTGTTTCACCTTTATTGAGCGAGAAGGAGAGGTGGTTGACCGCTTTGACTTCGCCGCGGCGGGTTTGGAATGAAACCGACAGATCTTGAACTTCAAGTAATTTTTCAGACACGACGCACCCGCGGATCTAGCACTGCATAGACGATGTCAACCAGAGCGTTCATAAAGACGACAAAGAACGATGCGTACATAACTGTTGCCATAATTACGGGCAGGTCAAAGTTTTGTAATGAATCAAAGGTCAATTTTCCGACTCCTTGAATTCCAAAGACGACTTCAGTTAAGAGTGCCGAACCGCCAACAAGCGCTCCGAAGTCCAAACCAAAAAGCGAGACGATGGTAATTAAACTCATGCGAGTAGCGTGCTTGTACAGAATCCGTTTTTCCGAAGCGCCCTTTGCGCGTTCGGTTTTAATGTAATCCTCTTTCATCACTCCGAGGATTTCTGACCGAAGCACTCGAATATAAATACCGGCATAAAGCAACGCCAGCGTCAGCCACGGGAAGAGCAAATGCAGGAACCATTGCCATGGATTAGTCGTAAGGCTGACATAGCCAAGCGCTGGAACCCATTTAAAGACGCTGTTATGGAGCTTGGATTGAGTGATGAGATTGACGACCTCGCCTAACCAGTAAACGGGAAGAGATATGCCAAT
The DNA here is from genome assembly GCA_947380835.1 of Actinomycetota bacterium. Classification (GTDB taxonomy): domain Bacteria; phylum Actinomycetota; class Actinomycetes; order Nanopelagicales; family Nanopelagicaceae; genus CAIMZW01. The sequence continues at coordinate 1,154 of CANCSL010000088.1, read as the reverse complement.
AATCCCGAGAACTGAAATTGTCGGGTCAATCCATTTTCTTTTTGAACTGGCAGCAAAGACGCCGAGGAAAATACCTACAAGAAGCCAAATTAAAGCTGCACCTACGACGAGGGAGAGCGTCGCTGGAATCGCCTGAAAGAGCTGAGGTAACACTTTTGCGCCGCGGTTGACGTAGGAAGTTAGATCCTGGGTTACGAAGAGATGCTTCATCATCGATAGATATCGTGCAGGAAGCGGTTTATCGAGTTCAAAGGAGGCACGAACCTGCATTAATGTCTGTTGATCGGCATTTCGACCGGCGATACGGGCAGCTGGATCAACACCAGGGGTAGCAAAAAAGATAAGAAAGACCAATATCGAAATTGATACCAGCACAAAAATCATGGCGCTAAAGCGTTTGGCAACAAAGGAAAGCATTAGTCGCCTCGTGCTCTCGTTTTAGGATCGAGTGCATCGCGCACCGCATCGCCATACAGGTTCAGGGCTGCGGCTGTAAGCACGATCATTAATCCAGGCGCAAGAGCCACAATAGGTCTGGTGTAAAGCAGGGCTAGCCCATCGTTAATGATGGTGCCCCACGACGCTGACGGCGGTTGGACGCCGATAGAAAGAAAGGAGAGGGCTGATTCAGTCAGCATGGAGAGCGCAATCATGATGGGAATGAAGACCAAAACTGCCGGCATCACGTTGGGAAGAATTTCGCGGAAGACAATCGTGGAGTGCTTGGCACCTGTTCCGACTGCAGCCCGGACAAACTCACGTTCCCGCATTGCCAGAACTTGACCACGTATCGGACGAGCAACATAGGGAATGTAGACAACTCCGATAATGGTGATAGGGAGGGCCATCGAACCCGGACCAAAGTGGAGGAAACCGATTTTTAAACCGGAGGTAAGTAGCACCACCGAAAGACTGATGGCCAATAAGTAAACCGGGAAGGCCCAGATCACATCGAGGATTCGGCTAAGGACTGCATCAACCCAACCTCTGCGATAGCCAGCAATTAGCCCAATAAGTAAAGAAAGAATGATGGTGATCAGACCGGCTGAAGTACCTATGAATAAGGTGTTTCGGCCGCCATACAAGAGGCGAGCCATGACATCTCGGCCTTGCCCATCTGCCCCGAGAAAGTATTTGTGAATATTCCAAGTAGG
>CANCSL010000087.1 GCA_947380835.1 Actinomycetota bacterium | reverse complement strand
TAGGTGAAGGCCATATCGCTGGGAATAATTATCGGCTCGTTTGCGATGCCAACGATGACCAATTTTCCGCCTTCGGCCAGCATCGAGAGAGCTGATTTTCGCACCGATGAGACTCCGGCAAAATCAAATGCGGCATTGGCTCCGATTCCGAATGTCGCTGATCTAATTTTGGAAATTAGATCTGGGTCAGTCGAGTCAAAGACAAAATCGGCTCCCACCGCGAGAGCGCGATCGCGGGCAAATTCAGATGGGTCGACTGCCACCACTAAGCAACCAATAATTTTCAGTAATTGAACCGCGTGGAATCCCAATCCGCCTACGCCGAAGACGACTGCGTTGTGATGGTTTTGCATTTGCGCCGTTTGAGTTATTGCTGCCCAAGGAGTTGATACTGCATCGGGAATGATGCAAGCCTGCTCAAAAGAAAATGATGAGGGGATACGAACGAGATTCTCAGAGCGACAAAGTACATAATCAGCGAATCCACCGTCGTAGTCAAAGCCTTGAGTATGGAGCCTTCCGTTGTGGTCGCGGATTCCTGCAACCATGACCACATGATCGCCCACGTTAAAGTCCGCTATAGATGACCCAACCTCTTCAATAACGCCGGCCACTTCATGGCCCAAGGTAACTTCATCAGTTTTTAGAGAGCCGGAGATAAGGGTTCCATCCAAGAAATGCACATCAGAGAGGCAAACCCCAGCAGCCATTACTTTGATCAGAACTTCATTTTCCTGCGGTTTTGGTTTCGGCAATTCCACGATGGCAAAAGATCTCGTAGATACGGTTAGACGTCCGGCTCTCATTTCATCAGACTCCTAGCTCTATTAATGAGCACCGTGACAGCGCTTCCAAAATCTGCGAAGGCAGGATTAGTGGTTTGTCCCAATCGATATCGAATCCAGATTTGTTGAATGATGACACTTAATCGAAAGAGCCCGAAAATTTCATAAAATGTGAAGTCGTCACAGGTGATGCCCGAGCGTTCGAGATAACTTTCAACAATATCTTTTCTTGTTGGCATTCCCGGCGCATTGCTTGGTTGTCGACGAAGATTGGCAAATTCGACGGGGTCATCGACATTTATCCAGTAAGCAAGACTGGAACCCAGATCCATTAAAGGATCGCCAACTGTGGCCAATTCCCAATCGAGAACGCCGACCAAGTTGCATTGATTTAGGTTCAGTACGAGATTGTCCAATCTCCAATCGCCATGGATAACGCAATGTTTTACATCAAGTGGCTGGTGTCGCTCTAGCCATTTCATCACATCCTCGCCATCGGGGACATCATCTGTCAGGGCGGCGCGGTACCGCTTGCTCCAACCTTCGACTTGTCGCTTGACGTAGCCGTCACCTTTATTAAACGAGTTCAGAATTGAGGCATCAACCGAGTGCAGATCTACCCATCCTTGGATCATAGAAGCGCCGATAGCGCGGGCCTGATCGACTGAAAGGGTGGTCCCTGCCGGCAGATCTCGACGCAAGATAGTTCCTTTGATCCGTTCCATTACATAAAAATCGGAGTTCATGATTGTTTGATCGTCACTAAATCCAATGATGTGCGGGACATAGGGAAAGTAAGGTCTCAACTCGCTTTGGATCAAGACTTCGCGGCGCATGTCATGAGCGGAGGCAGCTTTTACTCCGAAGGGAGGTCGGCGTAGCACTAAATCACGATCGGGATATTCCAAGAGATAGGTGAGATTGGATGCGCCACTCCGAAACTGCATAACTTTTGGAAGGGAAGAAAGTTCGGGAATTAAATGGTGAAGCCAGCGGTGAAGAATCTCGACATCAAAGGAGTCTTCGCTGCGTACATCAGTGAGGTCGTTCAATTGCTCTAGGACTTCGCTTTCAATTCCATACGAGCGATATCTCGGATATGCACTTCGTCTGGGCCGTCGACAATACGCAAGGATCGAACACCGGTGTAAAGAAAGGGAAGGACGGTATCTTGGCCAACCCCGGCTCCGCCGTGTACTTGAATGGCATGATCAATAACGGCTTCAGCCATTCGTGGAATTGCGACTTTGATGGCAGCGACTTCTTTACGAGCCGCCTTGGCTCCTACGGTATCGATCATCCATGCGCACTTGAGGACAAGAAGACGAGCTTGTTCGATAGATATCCGAGCATCTGCTATCCATTGTTGAATCACTCCTTGGTGAGAGAGTTCCTTGCCGAACGCTGTTCGGGATTGCGCGCGTTCGATCATGAGTTCTAAAGCTCTCTCTGCCATACCAATCGCGCGCATGCAGTGATGAACTCGGCCTGGTCCTAAACGGGCTTGCGCAATGGCGAATCCCGCCCCTTCTTCACCAATGAGGTTGGAGACAGGTACCCGAACGTCCGTAAATGTAATTTCAGCATGGCCGTGCTGATCTTGATAACCGAAAATTGAGAGGTTCCGTTCAACTTTCACCCCTGCGGTATCCATGGGCACTAACACCATTGACTGTTGGTGATATTGATCGGCATCTGGATTTGTTCTGCCCATCACGATGAGAATTTTGCATCTCGGATCCATCGCCCCAGTAGTCCACCATTTGCGGCCATTTATTACATACTCGTCACCGTCTCGCTGAATAGAAGTTTGGATATTGCGCGCATCGCTGGAAGCAACATCTGGCTCGGTCATTGCAAAGCCAGACCTAATTTCTCCTTCTAGTAAGGGTTCCAGCCATAGCTGTTGCTGCGCTGCATTTCCAAACATTTCCAGTACTTCCATGTTCCCGGTGTCAGGAGCAGAACAGTTGAAAACTTCGGGGGCAATCTCAGGTGACCAACCAGTTATCTCTGCAAGAGTCGCGTAATCCGTAACGGAGAGCCCGTGCGCGGGATGATGGCTATTGGGAAGAAAGAGATTCCATAATCCTTGGGACTTTGCCTTGGCTTTTAAATCGGCGACTATTTGGGGCGAATGGTGGGGTTTGCCTGCCGCTATCAACGCTTCGCGCTGGCTTTGGTAAACACTTTCCGCCGGCAATATTTCTGCTCTCATAAATTCCTTGAGGCGTTCAGAATATTCCTGCGTTTTTAGGCTTAAGGTGAACTCCATCTCTGTAACCTACTAGCAGGGTTTGTAAAAGAGGAGAGTTTTTATGGGTGTTCTCGATCGCTTTAAACTCGATGGCAGAGTAGCTGTAGTCACGGGGGCCTCATCGGGGTTGGGTGTGGCTTTCGCGCAAGCGCTTGCTGAGGCGGGCGCGGATTTGGTACTGGGCGCGCGACGCGATGATCGCCTTGCAGAAACTGGTGCGTTGGTGACAGGTGCGGGTCGAAAATGGGTTTCTCTAAAAACTGACGTTACAAAGCCAGAAGATTGTGCCGCGCTCATTGAACTCGCAATTAAAACATTCGGCCGCGTAGATATTTTGGTTAATAATGCGGGCATCGGTACGGCCGTTCCTTCAACACGTGAAACTCCGGAAGAGTTTCGATCAGTTCTAGATACAAATCTCATGGGTAGTTATTGGATGGCCCAGGAGTTTGCACGCCACAACGTTGGTGGTGGATCGATTGTGAATATTTCTAGCGTTCTCGGAATGCGAACTGGAGGCTTGCCCCAAGCAGCGTATTCATCTAGCAAGGCCGCGATCATTGGACTTACACGAGATCTCGCTGCGCAATGGAGTTCGCGAAAAGGAATTCGCGTGAATGCTCTGGCTCCTGGATTCTTTCCTTCGGAGATGTCAGATCAATTGCCCAAAGAAACTATTGCTGCCGTAAAAATGCTGACACCCGCAGGGAGATTAGGCGACCCAATGGAATTAGCGGCTACTTTGGTTTGGTTAGTTAGTGATGCTGCAAGTTACGTAACTGGCACGACCATTCCGGTCGATGGCGGTTTCGTCAGTCCTTAATTTAACCGAGTTATGGTGGACGATGTCTTTGCGCCACATAA
>CANCSL010000086.1 GCA_947380835.1 Actinomycetota bacterium | reverse complement strand
CCCATCGATCGATCGTTATTAGTGGCTTATGCAAACGCCAGTGGCGATCAAAATCCAATTCATCAAAATGAAGAATTTGCGAAATCGGTGGGACTTCCTGATGTCATTGCTCATGGAATGCTGACGATGGCGCTCGCTGGAAGATATGTGTCAGATGTTGCAGGTGGATCGGACAAGGTAAAAGAATTTTTTGCCAGGTTTATCAAACCTGTAGTCGTTCCGGCAGGAAGTACCGTCAATCTCGTCATAACTGGAAAAATTTCTGCAATTGAAAATGGCACGGCCAAGCTTGATATTCAGGCTGTTTGTGATGAAATAAAAGTCTTAGGAATGGCTAAAGCGGTAATCTCACTCTCATGAGTGTCTCCCAAGAAGTAATCAATCTCGGAACAGCCAGGCAGGCAGCCAGAGCTGCAAAAGATTTTGCCCTCGCCGACAAGTTGCGAGATCAGATCGCACTTCTAGGTTGGGAAGTTTTAGATATTCCAGGCGGCTTTGATTTCCGAGCGATAGCCCGCTTTCCATCGGTTGCTCGTATTGGTGATGTTCCCGCCTTTAGCGATAAGCAATTCGAAATCACAGTGGCGTTGGTTGTTGATGGCTATTGCGAAGATGCGGTGCTCGCCATTCAAAGTATTAAATCTAACTCGAACGGCAATTTTGCCATCGCAGTTCTAATTGTGGGCACTCCTGATCTCAAAGATCTACCGGACCAACTCGATGAGCGAACTTTCATGGTCCAGGTACTTTCTGGCTGCGGGTGGGGAGAGGCGGCGAATGCGCTGCTTAAATATTCGCCATCTAATCTCGTTGTAATTATGGATCCTTCAACGCGGTTTACTGGTGATGCGCTCACCCCAGTTCTTCAACAATTGCAAGCAGGAGAGTTCTCTGCCGTTGGTTGGCGCGGTGGTCTCATCAGCACAGAAGCAGAATGGCGAGAGACAGAAGATAAAGGTCCCGGAGAAGTTGATGTCCTCTATAGCTATTTCTTGGCAGTCAAGCGCGAGGATGCTTTGGAGGCAGGCGCCTTCAATATTCGCGCGCTTTACTATCGAAATGCCGATATCGAATTTTCGTTACGCCTTCGACAGACACAGGGTCGACTACTTCAAATGGATCTGCCGCTAGAGCAGGCCCGCCACCACGGCTATTACGACACCGATCCTGACTATCGTGACGTTCAATCAAAAAAGAACTACGACCGAATCTTGGATCGCTTCCGCGGAAAAAATGAGATCTTGTCGCCGCGGCGATAGCCTTTCACCATGGACAGCCTTTCCGATCTAACGACGTTGCACGTTGGCGGACCTGCATCTGCCCTCATTCATGCTCGGACAGAAAATGAACTGATAGCGGCTGTCCGAGAAGCTGACGCCAGTGGTCGGCCGGTTTTAATTCTGGGTGGCGGCTCAAACATGCTCGTTAGCGATCAAGGATTTCCAGGCACAGTCATTCGGATTGAAACATCGGGAAATTCCTATGAAATCGATGCGTGCAGTGGTGGAACTGTGACCGTTGCCGCCGGCGTTGATTGGGATGAATTTGTTCGCTTTACATTGGATAAAGGTTTAGCGAATCTCGAATCGCTTAGCGGAATTCCAGGAACAGTCGGCGGTGCACCAATTCAAAATATTGGCGCCTATGGACATGAGGTTTCTGAAGTCATAGCCCGAGTTCGAGCTTTCGATCGCCAGAAAGATCGAGTAACTACATTTGCCGCCAGTGATTGCGAGTTTGGGTATCGCACATCTAAATTTAAAACCGAACGGGACCGTTGGGTAATTTTGGATGTGACCTTCCAACTTCGTCGAGGTGAGATGTCTCTGCCCATTAAATATGCCGAACTTGCCAATGCTCTTGGAGCCGAACTCGGCGCTCGTGTTCCGATCCAACAACTTCGTGAAACTGTTCTCAAGTTGCGCGAGAAAAAAGGAATGTTGGCTGGCTTGGCAGATCCCATTTGGTCTGCTGGTTCTTTCTTTATCAATCCCATCATTAGCGCAGAGGATGCAGCCCTACTTCCAGAATCGGCGCCGCGTTGGCCCCAACCAAATGGTCGCGTAAAGACCTCGGCGGCTTGGCTGATGGAAAATTCGGGAGTGCACAAGGGCGATCGCTTGGCGGGTGCGCAATTTTCGGAGCGACATGTATTAGCTCTTTCCAATAGCGGAGGCGCCACCGCAGATGATTTGATCGCACTGGCAAAATCTGCACGCGAAAAGGTGCTTGCCACTTTCGGAATTCGGCTTGAGGCAGAAGTGCAACTTATAGGCGTTAGCCTGGATTAATCCTTGGCTTCACCCAAAAGTTTTTGTACGCGAGTAATTCCCTCAACAATGTCTTCATCGCTGAGCGCGTAGGAAAAACGCAGATATCCAGATGGTCCAAAAGCTTCACCTGGTACTGCTGCTACTTCAACTTCTTCCAAAATGAGAGTTGCAAGTTCGGCTGAAGTTTGTGGTCGTTTACCGCGAATCTCTTTTCCGAGAACACCCTTAACAGAGGGATAAACGTAGAAAGCACCTTGTGGAGTAGGGCAAGTAACTCCTGGAATTTCATTAAGCATCGACACAATGAGTTTGCGACGACGATCGAATGCTTCGCCCATTTTGTGAACTGCGGACAAATCGCCACTGACCGCAGCAATTGCCGCACGTTGCGACACGTTGGCGACGTTGGAAGATAAATGTGATTGCAAGTTGGTGGCTGCCTTGATGACATCTTTTGGTCCGATCATCCAACCTACGCGCCAACCAGTCATTGCATAAGTTTTGGCAACGCCATTAAGAATGATGGTGCGATCTGCCATTGCGGGAACCGCAACCGGCAAGCTGGCGGCTTGGGCACCGTCGTAGAGCAAGTGTTCGTAAATCTCATCAGTGATGACCCACAGATGGTTGGCCAGCGCCCATTCGCCGATAGCTTTCACTTCATCAACGCTGTAGACCGAACCAGTTGGGTTAGAGGGAGAGCAAAAGAGCAGCACTTTGGTCTTTGGTGTTCGTGCGGCTTCGAGCTGTTCAACGGTGACCCGGTAGTTCTGGGTTTCGTCTGCGAAAACCTCGACCGCGACTCCACCTGCCAGCTTGATGCACTCGGGATAGGTGGTCCAGTAAGGCGCGGGCAGTATTACCTCATCGCCCGGATCCAAGATCGACGCAAAGGATTGGTAAACCGCCTGCTTGCCTCCATTTGTCACCAGGACCTGATCGGCTGTGATTTCGTAGCCAGAATCTCGCTTGGTTTTGGCAACGATCGCATCTCGGAGCTCTGGCAGGCCAGGGGTCGGGGTGTATCGGTGGTTGGCGCTCTTGCCGGCTGCCTCGATAGCGGCGGCAACGATGTAATCCGGAGTAGGAAAGTCAGGTTCGCCTGCGCCAAACCCGATGACCGGTCGCCCGGCTGCTTTCAGGGCTTTGGCTTTGGAGTCCACTGCCAAGGTTGCCGATTCGGCAATGGCAGCGATTCGGGCAGAGACGCGAGGTTTTGCTGATTCTGTACTCATAATGAGGCAAGTCTGCCACACGGGGATAGCACCTGGACGAGCGCCTGGTCGGCTATCAGTTTTACCGATTAGCCACTCGTCACCTAGACTCCTCCTTCTGGCGCTTGCATTAGGTCACGATTAGTCGTGCCCAAGTAACGCTCGAAGGGCAGTAGCTCAACTGGCCAGAGTTCCGGTCTCCAAAACCGGCGGTTGGGGGTTCAAGTCCCTCCTGCCCTGCAAGTGAAGAGAAGGTTCGAAAGAGCCTCATAAAAAGAGAGAGGTAGTGCGAATGAGTGAAGAGAAGCGCTCGGAAGAAGAGAAATTAGGTCTCTTCGGTCGCATCAGCCTGTTTTATCGCCAAGTCATCAACGAACTGCGCAAAGTCGTCTGGCCAACCCGCCAACAACTTTCCACATACACCGCTGTTGT
>CANCSL010000085.1 GCA_947380835.1 Actinomycetota bacterium | reverse complement strand
CCCGAAAAAGGTGCGATCTCAATACCGGGCAAAAGTGGCTGAACCTCGTTAAAACCAACACTAGAAATGGAGGTTAACTTCTGGGAAAAATCCTCGGTCTCTTGATGTGCTGAATCCAAGAGCGCATCAACGCCCCTAGTTGAATTCAGCACGGTCGAGAGTCGTGCAAACGCTGCAGGCAAGCCCGTGAGACCATCGAAGATTGCCAGCGGAAGTAAGACAAGAACTGCAACATTGACGCCGGCTATGGAATGGTTGTGGAACGCCGTTACCGAAAATCCAGCGGAAATGACGATCGAAGCGCCGATGAATGCATGTTGTGCAAAAAGTGCAAGTCCTGAAGCTAAGCCACTTCTGGTATCAAATTTGTTGAGTTGATTCTGGGCAGCTGAAATATCGCCGCGAATTCGATTCTGATAGCCAAAGATGAGTGATTCTTGAAGAGAATCGCACGCTTGAACAATGGCATCAAAGATTTTTTGCTCGTGCTCTCTCTGCTCTTCATTGGTGCTGAAGAAGAATGAGATAAACGGAACTACGAACATCGCAACTACGAAAAGAATCGACAGCGCTAATGAAAGGCTTGGCAAAAGATAAGCAATGATTCCCAATCCCGCGACACCAGAGACAAGCGCCCCAACCCAAGGATTCGCTATGCGCAGCCAGAGATCTTGCATTACCTCGCTATCCGACACCAACCTACGAAGTAAGTCGCCGCGGCGAAGAAGTGAAAAGTAAGCTGGAAGTTGATTTTCGATAGTGCGATAGAGGGCAACACGAATAGAAGTCAGAGCCCTAAGAGCGCTCTTATGCTCGATGACACGAGCGGCGTATCGAATGACGCCGCGACCGATTCCGAAGAAACGCACGGCCACAATCGCAACCTCAAGAACCATGATAGGTGGCTGCAATGAGGCCATTGAAATCAACCAAGCGCTACAGGCCAATAACCCCACGGCCATGCTGGAGGAGATTCCGCCAATGATCGCTGCTGCCAAAATCTTTGGCGCCTCGGGATAAATTAATGTGCGGATAGCTTTCATTTCGCAGCACCAAAATCAATAACCGCGCTCTCGCCAACCAGATTGGCGCGATGCGAAACCAGGACCACAATCTTTCCCGAAGCAACTTCTGCAGCGATGGCGCTTGCGATCTCTTCTTCACTGATGTCGTCCACCGATGCCGATGGTTCATCCAGGATCAAAATCTGTGCTGGCTTCAGTAAGGCACGAGCTAGGGCAATCTTGCGCTTTTGCCCGGTCGAGAGCGTTTCTTGGACCGTTCCCAGCCGAGTATCTAAGCCCGATGGGAGATCTGAAGGAGCGAGCCCAACTCTGGCCAGAGTGCTCACTAATAGCTGCTCTGAGGCACTTGGGTCGGATTGACGGAGGACTTCGGCCACGCTTTCTGCCGGAAAATTAACCTCTTGAGGCAGCCAAGCAATCTGTTGACGCCAAGCCGTCACTTCTAGATCTGAAAGATGGTGGCTTCCTTCAGCATCTAAAACTTGGATCTCACCCTCATAGTCCGAATGAAATCCGAGCAAGAGAGAGAGCAAAGTACTTTTGCCTGCGCCAGATGGTCCAACAATGGAATTCACCATTCCGCTCTGCAATCTGCCTGCTGGGATTGAAACAATTTCACGACCGGGGTAGGTGACCGTCAACGGCTGCCAGATGATTTCACTAATTGCTTGGACTCGTATGGAGCCATTGGTTTCGGTTTCTTCCATGATTCCAAAAATACGATTGGCGGCTTCGACACCATCGGCAGCAGCGTGAAAGTAGAGAGCCACCTGTCGAATTGGCCAGTACACCTCTGGCGAACAAATCAAAACAAAGAGACCAGTTCGCAAACTAAGCGAACCTCCGACTAGGCGCAGACCTATTGATACCGCGATCAAAGCAACCGAGAGCGTGGCGATGATCTCCAAAGCAAGAGAGGAGAGAAAGGAGATACGGAGGACTTTCATAGTCTCTTCCCGATAAGTATCTCCGACTTGCTGCAATCGCTCTGCTTGTTGCTTTGAGCGACCGAAAACCTTGAGAGTTGGAAGACCGGTCAATAAATCGAGAAAGTAACCGCTGAGAAGTGAAAGAGTTTGCCAACGCTTCTCTGTAGCTGCGCCAGTGAATCGCCCGATCAAAATTCCAAAAATAGGAATCAGCGGAACTGTTACTAAAACTATTATCCCCGAAGTTAAATCTGCTGATGCAATTGCCAGACCAACCACCAGTGGGACAACTGCAGCGATGAACAATTGCGGAAGGAATCTGGAGAAATACCCATCCAGGGCATCAATTCCTTTAGTGGCCAGCAAGGAAATATTGGCAGGACCTTCGTTGAAGATCGCGCGCGACTTTCCACTGAGGATCTTGTCTAGCAAACCAGTCCGGAGTTCATTGCGCATGCGCACGCTAGATTTTGCGGCGATCAATTCAGTGCCAAAAGCAATTGCGCCTCGGGCTAGAAAGAGTGCAACTACCCAATAGATATTGGTCGAAAGTTTGCTCCAACCCTGGTGACGTTCGAAAATTGCACAGGCGAGAGTGGCAATGGCATAACTTTGGCCGACCACCAGAATGGCATTGATAACTGCCAAGAGCGCTTGGGAAAAAACAAATCCGCGGCTACTTCTGGAATATCGAAGTAGCCGCGGATCTAATGGTTTCACGGATGTATTTTGTCCAAAACTCCGCTGTTTGGCGAAGCGATGTTGCTTGGACTAATGCGCTTGCGGAAGACCCAGTACGTCCAGCCTTGATAGACCAGGACGATAGGTGTCAGTACCACCGCAACATATGTCATCACCTTGAGCGTGTAATGGGTGCTCGAGGCATTGAAGATATTGAGTGAATCAGCCGCATTGAGCGAGCTTGGCATCACATTTGGATAAAGGGCGGCAAAGAGAGTGATGACAACCAGCGCCGATGTGATGGCAGAGGCAAGAAATGCCCAACCTTCGCGACCCATTCGATGAGCAGCAAGGGCGCCTACCCAGGCAACCACGACGCCAAGAGAGAGAAGTTTTACATCGGTCTTGTGAACCAATGTATTTGCCCAACCTAAGAACGCAATAGCCAAAACTGCGGTTACTAGACCCAATTTGCCAGCAAGCTGATTAGCGCGGGTGCGAATTACGCCATCTGTCTTCAACGCTAAGAAGAACGCGCCATGGGAGGCGAAGAGGAAGAAGGTGGTGAGTCCACCCAAGAGTGCAAAAGGGTTGAGTAAATTGAAGAAGCCACCGGTGTATTCGATAACTCCTTTGCTGCTCTTGGCTAGAGGAACGCCATGAACAATATTGGCGAAGGCAACGCCCCAGAGAAGGGCAGGGAGTGCACTTGAAATAACAATCGCGTTATCCCAACGGCCACGCCATTCAGCCTTTCCATACTTGCTGCGGTATTCAAAGGAAACTCCGCGAACAATGAGTGAGACCAGAATCAAGAAGAGTGGCAAATAAAAACCACTGAACAAGGTTGCATACCACTCTGGAAATGCTGCGAAGGTAGCGCCACCGGCTACAAGTAGCCAGACCTCGTTACCATCCCAAACAGGTCCCAGCGTGGTTAGCACTGCTCGTCGTTCCGCTTGGTCTTTAGCGACGAACTTCAACAACATTCCGACACCAAAGTCGAAACCTTCAAGAATGAAATAGCCGATCCAAAGGACGGCGATGATCACGAACCAGAAAGAATTTAATGACATTTTCATCACCCCTTAGTAAGCCATAGTTAGGACAGAATCGGATTTGGAGTCAGGTGCAACAATCGCTTCTGGTCCAACTTTTATTGTTCGGATCATTAATCCGAATTCAATTACTGCCAGCACTCCGTAAAGAAGTGTGAAGGCAATCATCGTGAAGGCCACGCTGCCAGCACCAACGCTGGGGCTGACCGCATCAGATGTCTTGAGTAAACCAAAGAC
>CANCSL010000084.1 GCA_947380835.1 Actinomycetota bacterium | reverse complement strand
CTTATCAGCCAAGAGATCGACTGGAAAGGCGCCATCTCCTCAGGTGCCATTCATGCCAGTGGCGAAAGAGCCGATTTATCAGCACTTTTCGCAGAGTTGGCCCGAACAATTAGGATGACACCATGAGCCGGCGCCCAGATGGAAAATTGACTCACGAGCTCTTCGCTGACGAAAAAAATCCGCAGGATGAATGTGGTGTCTTCGGTGTATGGGCACCGGGCGAAGAAGTCGCCAAATTAACTTTTTATGGTTTGTACGCGCTTCAACACCGAGGCCAAGAATCCGCTGGAATTGCCACCAGCGATGGCGAAAGAATTTTTGTTTACAAAGATATGGGTCTCGTTTCTCAGGTCTTCACCGAAAATGATTTGGCTACATTGACTGGCACATTGGCCGTAGGACATTGTCGCTACAGCACAACTGGTTCCTCTAACTGGGCAAATGCGCAACCAACATTGCGCGCTACTACTCATGGCACGTTGGCACTTGCTCACAACGGAAATCTCACTAACACTGGCGACTTGGCTGAATATTTGACCAAGATTGGTGCACATTCCGAAGCCGGCTTTAATGCCACTACCGACACTGAAATTATGACGGCGCTCATTGCTGCGCAAGAAGGCAAGAACTTCGAAAGTTCGGCACTTGCGGTTCTTCCAATGCTCAAAGGCGCTTTCTCGTTAGTCTTCATGGACGAGCACACTTTGTATGCAGCTAGGGATCGCAACGGCGTTCGACCGCTTGTTATTGGAAAGTTAGATCACGGCTGGGTGGTTGCATCCGAAACAGCCGCTCTCGACATTGTTGGCGCTGCCTTTGTTCGCGAAATGGAGCCCGGCGAATTCATTGCAATCGATGAGAACGGCCTTCGATCGCAACGTTGGGCCGAGGCCGATCCCAAGGGTTGCATCTTTGAATACGTTTACTTGGCCCGTCCTGACACTTCTATCGCTGGGCGCAATGTTCACGCCACTCGCGTAGCCGTCGGCGAACGTTTGGCGCTGGAACACCCCGTTGAAGCAGATTTAGTTATTCCAGTTCCCGAATCGGGGACGCCTGCCGCCGTCGGATATGCCCGTGCTTCAGGGATCCCATATGGCGCTGGTTTGGTGAAGAATTCCTATGTAGGGCGCACCTTTATTCAACCGAGCCAGACTATTCGCCAACTTGGCATTCGCTTAAAGTTGAATCCACTTCGTGAAGTCATTGAAGGAAAACGCATCGTCGTTGTTGACGATTCGATCGTTCGAGGCAATACCCAACGCGCATTGATTCGCATGTTGCGCGAAGCTGGGGCGCTGGAAATTCATGTTCGTATTTCTTCACCTCCTGTGAAATGGCCGTGCTACTACGGAATCGATTTTGCTTCACGTGCCGAACTCGTTGCCGCTGGACTTGAAGTCGATGAGATCCGCAGATCTATTGGTGCCGATTCATTAGGTTACGTTTCTCTGGAAGGTCTAATCGAAGCCACAACCATCGCCGCAGATAAATTGTGCAGCGCATGTTTCACCGGAAGCTACCCCATCGACATTCCCGCAGATCTTTCTGCCGGAAAGAACCTGCTCGAGATTGTGAACCGCCACGAATGAGCACGTACGCAGATTCTGGTGTTGATATCGATGCCGGAGACACCGCAGTTCAATTAATGAAAACGCACCTAGCCAAGGCTCGTCGTCCTGAAGTTGTTGGTGACATCGGAGGCTTTGCGGGTTTGTTCGATGTATCGGCGCTCAAGAAATTCAATCGCCCGCTTCTGGCTACATCTACTGACGGTGTCGGTACCAAAACTGAAATCGCTCGCGCATTAGGCAAGTACGACACCATCGGCGAAGATCTCGTTGCGATGGTTGTTGATGATCTTGTGGTGTGCGGCGCCGAACCCCTTTTTATGACTGACTACATCGCAGTCGGAAAAGTATTTCCAGAACGGATCGCCGAAATAGTTTCCGGAATCGCCAAAGGCTGTGTCAAAGCCGGGACCGCATTGGTCGGTGGCGAAACCGCAGAACACCCAGGTCTCCTGGCCGATGATGAATTTGATATTGCTGGCGCCGCCACTGGTGCGGTTGAAGCCGACTTGTTATTAAGTGAAGAGAAAGTTCGCGCTGGCGATATTTTGATAGCCATGCCCGCCAGCGGTTTCCATGCCAACGGCTTCTCTCTGGTTCGCCACATTGTGAAGAGCCAGGTCTTGAAGCTAGATGCTCACCTCGATGACTTCGGAATGACTCTGGGTGAGGTGCTTTTGACCCCGACCGAGATCTACTCATTGGACTGCCTAGCCTTGATCAAGGCTCTGGCCGGCGACCTTCATGGCTTCTCGCATGTGACCGGCGGGGGCTTGGCTGCCAATACGGCCCGGGTTATCCCCCCACATCTCTTTGCCACCTTCGATCGCTCTACCTGGTCTCTCCCGTTGGAGATGGCCTATATGGCCGCCCAAGGAGGCGTCCCGCAGGCCGATATGGAGCGCACCTGGAACTGCGGCGTCGGCATGGTGGCCATCGTGGCCCCCGAAACGGCTGACCGCACGCTCAGATCCCTCTCAGCCCGGGGAATGAAAGCATGGGCCGCAGGCGTTGTCAGCGATAGGAACGGTCAATCTGGGGAGAACTTTGGTTCTGCGTTGGAAGGCACCTACCTTCCGCGATAACCTTCGCACCTGAAGAATTTATTCATTTTCGACACCAGGACATATTGGTAAGGGGGTCACGCGCATGGGGCGAGGCCGGCAAAAAGCAAAAGCCACCAAAGTTGCTCGCGATTTGAAGTACTCATCACAGGATATGGACTTAGAGCGTTTATCTAAGGAACTCCATGGTGAGGTCAAAGGCGATCAAGAAGAAAATGACGATGACCCGTTCGCAGAGGGTAATTACATCCGTCGAGCATAAATAGATGCGCCCTACTCCCTACGTCGCGTCGCTCCGTATTTACGAGCCATTATCAGCCTTCGCTCCTGCCGAGCGGTTGCGCTGGTCTAATCTTCCGCTCCATGAGCCGACCGCTCGCGAAGAAGAAGAGCGCGCAATGCGTCGGACCATCATCACCGAGCCACCCGCTCTCAAGCCCGACGGTGCTCACATCATCGAAATCGATGGACAGCGTTTTGTCTCACCCTGGTCAACTGCAACTCGTTGTTGGGCTGCGCTCGAAACCTTTAAAGGCTCAATGCCCGCGCCAGTCACTCGTTTTTTCGTTCCGCAAAATATGGAAGATGCCATCACGATCAATTCTGAAATGATCGAAGATAAAGTTCCGCATATTATTTCGGAGACGTGGATGATTCCTCCTCGTTGGTTTTCACTTTTTGATCCGACCGAGCGGTTGCGGGGTCATTCGCACGAAGGCGCATTCACCATTCTGCGCGCTCCAATTTCTAAGGCAAAACAGCGCTGCATGTTTACTCACCAAACAGTCATCTCCTCCTTTGGCGTTGGCCCCATCGAGCAAGAGATCGCAGACCTCTTGGAGTGGCTCAATCTCTTTCATGCCGAATCCATTGTCGAACTGGATTACGGCGGGATCGCTAATTATTTAGAGAAGACGCTGATTGAAAATGGCGAAGATGGAATCGAAGCCGATTCCTCCGTCGAAGATATCCAGCTCTCCCTCGGTGGCCTTTCTACGGGCGATGGCGCCAAAGCCGGCGAAGGTTACGAACGCCTCATCTCTCGTTGGCGCCGCGTCGCTGCCCTCGAATCGGCGATGTAGCCCGCTCCTGCCAACCCTTTGCAGAACCATTTGCCCCAATTGTTAAAGTTTCATTAACAATCTCAATTGTGCTTGTATCTGCGCCCCCTTAGCCGTAATACTTCACTCATATTGGTGCGAAAGGGACATTTCACCTCTCTGTTTTACTCAGTTGGCCAGCCCCCGCTAGCCACGTATTGATTGGAGAGAATCACTGTGAGCCAGGAACAAGAAGTTTTATT
>CANCSL010000083.1 GCA_947380835.1 Actinomycetota bacterium | reverse complement strand
GGTAACTCAGCCTCGCCCGATATCCACTTGACTCCAATTGAATGGCGAGTATTTGAAACTCTGCTTTCCAGAGTTGGTGGGTTGGTTCCTCAGAAAGAGTTGTTGCAAGAAGTCTGGGGCGAAACCTATGAGAAAGAAACGAATTATCTCCGTCTTTACATAAGCCAACTTCGGAAGAAGTTGGAACCAAACCCACAACTACCGATTTACATTCTGACTGAACCAGGAATCGGATATCGCCTATTAGCAGAAGTAACCCCACGCACTAACTAGAAGGAAAAATGACTAGTACCTGGATTGATGACGCCCCAAAGCCCATGGTGATGCAAGAGCACGCTCACCTGCGTGACCCTTTGGTATACAAAGCCAAACGTGCGATATTAGGTAACCCGCTAAATCGCCACTCGCTTTCCCACCAGCGCCTAACAAAGCTATATGCCCTGGGAATTCTTTCATCCGACTGCATCTCTTCATCGGCATATGGAAGTGAACAAATATTGATTGCACTGCTGCCAGCATTTGGTTTGGCGGGTTTTTCAATCTTGATGCCGATGACTTTTGTCATTCTCTCGATCCTGGTCTTGGTCACTCTCTCCTATCGCCAGGTGGTCATGGTTTATACGAAGACCGGCGGTTCCTACATTGTTGCGCGTGAGAATTTTGGTCCAGGAGTGGCGCAAATAGCTGCCGTAGCCTTGATGCTGGATTACATAGTGACCGTGGCCGTTCAAACTGCCGCGGGAACGGCGGCGCTAGTTTCCGCCTTTGGTGGCTTGGCACCTTTCACTTTAGAGATCACGCTGGGAGTTATCGGGATCCTCTTTTATGGCAATCTTCGCGGGGTAAAAGAGGCTGGCCGCGCGTTTGCGGCGCCCACCTATCTTTTTGTTACCTCAGTTGGTTTGGTCATCATCCTTGGAGTAATTAAAGAGATTCAAGGCACTTTGCATCACGTGCTCCCCGCAGCCGGGACTATTCCTTTAGGTCACTCTCAAGGTCTCATCACCGCAGCCTCTGCTTTCGTTCTGCTGCGCGCTTTTGCAAATGGCGGATCTTCCTTAACCGGATTGGAAGCCATTTCCAATGGCGTCTCGCTATTTAAAGCGCCCGAAGGCAACAACGCGCGGCGAACCACCGTAATCATGGCAACGATGCTTGGCACCTTAGTGCTTGGAGTTTCTTGGTTAGCGAAGGCTACGCATGCGATCCCCTATATCAGCGGCGCTCCAACCGTCATTTCGCAGATTGCCGATGTAGTTCTTGGTCGTGGCACGTTAGGACACGTCCTCTATCTCTTTGTTCAGTTCTCAACGATGTTGATTCTCTACACGGGTGCCAATACGCCGTTTAGCGGATTTCCGTTCTTAGCAAACTTCATTGCCGAAGATGGCTTCTTGCCACGACAACTTTCTAAGCGCGGCCATCGTTTGGTTTTCTCTAACGGAATCTTCTTGCTGGCAGGTTCGGCATCTTTGCTCCTTTTGGTAGTCGGAGCACATGTCGACAAGTTAGTTGCTTTCTATGCCATCGGAGTCTTCACCGGATTTACCTTGGCTGGATTTGGAATGGCCAAACGTGCGCACACACTAAAGATGAAGAATTGGCGCCTTAACTTTCTCATTAACTTCCTCTCCGGCGCTATATCTCTATCTATTGTCATCATCTTCGCTGTTGTGAAATTTACTGAAGGTGCCTGGCTCATTGTTTTGATTTTCCCCATCTCCGTGGCAATTCTGCTTCGGCTTCACCGTCAGTACGTTCGTGAACAAGAAGTCCTGGATGTCGATGACACTCAAGGCAGAGCAACCACCATTGCACGTCACGATGTGACTGTTCTAGTCGACAGCGTCGATATTGCAACAGTGGGGACAGTTAGATACGCCCGCAGCTTGAAACCTCGAAATCTCACAGCCGTGCACTTTGTTTTGGATGACCGCCGGGCAGAGCTCATAAAACAAAAGTGGGAGGCCAATCACGCGCTCGACGATGTTCCATTGGAACTCATCGACTGTCCGGATCGTCGAATTCCAAATGCCGCCGTGGATTACGCGATTCGTCACACAAATGCCCCGGATGTGGAATTAACTCTTCTCCTTCCGCGCCGTACTTATTCCTTCTTCTTAGGCCGGTTACTTCACGATCAGACGGCGGAAGAGATTTCCGGCCCTATCTCTCAAATTCCACGCGTGGTGGCCACCATTGTTCCCTTTGATGTAAATCGCATGTTGACCAAAAGATCGGTGATTGTTCATCCCAAGCATCGCGGGGTAGATGTGCCGATTCAGGAAGTTGATAAACCTATTGAGGTAAAGAAGTTGCCTAGTGAAGTACTCGAGGATTTCGAACCGATAAGTCACTATGCAGAAAATGTCACTGAGATCGGATCGATTCAATGGCGTAAGCGTGCTCAAGTTGAGGGTCGAGTTACCTCGATTAGATCATCATCTGCTAATTCCGCACCAGTACTTGCAGTTGAGATCTGGGATGAGACCGGCGGAATCACTTTGCAATTCTTTGGACGCCGCGACATTGCTGGCTTAAAGGTAGGCGCACAACTTCGAGCTGAAGGCATGGTGGGCGAGAAGGATGGCGAACTCATCATCCTTAACCCGCTGTACGAACTATTTGCTTAGTCGACTTTATTTAGTCTTGGCATCCAAGAAGGCGTTCACAATGCGCTTGAAGCGAGCTGGCTCTTCGATGTGTGGCATATGAGAAGACTCAGGAAAGAGTTCCCAGACGACGTCGGGAATTCGATACTGGATTTCGGAAACCATGGCTGGGGTGGCTTCGTCGTAGGCGCCGCTAACTAAAAGAGTAGGAACGTTGATTTTGTGAAGTTGGTCGTGGATATCCCAGTTCTTGAGGGATCCAACAACGTGGAACTCAGAAGGTCCGTTCATCGTGTGATACACCGTGGGGTCGGCGGCCATTTGCGCGAAAGATTCGGCTACATCTGGTGGCATCGGTACTCGGCAGAGATGGCGCTCGTAGAAGACATCAACGGCGGCAATATATTCAGGATCTTCAGTTGTTTCAGCGGCTTCATGCTTCTTCAATGTGGCTTCTACCTCTGGCGGAAGTTGTGCGCGTAGCTTGTTTGCTTCACTAACCCAAATTTTCATGCCGGCTGGGGAATCGGCAACAATCAGCGCCTTTAACCCGGCAGGACGGTGAGTAGCGAATTGCATACCCAACATTCCACCCCAAGACTGTCCGATGATTGAGTAGCTATCGGAAATTCCTAAATGTTTGGTCAAGAGAGTGAGTTCTTCCATGAATAGCTCGGGTGTCCAGAATTCTTTTGGTGCGTCAGGTAAGTGAGTCGAATTACCGCAACCAAGTTGATCGTACAAAATGGCGGCGCGACCAGATTGCGCAATGAGGTCAGCGATTGCGATTGTGTAGTTATGACCGGCACCGGGGCCACCATGCAGAACCATCACAGGGGTCTTTCCATTGGAGAGATCACCGACAATTCGATACCAAGTTTCTCCGTGCTGCCATTTCATGGTTGATGTCGTCATTACTGAACCTTTCGCCTGAGTGGTGAAACTATCTGATATTAAATGGAGTGGGGCAAGCTGAAATCTTAGGTACGCGCATCTTCGCGATAACGGTTCCAGAGCTGGGATGTACTGCTTGGGCAATACCTAAATCACCACGAACAGAGAGAAAGATGAAGGCATCTTCAACGGTGAATCCCCATTGTGAGACCAAAAGTCCAGCTGCTTCCTCGCAGGCTAACTTCATAGCTAAAGTCAGATCTTCAACCGCGACACCGTGCGTGATCCATGAATCGTCAGTCTCGGTTACGGGAAAATCAGTAGTCAATCCTTTTATGAGCTGAGTGCTTATTAATACATCACCGGCAATTTCAATTCCGGTTCCGCAAATCTCGCCGTCGCCCATGCTGGCGTGCATGTCACCCATGGAAAGTAGACCGCCTGTATGTTTCACGGGCAAATGAATGGTCGAACCAATTTTGTTCATGTTGTTATCTAGATTGCCACCATGTTTTCCCGCGGGCATCGTGGGAATGGTCCCTG
>CANCSL010000082.1 GCA_947380835.1 Actinomycetota bacterium | reverse complement strand
AGCCATGAGTTCCTCAGCGAGTCCTTACGTTTTACCTTAGCGAAGAAGCCCCCTATTGGTTTCGTCAAAGAATTCGTTGTAGATGAAAAAGGCGAGAACCGCGGCGAATTGAATTTAAAGAGCGGTGGGCTTACGCCAATCTCATCTCTGGCGCGTTGGTCTTCGATAGTTCTGGGCGATGTCTCGGGTGGGACGTTAGATCGCCTAAAGCGCGCGGTCTCCGGGAATATTCTTTTGGCTGAAGAAGCCGAAATTCTCACTAACTCCTTTACCAATATCTATGAATTGGTCTTTGAAGAAGAAATAGCGGCAATCAGGACTGGGCGCCAGGCCAGCACCTGGATTGCCCCCGACCACTTAGATTCGCTCACCAGGCGACACCTGCGGGAAACTTTTCGAGCAATTGCGACGATTCAAAATCGCGTGCAGGGCGAATGGGAAATGCGAATTCGATGAGGTGGCCTGGCAAGATTGGTAAAGGACTCCGAGTAGAGAAATCGAACCACTGGAAAAGTATCGATTATCTTGCATTGGACCTAGAGCTCACAGGCTTGGATCTTCAAAGAGATGAAATCATTTCGATTGGTTCGGTAGAGATTCAAGGTGGACGGGTATTGGGCTCCAGCCAGTTCTATCAAGAGATCAAGCCTGGTTTAAACCCATCGGTCGCATCGATGCAGATTCATGGCCTCCGAGCGATGGACTTGGCAGAGGCTAAGACTTTGAAAGAAATCATTCCGGAGTTGCGAACTCGCATGAACGGAAAGGTGCTGATTGCTCACGCGGCTTGGATTGAACGCGCTTTCCTTCACCCCCACCTCCGTGGCAACTTCCCGGCGCATGTTCTTGATACCGCCGCGCTAGCGCGTGCCTGCGGCTACGGAGAAAAGATTGCGGGCCACGAACCATCTTTGGAATTTCTTGCCCGAGAGTTAAATCTGCCGGTGTATTCGCCTCATCATGCACTGGGGGACGCCCTGACGACCGCAGTCGTCTTTCTAGCTTTGGTGACTGAATTGGAGAAGCGCCAGAAAGAGAACGTTGGCGCGAACCTCTCTATAAGTACACTCTTGGAAATATCAAAGAAGAATAGTTAACAGGTATTCTTCTTTGATATGAAGCCATCAAGAATGGAAGCTTTTAGCGACGGCGTTATCGCCATCATTATTACCATCATGGTGTTGGGATTACAGCCCCCTCATGGACATGACCTACACGCACTTCGCCCGCTAATTCCTACATTCTTGACTTATGTCTTAAGTTTTGTGTACCTAGGAATTTATTGGAATAACCACCATCATCTCATCCGCGCAACCAACAAAGTAACCGGCGTGATTCTTTGGGCCAATTTACATTTACTTTTTTGGCTGACACTTTTCCCTTTCTTTACAAGCTGGATTGGTTCTACGCATTTTGCAGTGATCCCAGTTCTCCTCTACGGCGTAGATCTTCTTCTCGCAGCTATCGCTTTCTATACTTTGCAACAGCTCATTATGCGAAGCCAGGGTGAAAACTCTCTTCTGCGTCATGCTGTCGGTTCGGACATTAAAGGCAAACTTTCGCTCTTCCTTTATTCCGCTGGAATTTTGGTGACGAACCTTTCGGTCTATTTTGCGATGTCGCTTTATATCCTGGTTGCCATAATGTGGTTTATCCCAGACCGGCGAATTGAGACGCATATGGATTCAGACCACGCTCATGATGACTAAAGAGCGCTCACTCTCAGTTAATTCGCAGTTCGCGAGGAGCGCTTTTTGCGCTAATACGAGCATAATCAGAAGAGAAACACTTATAGATCCATAAGGATCAGAACGAATTGAGGGTAAAAAATGATGTGGGGATATGACGATCAGTTTCATCAGAATAACCATGGTTGGCTAATGGCCGGTATGGGGATTTTTTGGTTAATAGTTATTGGCGTTGTTATTTGGTTAGTTGTACGTCTTTCAGATCGCAGACTGGGACATCACCCAGGTCATCATGGCGAACATGCCATGAAGCATCCAGATGCTCACCTTGGAGAAAATTCTCCCCGTGCAATACTTGATCGGCGCCTTGTCAATGGTGAAATTGATGCCGAAAAATATGCGGAAATAAAGAAGTTACTAGAACTCTAAATTAGGTTAGTTTCTAAGATTTTTGCTTTTAAAGCGTTGGCTCGGTTACCGCGAAAGCGGTGGATTTCTTAAATTGAATCAGAATCGAGCCATCGCTCTGCACTTTGTAGCCACTAAGAGTCCCGGCACGCAGGCTGTTGCCCGGCATAGGGCTGACATTTAACCAATGCAGATTTTTCGCACCTTTTCCGCTTTTCGCAGCAAGATTTTGTTGTGAGATTTCGAGGAAGCGAACGTTGTTGAGATCTACGGGAGAAAGATTCCAAAGATCAATTCCAGATAGCTTCAAAGTCACAAGGGTCATGTGCGATCCAGGAATACTGGTGCGAGAGAGCATCTGGACCTTCACGGCCCGGTCCGAAGTGCCGAGTGGAAAAGCGAGTCGAACTCTGGTTTGTTCGGATGAAGAGAATGGGGTTGTGGCTTGCAAAATTCGCATACCGCCAACATCGGTCAAACCGACAAACGACAATGGTGCAGTTGTATTGCTATTGAATTGAAGTGGCGCAGGCGGATTCTCGTTTGCGCTAGCAACGTTTACTGAAAAATTCCCAACCGACAGTGCGAGTACTAAGGACGAGAGTAAAATCCGAATCTGAGATCTGTTCATTTTTTATCGCTTCTGCGCGGATATCCTTTGGGTCGGCTTCAATGTGCAGTATCTCTTCGGCTTTTCCGAGAGATTCTGAAATTGATTTCATAGCGGTATTTTCTACCCAAATTTTACTACTTGGCTACAGAGTTCGTGGGCTAGCCCTTAAATGGTAGGGCTAGCCTTAACTCAATTTTCTATCACCATTGACTCACGAATACATCACGAAAGTAATGACGAAGTTAATCCTTCTTCTTCGCTGCTGCTTTTTCTTGCTTCTGTGTGCGCTTTTCTTTCAATGAAAGTTTTGGTTCTTTCTTGGCATTGGCATTGCCTTTTTGTTCCTTATTAGCCATGAGATCTCCAATCCTTAACTAGATGAGGTTCGAACCATTCTAGCCTGAATGCCTTTTATTAACTCTGCGGGTTATGGATAGAGCCCACGAAGGCGATGCGCCTCAGCGACTCGTCCGACACCGATCATATGGCTCGCTTCGCGCCAGGTGACTCGGCTTTCAATGGAAGTGGTTTCTACTTCCTTAAATGCCCTCATCATGATCGCGTTGAGGTTTTCGCGCACCTCACCGGCGTTCCAGAAGTAGTTTTGTTTATCTTGCACCCACTCGAAGTAGGAGACGATCACGCCGCCGGAGTTTGCCAGGATGTCAGGTACGACCAATATGCCCTTATCGTTCAAAATGGCATCGCCTTCTGGAGTCGTTGGTGCATTCGCCCCTTCAACAACAATCTTGGCCTTGATGCCGGTTGCAGTTTTCTCGGTAATAGAGTCTGCTAAAGCCGCTGGAATCAGCACATCCACATCCAAATGGAGTAGCTCTTCATTGCTCAGGCGCTCAGTTCCAGGCGCATTTATATTTCCTTCGACGAGGAAGTGCGACCATAAGTCATGAATAGATGAAAAACCCGTAACTCCGCCATGAACATCGCTTACAGCCACTACCCGCAAACCCATATTTTCTAGAGCTACAGCAGCCCAATAGCCAACCTTGCCGAAACCTTGGATCGCCACGGTAGCCCCAAGTGGGTCAATATTGCGGGCGATTAAAGCTTCGCGAGTAGAGATCGCAACCCCGTCCCCTGTTGCTGACGTTCTGCCGAGAGAACCACCCAACACAATCGGCTTTCCGGTTACTACGCCTGGAACTGAAAATCCAGCGTTCACCGAGTAGGTATCCATCATCCAAGCCATATTTTTCTCATCAGTCCCGACATCTGGGGCTGGGATATCTCGCTCGGGGCCAATGATGGGAAGAATCTCCGAGGTATATCGGCGGGTGAGTCGCTCGTTTTCTGTCAACGAAAGCGTGCTGGGATCAACTGCTATGCCACCTTTTGCACCGCCGTATGGAAGATTGGTTAAGGCGCATTTCCAAGTCATAAGCATGGCCAACGCGATTGTTTCTTGCATATCTATGTCAGGATGAAATCGCACTCCACC
>CANCSL010000081.1 GCA_947380835.1 Actinomycetota bacterium | reverse complement strand
GGAATTGCATTGGCGCTGCTCATTGTCTTTCTCTTCCACGAAAAGCGCGCCCCCGAACCAATTCTTCCGTTGGATTTATTCAAGAACCACACGGTCTCACTCACCTCGGTACTCGGTTTTGTTATCGGTGCTGGCATGTTCGGTGCCATCGTTATGTTGCCTCTTTATTTGCAGGTCGTGAAAGGCAACTCAGCCACTGTTTCTGGACTTAAATTGATTCCATTTATGCTCGGAATTGTTTCCATGTCTATTTTCTCTGGCAAAATGATTAGCAAGCACGGGCACTACAAGCGCTACCCGATCATTGGTTTGTCAGTTATGACCGTCGGACTCTTCCTGCTCTCTACCTTGAAGGAGAACACACCTTTCTGGCAGCTCTCGATCTACGCCATCATGATTGGCGCCGGTCTTGGTCTCTCGATGCAGACCATCGTTATCGCGCTGCAAAATGCTGTTGACTTTAAAGATATGGGCGTGGCAACAAGTGCCAACACCTTCTTCCGTTCGATCGGCAGCACCATTGGTGTTGCTTTGTTCGGAACCATCTATGCCAACCGCCTGGCTCACTACTTACCGATTGCCGTCAACAGTTTGCAGGCCAAGAATCCTGCAGCACTTGCCGGAGCCGATCCAGCAAAGTTTGCACAGTTAAAGAACAACACCGCAGTTTTGAAGACCTTCACTCCGGAACTCCAGCACAGCATTTACCATGCCTTCGTGCAGTCCTTCCATGTCGTCTTCCTCTCCGCGGCGCCTGTAACCGCAATTGGTTTCGTTCTTGCGCTCTTCCTACGCGAAGCGCCTTTGCGTACCAGTGCAGCGCACCATGCGGCGAAAGAAGAAGCCGCAGGCGAGGCAATGGGCTAGTCCTATCAAACTCATTAAAGACTCACTGCCGAAGGAAGTATTTGTCCTTACGGCAGTGGGTTTTTTTGTGGCAGTGGGATATGGCTTAATCGTTCCTGCAATCCCATTATTCGCCCGTACTTTCGGGGTTAATCAGACCGCTATTGGTTTTATCATCTCCACTTTTGCCTTTGCTCGTTTTGGCTCGGGACTAATCTCTGGAAAGTTGGTCGATAAATTCGGCGAACGAAAAGTGCTGGCCTTCGGGTTAATAATGGTGGCGATTTCATCTTTGGCTAGCGGATTTGCTCAGAGCTACATCCAGCTATTGAGCTTCCGCGCTGCTGGTGGACTTGGTTCTTCCATGTTCTCGGTATCGGCTGGCGCTTTGCTCATGCGGGTCACCAACGATGACAACCGCAGCCAAGGACAATCCTTTTATAGCAGTGGTTTTCTCTTTGGTGGAATTGCTGGTCCCGCATTTGGCGGAATTCTCAGCGCCATTTCGTTGCGTTCGCCTTTCTTTGTTTACGCTGGCACTTTGGTTATTGCCTCTGTTACGACAATAATCTTTCTGAGCGAAAAAAGACTCGGCAAGAAAGTTACAGCCATCATCGACCCCAGCGATCGCATTTCGATTCGAGATGCTCTGCGCCAGTATCCATATCGAGTCGCATTGGTACTGGCCTTCGTCACTAACTGGACCATCTTCGGGCTGCGAAATTCCATTTTGCCGCTCTTCGTCACCGAGCACCTGCATTCCACAGCCACGGTGGTGGGCTTTGGGTTTACCGCATCTGCCCTGGCTCAGGGCTTTCTCCTTATCCAGGCGGGCAAAATCTCTGATCACAAAGGCCGGCGCTTCGCCATTCTCTGCGGAACATTCTTTTTGATGTCCGCTCTTATCGTCTTGATAGTGGCTATTCACCCCTCTTTCTATATCTTGGCCATGATTCTCTTTGGTCTGGGCGGAGCCTTTATGGGCACAGCGCCTGCAGGCGTAGTTGGAGATCTCTTTGGGGGCAAAGGCGGCCAAGTTATCGCCGTCTGGCAGATGGCAGGTGATGCCGGAATGATTGCCGGTCCCATCATCCTCGGAGCGCTTACTGACGCTATTTCCTATCGTGCTGCTTTTGCCGTTACTGCGGCAGTTTTCTCGATTGCCATTGTTTTGGCTGCTACATTAAAAGAAACCCGTAAATCACACATCTCTCCTGAAAGTTAAAGCCCAATGAAAAACGGGCCTGCCGAAGCAGACCCGTTAGTGAAGCTTTGCGAAATTAGTCGCGACGGAGAATTGAAATCAATCGCAAGATTTCTAGATACAACCACACAACCGTGACCATCAAGCCGAAACCTGCTCGCCACGATTCTTCCTGTGGTGCGCCAGCATTGATCATCTTTTGCACTTGATCGAAATCAAGAACTAAGAAGAAGCTGGCTAGAGCGACCCCGCCGACAGCCAAGAGCAAACCCAAGCCAGTGACGCCATAAAGACCGTATCCATGACCGACACCTGCAAAGGCGCCGAGCATGCTGACGAGTCCGAGAATCATGTAACCAACAACTGCGCCCATAAGTACGCGGGTGAAGTTAGGGGTGACGCGAATCTTTCCGCTGCGGTAAGCAATGAGCACACCAGCAAAGGCGGCGATGGTTCCAATCAGCGCCTGTGAGACGATGCCAGGGTAAGCAGACTCATAGACGTGGCTAAGAACGCCAAGTGCCAAGCCCTCGAGAGCCGCGTAGGCGATTACTAGCGGAGGACGAATGGTCTTGCTAAAGGTATTGACCATGCCCAGCGCAAACGCTGCAAACATGGCAATGAAGAGAACTGAAGATCCCAAATTGAGCGACCAGGCAAGAGCGCCGGCGCCGACCAATATGGCGAAGAGGAACCCGGTGCGTGCAACGACATCATCGATGGTCATACGTCCGGTGCGCAGGGATGAAGCTGCGGGGGCGTTGTAGATCTCTTCGAGCGTTGGGGTAGAAACGGCAGTGCTATCCATAGCGGCAAATCCACGTCGGGATGTCGCTACCCGGCCAAAGACTGGGTTGGAACTTTGCATTAACTTCTCCTCTTTCAGGTGCATTACTTTTTCGATTACCTGCAGGTGAACCCCGAGGCAACCAACTGCTCCAGAATTTCTGGAGTTATCAGTGTCAACAAGTCTAAGGGCGAAGTAATTCCAGCATCGTCGATTTCCTCAATTTGCGTGGCAGAATTGAGCGTAAATACTGAGAATCATCTTAAAAAAGTTCGCAAAAATCTTCGTGCGCTACAGCCAACCCGACTTACGGAACTTACGAACCAAAAATCCAGTCAAAGAAACCATTACTCCGATGACCACAAAATAGCCATATTTGGTGCTGAGTTCTGGCATGTGGTGAAAGTTCATGCCGTAGATGCCAGCGATCATGGTTGGTCCTGATGCCAAAGCTACCCAAGCAGAAATACGGCGAACGTCGATATTTTGCTGAACTTGAATATGTGCCAAGTCAGCTTGCAACACGGAGGTGATGAGCGAATCCAGCCCAGAGGCTTGTTCACAAGCCTGAATCAAGTGGTCTGAAGTATCTCGAAAGAATGGTCTCAGTTTCTCGGGTACTGCACTCACCATTCCTGTAGAGAGCTTGCTGATCGGAATAATCAAAGGCTCGATCGCATGTTTAAATTCAATAATTTCGCGTTTGAGGAAATAAATTTCTTGGGAGAAAGTCTGCCTCTTGCCATTGAACACTTTATTTTCTACGCCGACAACTTCATGCTCTAAGGAATGAGAAATGGTTCGGTAGCCATCGATAACTCGGTCAGCCACGGCATGTAGGACGGCAAAAGGGCCGAGCGCCATCGTCTGGGGGGTTTGCTCAAGGTCATGCCGCACCGTAGAAAGAGGATTGCCGGCTCCATGGCGAACAATGACGATGAAGTGATCGCTAATGAAGCAGATTAATTCGCCCGTGGATATTTCCTGCTTTTCCTGATCAAAGAAAACTGTTTTCATCACAAAGAAAGTGAGGCCTTCATAATCTTCAATCTTCGGTCTTTGATTGGCATGAATGGCATCCTCAACAGCCAGAGGGTGAAAATTAAGTTCGCCCACGACCATGTCGAACTCGGCTTGTGCAGGCTCGGCTAGACCCAGCCAGACGAATCCGCCATCTCTTCGGGCAATGTCGACGAGATCGGAGATGTCAGATGGTCCTGGGGTTCTGACCCCATTTTGATAGAGGGCAACATCAACAATCATGAGATGAATTTAGTGCGAATGGTGCCCCGAGTGGGGGTCGAACCCACACTTGGAGGATTTTAAGTCCTCTGCCTCTGCCATTGGGCTATC
>CANCSL010000080.1 GCA_947380835.1 Actinomycetota bacterium | reverse complement strand
GGCCACCGGCGTTCGCCGTGATGTGGTTGGTGCCAATGTGGGAGATTGGGAAGGTGATAATCCCGAGCTCTCATTTGAGAACCTTACCGATCTCTTTCTGTCCCCATAAGGTCAAAATCTGACCGGTAATACTCTGTAGTGAATCTCTTGTTGCCGAGTCGACCGTGGAAATGGAACACGTGGGCATGAGATCGCAACTCCACATACTTATTCCAGCGTTGAAAACAGCGGCGCCAGAAGGTGTCGTGTACCAAACGCTCTCTTGTGTTGGGTGCATGGGAATTGCCATGGTGGCAGTCTTTGGGTCTCGAAGAGTCATCGTCCCAGAAAGCATTACGTGAACATTTGTGGGTTCGGAGGAAGTGTTGCTTCTCCGTTCGATCTCGCTTTCAGAAGCCCAACCTCGAAGAACTGTGCCCGTAGGAATATTTAGCCAAGGTGGAGTATTTACGACTTGGATATTTCCATACACATGTACTCCTGATTTTTGTCCTGCCGTGAGTAACCAGCCAGGGGAATTCACGCGTTTATCGGAAAATTGCAAAGTAACTTGAGATGGATTGATAACAGGATCTTCGGTCGCATCTCTGTATTCAATAACCCGACGATAATTTCCGATAGGAGAAGCCTGAACGCGAGTTTGCCAATACGCAGTGTTGCCGCCGAGGATGGCGACGTTGACTCCGGCATTGCGTGCGGCAATCGTTGCTTCCAATTGACGCCTGGTCCAATATTCGGCATGTCCGCTATAGACAATTCCGTTGTAGCTCTTAGTTATTGATGGCCATTGATCAAGATCGGTGTCGGTGATGTGATCGACGCTCAACCCTTGTTTCTCCATGAATTGAACCAATGAAATTGCGTCACGGTGGATATGTTCGGCGCCACTTCCAGTGATCGGACGATCCATCGAAGAAACTCGACTGCGCTCTGCACGTCTGGCTATAGGTGTCGCTCCTGGACCTACATAAAGAGATCTGCCACCGAATGTGTTGTAGGCCGACCATGTCATGGTGGAATGGACCAAAACTAATGGTGAACTACCTAAAGGGCTTCGAACTATAAGCGGAGCAGAACCTTCAACAGTTCCGGATGGTGATATGGAAATGATGAGGTAAAAACCAGGTTTCCAATCTGTGCCAACTTCAAATTGCGTCGTTGGTTTCCAATTGGTTTCGATCATTCGTGTAGCCGAAGTTGCAAACGGAATGCGTTGGCGTTTTAAATTGAAAGAGGCTGCTGACCAGACAACTCTTGCGCCGGAGCCTTGGTACCAACCAATTCGCAGAGCTTGGAAAGTTCGGGGTCCTTTTTCATAATTGGGCAACCACGTGTTGTACGAGGACGCGTGAATGGTGACTTTGTCACCGCATGAAACCGAACTCTTATCCAGCCAAAGCACGCTTCCCGTGGGGTTGGCGATATCGAGGTTTTGCCAAAATTTGGTGGTGTAGGGAGCGCCTACCTGTTGATTTTCTTGAGCGACCCAATCCTTGGCCAGCGGGGCACAGGTGGAATCTTTATACGTCGATAGGTCGGCTGGGGCGGTGATTGCCAGAGATTCGGCGTAGGTGGTTAAGGCTTGACTTGGAATATCGGCATGTTTGGCGACTGGAGGGAGTTTGGGTTCGACATTCTCGTCACGAAAATGCAGGCCTGCCACCGTGGCCAGGACCAGAACGAGAGTCAGGAGAAAAGACCAAAGGTATATTGTCTTTTTGCTCAGCAAATGGTGACGAAAAGTGCTCATCGTTTCCCAATCCTATGCCCCGCCAAACGTGATGATTTCGTTATCAAAAGGTGCTTGCTCTTATTAATAGCGCCTCCTACGGTTAAACCTTCCTCAGGAACTTTGCTGAGGATGCTTTTTCGTAACCTTCTTAAGAAGAGAAAAGGGAAAAAATGTCAGAAATGATTACCGAGGAGGGCGTATCCCGCCGCTCCGTGCTCAAGGGAACCGTTGCAGGTGCTGGTGCACTCGCAGTTGGTGGTCTTGTTGGCGCAGGAACTGCATCATCCGCTGATGCCGCCGCAGCCAAGAAGGTCAGCGTTGGTTCTAACCAGTCCGATCCAGCCGCTCGTAAAAACGATGCTGCTTGGGTAGCTGCTGCCAAGGCTGCCGGTTTCGACGTTAAGTTGAACACCGTTGACCACAACACATTCCAGAACCAGATCAACTCATACCTGCAAGGCACACCAGATGACATCTTCACCTGGTTCGCTGGCTACCGTATGCAGTTCTTCGCAAAGAAGGGCCTTGCAACCAGCATCTCTGATGTATGGAAGAAGATCAGCCCTAACTTCTCAGCAGGTTACAAGAATGCCTCAACCGGTCTCGATGGAAAGCAATACTTCATTCCAACGACCTGGTACCCATGGGCAATCATGTACCGCAAGTCAGTATTCGCAGCTGCTGGTGTCGATCCAAAGACCATCGTTACTTGGGCCGACTTCATCAATGCTTGCAAGACTTTCCAATCAAAGGGAATCATTCCAGTAGCACTTGGTGACAAGGGTGGCTGGGAAGCAATGGGTACCTTCGACTTCATCAACTTCCGTACCAACGGTTTCAAGTTCCACATGGACTTGACCGCAGGTCGCGCAAAGTGGACCGATCCACGCGTTCAGAAGACATTTGCAAACTGGGCAACCATGTTCCCATATCAGAACAACAACGTTCTTGACTTGGCATGGGATGGCGCAGCACAGCTCGTTCTTCAGAAGAAGGCTGCAATGCAGGTCATGGGTGCATTCCATGCATCGATCTACACCGATCCAGCAGATCTTGCTGACTTGGCTCTCTTTGCATTCCCAGAAATCACACCTGCTTATGGCCGCGAGGCTGTTGAGGCTCCAATCGATGGCTACATGCTTTCCAAGCATGCTTCGAAGAACTTGGCTAACGCTAAGTCCCTCGCAGAGTTCATCTCCTCAGATAAGTACGGCAAGGCAGTTCTCAAGGTAGCTCCAACAGCTCTCTTCGCGAACAACAAGATGCCAAAGCCAAGCGATCCATTTGCCCTTTCACAGGTCAACTTGGTCAATGGTTGCAAGTACATTGCTCAGTTCTTCGATCGTGATTCACGTCCAGACTTCGCAGGCTCGATCTTCCAGAGCGCACTGCAGAAGTTCTTGGGTGGCGGAGATCCAAAGGCAATTGCTACAGATCTTCAAGCTCAATGGGATGCGTTGCCACCAGCCTAAAGCTGTGGCATAGGAATCCTGCTTAATGTCATCTAGCACTACAACAAAGACGGCGACGGTGGAGGAAACTCCCCGTCGCCGTCGGCGTGGGCACAACTTCACTAGAACCGATAGAGCAGTCCTCACCGGTTTAGTAGGAGGCCCGACTCTTCTCCACGTGATACTGGTATGGATACCAGCCCTGTGCACCATTGCACTCTCTTTTACTTTTTGGGATGGCATTGGTGGCTTAAACCAGATTCACTGGGCAGGCCTTAAGAATTACCAACAAATTTTTACGATTTATCAAGATTTTAAGCCGGCGGTACGAAATAACGTTCTCTGGCTGGGCTTCTTTGCGGTAATTGCGACTCCACTTGGAGTAATCCTCGCGTACTACATTGATAAAGAACTCAAGGGCACCAAGTTTTTCCAGACGGCTTTCTACCTACCAATGGTGCTTTCGCTTGCTGTAACTGGAATTGTTTGGGATTACATCTTCCGCACCAACGGATTCGTAAACTCAGTAATGGGCAATACCGATCCGCAAACTGCGACTTCCTGGTTTGGTGATCCACATAAAAATATTTGGATCGTTCTGATTATTGCTTCGTGGCGCCATATTGGTTATGTCATGTTGCTTTATTTAGCAGGAATGAAGTCTGTGGACCCTTCGCTGCACGAAGCAGCAGCTATCGATGGTGCCACCGCTTGGTACACCTTCCGTAAAGTTATTTTCCCATCACTGCGTCCAGTGAATGTCATCATTATCGTAATTACGGTTATTGACTCGTTACGAGCGTTCGACTTGGTGTACATCATCAATCGCGGACGTAATGGTCTGCAATTACTTGGCGTTCTGGTTTATGACAACATTTTCGGCGAAGCAACTCGAATCGGTTGGGGTGCGGCTTTGGCCACAATCCTCTTCTGTCTCTCGATTGTTCCGATCATGTTGTATCTCTATCAAACCTTTAAGAAGGAAAAGTAATGGTTACCGGCAAAAGCTCTCGGCTCGGCAATTCAATTGCCATTGCGATTCTCTTCAT
>CANCSL010000079.1 GCA_947380835.1 Actinomycetota bacterium | reverse complement strand
AGCTGGCGCTTGGTTACAACCGCTGCAGTTCGCGAAGAAGTAAAGCTTTGCCCAAGCGTTACCAAGTTGTACTACGCAGATGGCCAAGGCAAGACTGACAAAGCTATTTCAGATATCAAGGGAATGGTTGCTAAGGGCGTAAAGGCTCTCGTTGTATTCCCAGATGCTGGTCAGGCAATGCTTCCAGCGCTTCGTTCAGCTTACAAAGCTGGCGTTGTCACCGTCCCATACCGCGTATGGGCCGGCGGCGTAGCTGGTAAGGATTACAACCTCTTCGTAGGTTCTGACTTCGTACTAGCTGGAAAACTTTGGGGCCAGTGGCTTCTCAAGAACCTTCCAAATGGTGGAAATATCCTTCGCATCTCCGGCCCAGCTGGTAACAGCCAAGGCGCAGATGAGACCAAGGGTCTTAACCTCGTTCTCGGAAACAATCCAAAGTACAAGTTCATTGGTGCATCACCATTTGAGGTTACCGGTTGGGATCCAGGCAAGACTCAAGAAGTTTTGACTGCTGCAATCGCTAAGTACCCACAAATCGATGCAATCACCTCTGACTTCGGTCCTTCCATGGTTTCAGCTCTCCAGGCTGCTGTTTCATCAGGCTGGAAAGTACCTGCAATCGCAACCTCAGACGGAAACGTTCTCGGCTGCTTCTGGCAGGACAACCATGCAACACAACCAAACTTCAAGATGATGACCATCTCAACTCAGAACGACCACTCACGTTTGGCAACAGACTGGGCAATCGCTCTTGCTACAGGTGGAAAGAAGCCATCAGCGACTTCTTACCCATCAACTAACTTCGAAGATTCAGTATCTGGCAAGCCATCACCTGTCCAGTGCCGCAAGGATCTTCCTGGTGACGTTTACCTCTCAGCAAAGATGAGTGGCGATCTACAAGCTAAGTTGAAGACCAACTAAGCAAGAAAACTGATCAGATTGGCCATAGATAACTGTGGCCAATCTGATTTCTTGATGTATTACCCAATTAGCATTTAAGTTCTACGATAGTTTCACATCTACGAAATGGTGACATCGGTGCCTAGCTCTCCACTTATTCTTTCCAATATCTCCAAGAACTTCTCTGGAGTCGCGGCTTTGACCGACGTATCCTTCGAAGTTCGTGCCGGTGAGGTGCATGCGCTCCTAGGTGAAAATGGCGCTGGAAAATCTACTTTGATGAACGTTGCCTCAGGCACTTTGCAACCAGACACCGGATCGATCGAAATCTCCGGCCAGGCAATTACCAGCCTTTCTCCGCACCAAGCCACTGAATTAGGGCTTGCGATTGTGCATCAGCACCCTGCAGTGCTTCCCGAC
Organism: Actinomycetota bacterium; assembly: GCA_947380835.1. GTDB lineage: Bacteria > Actinomycetota > Actinomycetes > Nanopelagicales > Nanopelagicaceae > CAIMZW01. Next base: position 2,914 of record CANCSL010000079.1, on the reverse strand, counting down.
CTCACCATCGCCGAAAATATTTTGATTACTGTTCCAGAAGATTTGCTTCAAGCTGAGGGCACCACCGAAAAGACGATGCGAAAAATCTTGGATGATTTTGGATTCACTGCCAGCCTGCGCGATCGCGTAGAAACGCTTACCGTTGCCCAGCAGCACCTGCTCGATCTTGCCAAAGCATTCGCTGTGAACCCCAAGATTTTGGTTCTCGATGAGCCCACCGCGCCGCTTGGCCAAGAGTCAGTAGAAATTCTCTTCGACCGCGTTCGCAAGATCGTTGCCTCAGGTACAGCGGTCGTCTACATCACCCATCGCCTCGCCGAGGTTCGCGCACTTGCTGACCGAGTCACGATATTGCGCGATGGTAAAGGTCGCGGAACATCTAACGTTTCCGAAGTCACTGATAATGAGATTATGACCATGATTGTTGGTCGCCAACTTGAATCCACATTTCCGCCTAAGCATGTGGGATCCGCTGATGATGGCGAGTTCATCAAGATCGAGGGGCTCTCTAGCGCGGATTTCCACGAGATCTCCATCGCTGCTAAAAAAGGTGAAATTGTTGGCATTTCGGGTGTTGTCGGCAACGGGCAGAGCCAACTCATGCGTTCGCTTGTGGGCCTAGATTCCCATCAAGGTCAGATCATCGTCAATGGCAAGGAGCTCGGAAACAAAGAACTACTTCTCAAAACCGCCTATCTGCCGGCCGATCGCCATGGCGAAGGCCTCATGATGACTCTTTCTGTGCGCGAAAACGCCGCAGTTAGCGCTTTGGGAAAGTTCAGCCAGGGTCTCTTCATCAGCCGCAAGCGCGAAGACAATGTCGTGCTGCAATCACTGCGAGATCTTGAGGTGAAAGCCCCATCTATGGACTCCCCGGTTTCAGCCCTTTCCGGTGGAAACCAACAGAAGATCGTTATGTCCCGCTCGCTTCTTTCTGACCCCATCATGATTGTGGCTGACGAACCCACCCAAGGTGTTGACGTCGGAGCCCGCGCCGAGATTTATAAGATTTTGCGCAATGTAGCCAACAGCGGAATTCCAGTCATTGTTAACTCTTCTGATACCAAAGAACTCGAAGGTTTATGCGATCGCGTATATGTCATGTCCCGTGGGCATATCGTCGAAGCGCTCGAAGGTGACCAAGTCTCGGAACAGAACATGGTTGCTGCCGCGATCCGCTCCACCGCTTTAAAGCGTCAAGAGATCGACGACGCAGTAGCTGCTTCTCAAAAGCGCACCATCAGCAAGATTCTCCAATCAGATTTTGTTCCGCCAATTGTGCTCACGGGCATGATCGCATTTCTTGGACTTTTTATTCTTTCCAAGAATCATCTTTATTTCGGCTCTTACAACATCAACGCTGTCCTTGGGTTAGGAACCGGTTTGGGCTTTATCGCTTTGGGTCAAACCATTGTGCTGATGACTGGTGGCATTGACCTTTCAGTAGGGCCGGCATCCGGCGTGTTACTCGTCGTGGCTTCATTTTTTGTCAACGACGGAAAATCATTTTTGATGATCGCTTTAGGATTTCTTCTCATTCCAATAGTCGCAATCGTTATCGGTTTGGCGAATGGATCCTTGATTAGATTTGCCAAATTCACGCCCGTGGCCGGAACGCTTACGGTCTATATCGCCTTGATTGGTATTGGATTCCTCATCCGCCCAGCGCCAGGCGGATACTTCAATGCCACCGTTACTGACTTTTTACTGAAGAAGATTGGTCCCGTACCGGATGCATTCATCATCCTGGCTATTGCCGCTGTACTCCTGGAAATCGCTCTACGGAAGACTAAATGGGGTATCCGCTTACGAGCTTCGGGCTCTAACGAGGAATCCGCACGCCGCTTGGGTGTCAACATCAATCGTTCCATTATCGGCGCTTACATTGCCTCCGCACTTTTTGCCGGAATTGGAGCAATCATTTTTATGGGGTTGATTGGCGTAGGCGATCCTGCCCAAGGAACTACCTATACCTTGCAATCCATTACCGCCGTTGTATTAGGTGGTACCAGTTTGCTCGGTGGTCGCGGGTCCTTCATCGGCACTCTTCTTGGTTCAGTTTTGATGGTTCAAGTGCTCAATGCTTGCGTCTTCCTTAACCTGTCCCAAACTTGGCAATATCTCTTCCAAGGTTTGCTTATTGTTTTTGCAGCACTTTCTTACACACTCACACGTAAATCCAGGAGGTAACTATGAAAGCGGCACGTTTTCACGGCCAAAAAGATATCCGGATCGAAGATGTACCCCGGCCCGGTGCGCCACTTCCTGACGAAGTAGTTGTCGAGCCACTCTTCTGCGGAATCTGTGGAACTGATCTTCATGAATATTCAGTTGGCGCAATTGTGACTCCAACCAAGCCACACCCACTCACTGGTGTAACTAATCCTCAAATCTTGGGGCATGAATTCTCAGCACGGGTTATAGAAATTGGGCGCGATGTGCGCGATGTTGCCATAGGCGATCGCGTTTCCATCATGCCCGCAATTGTTTGCGGCCGCTGTATTCAATGTCGAACCGGTCGCGGACACCTTTGCGAAGTATTTGCCTGTACTGGTCTTTCCGCTCCAACCGGCGGACTCGGCGAAATCGCAGTCCTCAAGGAGTACCAAGTTGCCAAGCTTCCAGACAGCATTTCCGATATTGCCGGCGCTGTTGTCGAGCCAGCCTGTGTTGCTGCTTATGGCATTGATCGCGTAGGTATTTGGGGTGGCGATGTCGTATTAGTAACTGGTGCAGGTCCGATCGGTGCGCTCAGCGCAATGTATGCCTGGGCACTGGGTGCATCACAAGTCATCATCTCCGATCCAAATCCACATCGTTCAGCTTTTGCAAAGACGCTTGATGTTGGCCCCGTTCTCAACCCCATGGATGCCGACTTCGATGATCAAATTCGCGAAATCACTCAAGGTCGCGG
>CANCSL010000078.1 GCA_947380835.1 Actinomycetota bacterium | reverse complement strand
GACGACCAAGGGTGCAAAAGTAATCTTGCCTGCTCAATCTGCCCTCGTTCTCGAACAATGATTTCAAGGAGCAATCTGTGAAAGTGAGAGCGTAATCTCTCCCTGTGCCTGAACTACCTGAAGTCGAGACCGTTCGCAGAGGTCTGGTGGAGTATGTAATAGGGCGAACTATTGTTTCGGCGCAAGCACTTCACCCTCGTGCCCTTAACCCTAAAAGCCTCGGTGATCTTTCTGTGATTGAAGGGGCCCAAGTGCAGGCGATACGTCGGCGCGGAAAATTCCTCTGGTTTGTACTTGATCGCCCACTTGTTTTGGCCGCTCACCTTGGAATGTCTGGACAATTTCTCATCCGCCCCTTCGATATTCGGCACACCCGAGCCATTCTCACTTTAAAAAAGGGTCGACAAGTAACGGAACTGCATTTCAATGATCAGCGCACCTTCGGATGGCTTTCTATTGAGGAGACATTAGGTGGCCTGCCTACATCGGTAATCAAGATTGCACCCGATATTTTTGAAGATGAATACGACCAAAAGAGCGTCATTGAAAATATCAAACGACGAAATATAAAAATCAAGACCGCAATTCTGAATCAGAATATCGTCTCCGGAATAGGCAATATCTACGCCGACGAATCACTGTGGTTGGCGAAAATGCATCCCGAACGCCAAACCAGTTCTATGAAAACCAATGAAATTTCTAGAGTGCTGGAAGCTGCTAAAGAAGTTATGTCCCAAGCGCTTGAAGTCGGTGGCACTTCCTTCGATGAACTCTATATAAATGTAAATGGCGAGAGCGGCTACTTTGATATTTCACTCAATGCTTACGGACGAGAAAACGAGCCCTGCCCAAGGTGCGGAACTCCTATTAAAAGAATTCAGTTTGCAAATCGTTCATCGCACTTCTGCCCACGGTGTCAGAAGGTTTAGGCATTTACTTTTGTTGAAGTCGACGCAGCGATTTCTTAACGGCTCGGCGATCCTTCGCCATTTTGCGTTTCGTAGGCGAAGATGACATCCAAATGAGGATCGGAATAAGAATGAGCATCACGAAAAATCCGCCGAAGCCCTGAAGAAATAGGCCATTGTTGATTCCACCGAGCATCTGCATAATTTAATCGAGTGCTTCTCAAGTCGCCTCTTCAAATCTCGCACCAGTTAGCAAATGCTGGTTTACTCGGGCTATGAATCACATCGAACTCACATTGCCTGATAACCGAACCCTCGAGATCCACTGGTCCGGTCAGCCAACCGATAGTGCAATCGTTTTTCATCACGGTACCCCAGGTGCCAGCCTGACGTGGGAGTCGTGGTTGCCTACCGTCGCCGATGAGGGTGGCTTCGGAATCGCATATTCACGCGCCGGATATGGCCAAAGTGCGCGAAACGAGGGTCGCACCGTCATTGATAACACAGAAGACATCGCCGCCATTGTGAAGCATTTTGGTCTCACATCTTTCGTCTCTATCGGTTGGTCTGGTGGTGGCCCCCATTGCCTCGCGGACACCGTGCTACCTCAATCTGTCGCCGCAATAAGTATTGCTGGAGTGGGCGCATACGGAGTTCCTGATTTGAATTTTCTGGAGGGGATGGGAGAAGAGAATCACGTCGAATTCTCCGCCGCGGTTGCTGGCTCTGCCGAAATTGAAAAGTGGATGCAGGAATATTCGGATGGAACCGCAAAAGTAACTGGCCCACAACTCATTGAAGCTCTTGGTGGTCTCATTGGACCAGCTGATAAGCAAATCTTGACCCCTGAAGTTGCAGAATTAGTAGCGCAAGAATTCCGCTACGGTCTCAAATCCGGTTACTACGGCTGGATGGATGACGACTTGGCTTTTGTTCAGCTATGGGGCTTTGACCTCGCTCAAATTTCAAAACCAGTGGAATTATGGCAAGGAGACGAAGATTTCATGGTGCCTCATGCTCATGGCCAGTGGTTAGCCGCAAAAATTCCCCATGCAGAACTCCATATCGTGCCCGGAGAAGGACATATTTCCCTTGGGATCCATATGCGAGCGCAAATCATCAGGCGAGCGCTGAAATATTTAAAATCCGAATTGTCAGCTATCGACGCGTAATGAATCGAAAATTATTTCGCTTGCGTAGATAACTAGAACTCTCAGGGCGTCTCTAAGTATCGGCGAAAGGCACCTCTTGTATCATCCGACCATGGTTGACTCCCCCCAACCGGGCCTCAAGAGAGCCCCTGCTCTATGAAACGATCTACCGCCCCTAATTCCGCCAGCCTGGTTTTGGGTATTGGGCTTGGCCTGACGCTGGGTATCTTTGTAAAAACCACCACACACAACGACTGGCTTTGGCCTTATCCGCTGATTATTTCCGTCTCTCGCCTGACCGCCCTGGTGGGTAGCTACCTCGCCCTTGTTGGCTTGGTCATGGTCTCGCGCATCTCTTGGATCGAAAAGGCTGTTGGCCACGACCGTTTAATTCTCTGGCATCGCAAGCTTGGTCCTTATTCCTTATTTCTTATTACCTTCCACGTCCTATTAGTTTCGCTGGGTTATGCCGGCAACGATGGCTCACGCGTCGGCCAAGAGATTTGGAAGTTCACCTGGAACTACAAATGGATGCTGCCAGCCACTGTCGGATTTATCTTCTTCATCGTCGCAGGTCTAACTTCCTATAAGAAGGTCCGTAAGAAGATGTCTTACGAAACCTGGTGGACGGTACATCTCTATACCTACTTTGCGATCGCCCTCAGTTTTATGCATCAAATCCTAATGGGCCCCATGTTTATTGGGCACACTCTTTATAAGTACTACTGGATAGGGCTCTACATTCTCTCGGCAGCCATCATCATTTTTTGGCGCTTTCTTTTGCCGGTCTATCGTTTCTTCCGTCATGACTTACGCATAAGTAATGTGATTGATGAAGGTTCCAACATGATTTCTATTGTCATGCGTGGGCGCAGCCTCAATCGCATGAACGCTCAAGGCGGCCAATTCTTTACATGGCGCTTCTTCAAGCCCGGACATATCTGGGTGGCACACCCTTATTCGTTATCGGCGGCACCCACCAACTCAGAATTTCGAATCACGGTAAAGAATCTTGGAGATGGTTCGGAAGCCGTGAAGGATCTCGTTCCTGGAACTCGCGTTTATTTCGAAGGACCTTACGGAATCTTTACTGCAAATAAAGTAACTCGCGGACTTGGTCACGTGGTTCTCATCGGTGGCGGCGTAGGGATAGCGCCATTGCTTGCTTTGATGGAAGATTTTGCAACCAACGTTGATGTAGATGTCTTGATAAGAGTTTCAACTCAGGAAGAAGTTTCACTCAATCGTGAAATGGAAGATTTAGCGCGCACCCGCGGCGCCAAAGTTCACTATCTCGTTGGTTCTCGCCAAGATCACCCGATGACCGCCAAATCCATCATGCGCTATGTTCCAGATTTTCGTTTTTGCGATGTGTATGTTTGCGGCCCAACTCCACTTGTTGAAGCGGTCCGAGATGCTTCACGCGCCAGCGGAATTCCAAAAGAAAGATTCCACACAGAAATATTTGAATTTCATGCAAGCTAACGGTTCGGTTGAAAGGGTGATGAAGTAATGGGCGCAACTAAAGCGACGTTAATCGCTGTTGGTACATTGGGAGGGCTGGGTGCTGTTCTGGCTTACTCGCCACCTCACCACACCTTGAACCTCGGTGGCGGACCACTCAAAGGATTAGGTGGCGGCACAACTTCATCTCCAACCCCATCGGCCACACCCACGCCCGTCCAAACCCCTTCAGCCACACCCACAACGAGCGCAACTCATAGTTCGACTCCGTCAGCGACAGCAAGTGCCAAGCCATCGGCCACACCAAAGAAGAGCACTCCACAACCTGCCAAAACCTCGGCCAAGCCAGCACCTACAAAGAAGGCGTCTCCGCCTGCCAAGAAATTGATCAATGGAACCTTTGCCGGAGCCACCTCTAAGACTGATTACGGTCCGGTTCAGATCTCAATTACCGTCGCAAATTCAAAGATTGTGGCCGTTACTCCGCTGCAATTGCCATCCGCCCAGCCTTACGACATCGAACTTAATAACAAAGCGGTGCCGATTTTGACATCCCAGACTTTGGCTGCTCAATCGTCGAATATTCAAGGGGTCAGTGGAGCCAGTTATACCTCCCAGGGTTGGTACGACTCCCTGGTGAGCGCAATAGCGAGGGCACATCTCTAGATTTCTTTCGCGAAGGTAACTTTTTCCTCAAAACTTGATGAGATTCGCCCACGGGTGTAATTATTTTTGAAATCCTTACGCTCTTGTTTGTATCCCCAAGAAATAGGAGTGCGTCATGCCCTCGAAGTTCAAAAAGATAGTAGGAG
>CANCSL010000077.1 GCA_947380835.1 Actinomycetota bacterium | reverse complement strand
CCGTTGGTTGGTCTGGTCACAACCATCCTGGCTTACCCAATTTTGATTCTGCTTTTTATCTTTGGCCTGCTGGTCGTCACCGCCACGCCAGTTTCGCAGGTTGCTGCCAAGATTAAGGCGCTCTTTCATTGGTCCAGCAGCAAAGTCGCCGATGCTCGGGCGGCGCGCGTTGATGACGATTTTGAAATCTCCGAGACTCCGGCTTTTGATACCCCGCTGGTGCGCGAATTTGATCTGGCAACGCAGGAAGAGGAAGAGCTCGACGAGGGCGATTTCGACAAAGAATTCACCGTGGCTATGCCGCGCGAAACTCAACCTACGGTGGCATTGCGCTCCGAGCCTAAGCCCACTCAAGAAAAGCCGGCTCACCAGCTGATCGTAAATTCCGACAAGCCTTACATTTTGCCACCCATGGATCTGTTGCGATCGGGCCCTCCAGCGAAAGCTAAATCCAAAGCAAATGACGTTGTCGTCGCATCTCTAACCCAGGTTTTTGAAGAATTCGACGTAGATTGCCGTGTCACTGGCTTTATGCGTGGACCAACTGTTACTCGCTATGAAGTTGAACTCGCAGGTGGAGTAAAAGTTGAAGCAATTACGGCACTTTCCAAGAACATTGCATATGCCGTTGCTAGCGGCGATGTACGTATTCTTTCGCCGATCCCAGGGAAGTCCGCTGTTGGTATCGAAATTCCAAATACCGACCGCGAAATAGTTGCTTTAGGAGATGTGCTTCGCTCCTCCGTAGCGATGAATGAATCTCATCCGATGGTTGTGGCGCTGGGTAAAGATGTCGAAGGTAACTTTATCTGCGCTAACTTGGCCAAGATGCCACACCTTTTGGTAGCAGGTGCTACCGGTGCTGGAAAATCTTCGATGATTAACTCGTTGATTGTTTCGGTTTTGATGCGTTCGACTCCTGATGAAGTCCGCATGGTTATGATCGACCCCAAGCGTGTGGAACTAACTTCGTACGACGGAATTCCTCACCTCATGGCGCCGATCATCACCAGCCCCAAGAAAGCAGCCGATGTCTTGGCATGGGTCGTGCGCGAAATGGATATGCGTTACGACGATCTCTCCAATTTTGGATTCCGTCATATCGATGATTTCAATCGAGCCGTACGTGCTGGCAAAGTAACCCTTCCTGCGGGCAGCGAACGCATCCTCGAGCCTTATCCATATCTGTTAATCATCATCGACGAACTTGCTGACCTCATGATGGTGGCAGCCAAAGAAGTTGAAGAAAGCATTGTTCGCATTACCCAACTTGCTCGTGCTGCTGGTATTCACTTAGTGATTGCAACGCAACGTCCTAGCGTGGATGTCGTAACCGGTTTGATCAAAGCCAACGTTCCTTCCCGCCTTTCCTTTGCAACATCCAGCTTGGCTGACTCTCGCGTTATCTTGGATACACCAGGTGCGGAAAAATTAGTTGGACAAGGCGATGGTCTCTTCTTGCCCATGGGTGCCAGCAAGGCAGTGCGTATTCAAGGTGCATATGTTTCTGAACGTGAATCCGAAGCAGTCGTTAATCACGTCAAGACACAATTGCAACCGGTCTACCGCATCGACCTCACGGCACCGGTAAAAGCGCACGTCATTGAAGATGACATCGGAGATGATCTCGATCTCTTACTTCAGGCAGTCCAACTTGTTGTTTCAACCCAGTTCGGCTCGACATCGATGTTGCAACGCAAACTTCGTGTCGGCTTTGCCAAGGCCGGACGCCTCATGGATCTCATGGAGAGCCGGGGCATCGTTGGGCCCTCCGAAGGCTCAAAAGCGCGAATTGTGCTCATCAACGCCGAACAGATGCCCGATGTGCTGGAACAATTGCAAGGAAACTTGTAATTCAGCGTCTATTCATCTTCTCGGCTTGATATCCCAGGCGCCTAGCCTTTACCCTTTGACCCTCACGTACTCCATCCCCACGTGAAAATAGTTGAAGAGGTTCTCCCCGTGTCCCTTGGTTCTGCATTACAACAAGCGCGTCTTGCCGCTGGTCTCTCCATCGCGGAAATTTCCGATGCAACTCGCATCCGCCAAAATGTAATCACAGATCTCGAGAACGATAATTTTTCATCCTGCGGTGGCGTTGCCTACGCCCGCGGACATATCCGCACCATCGCCAAAATGGTGAACTCCGATGCCGACGCTTTGATCGTCGAATTAGAAACCACAACTGGCGAACTAGACCGCCCCATGATTGATCTGCTCACTGAGAATTTTGCGACTCCGCCGAAAAGTGAAAAATCTGGCTTCTCTTACAAGACCCTTTCAATGGTCGCCGCTGGTGTTCTTGCTCTTCTCGTACTGGTTCCAACAGTCAATGGATTTATGCATACCAACACCGCCAAGAAAGTTGCGACTGTTGCGCTAGCTGCACCTTCTGCATCAAATACTCCGGCGCCAGTCAATACTCCTTCTGACAACCCAGTTGTCGCTACCAAAACTTCGGCAGTTACTGTTGTGGTTGATGCCACCGCTGGATCGACATGGCTCGGAGTCACCGATAGTTCTGGTGCTCAAGTCTTTGCTGGCAAATTGTCGAAGGGTCAGACTCAATCATTTGAAAATAATCAACCTCTAAATTTTGTAATTGGCAACGCCGGCGCCGTTAATTTAACGGTCAATGGTCAAAATGCAGGCGCTCCAGGCGCAATTGGCGAAGTTGTCCATCTGCAATTTGGCCCTGGCTCTTCCGCTCAAGGCTAAAGTCAGGCGGGTAGACCCGCTTTCGCTAAGATACCTCCAATGAGCACTCAAAATAGAACCGTTGCGTTGGTGACCTTAGGTTGTGCTCGCAATGAGGTCGACTCTGAAGAATTAGCCGGTCGCCTTGCTGCCGATGGTTGGACTCTCGTCGATGATCCAGCTCTTGCTGAAGTTGCCGTGATTAATACTTGTGGTTTTATCGAAAGTGCCAAGAAAGATTCAGTCGATGCTTTGTTGGAAGCACATTCGCTCAAAGGCAATGGCATTACTCAAGCCGTTGTTGCCGTGGGATGTATGGCCGAACGATATGGCAAAGAATTAGCGGACGCGCTTCCCGAAGCCGATGCCATCTTGGGCTTTGATGATTACGTCGATATCTCCAGCAGGCTCAACACCATTATTAGCGGGGGTTCTATCGCCGCCCGCGCCCCACAAGATCGCCGAGTTTTACTGCCCATTTCTCCAGCCGAACGGCAAACCGCCCGCGCCGAAGTCGCCGCAGATGTTGCTCAACCTTTGGGTCAAGGCGTGCGCATACTGCGCAAGCGCCTAGAGAAATCTCCGGTTGCTCCGCTGAAAATCGCCTCTGGTTGTGACCGTCGTTGTTCTTTCTGTGCCATTCCGATGTTCCGTGGCTCCTTTATTTCGCGCCGTCCGACCGAAATTATTGATGAAGCCAAGTGGCTGGCCGATCAAGGCGTCTCTGAAATCTTCTTAGTCTCCGAGAACACCACCTCTTACGGCAAAGATTTCGGGGATCTCAAAGTGCTCGAGCGCATGTTGCCAGACCTGGCTGCCATCGATGGCATCGAACGCATTCGTCTTTCCTACCTGCAGCCTGCCGAAGTTCGACCATCCCTTTTGCAAGCTATGACCTCAACCGAGAAAGTTGTTCCTTACTTTGATCTTTCTTTTCAACATGCCAGCGCCACTACTTTGCGTCGCATGCGTCGCTTTGGCGATGGTGAAAAATTCTTGCACTTGATCGCCCAGATTCGGGCTTTGTCACCTGAAGCTGGAATTCGTTCCAACGTCATCGTCGGATTTCCCGGTGAGACTGAAGAAGAGTTTCAAGAGTTGGTTGATTTTATTTCGGATGCCAAATTAGATGCCATCGGTGTCTTTGGATATTCCGATGAAGATAAGACCGAGGCGTTGACATTAGAAAATAAAGTCGATGAAGATCTCATTCACGCTCGCGTCGAATCCTTGTCTTCGCTTGTTGATGAACTTATTTTCCAGCGTGCTGAAGAGCGCGTGGGGCAAAAGGTTCGCGTCCTGATTGAAGATGAAGAACTTCAAGAAGGTCGTGCCGAGCATCAAGGCCCTGAAGTGGATGGTTCGACTTTCATTCAATCTCGCTCGAAGTATCGCGTCGGAGAATACGTTGATGCAGTTGTATCAGATGTGGCTGGTGCAGATTTAGTGGCGACGCCGCTATGACGACGGCTAATCAAGGCAAACTCGTCAACCTCCCTAACTTTCTCACCATTTTACGATTCTTGGCTTTGCCGTTCTGTGCCTACGCCCTCTTTAAAAATGGGGGAGATGACGCCTCGTGGCGGATCGTGGCGTGGATCGGCTTCTTCCTTGTGGGACTTACCGATTTCTTTGATGGTCGCCTGGCCAGATCGCGCCAACAGATCACCAGTTTTGG
>CANCSL010000076.1 GCA_947380835.1 Actinomycetota bacterium | reverse complement strand
TTGGCAAATTTGTAACCCATATTGCGGATCACGGTAATGACTTCAGGGCCACCGTTGTTTCGAACTTTGATCCGCAACCGGGAAATATGCGAGTTAATAATGTGATCAGTTCCTGGTCCTTCGCCGATGCCGATCGTTTCTAAGATTTGCTCACGAGTAAAGACGCGCTCGGATTGCTTCATAAATAATCTCATTATCAAAAATTCAGTCGCGGTGAGCATTACTTGATTTTCGTTCACGGTGAAAATGTGGGTGATTAAGTCCAAGCTGAGATTATCGAATTCGAGGTGTTGAGCCGGTTGCGACGATGCGCGATTGCTGCGTTCTAGCTGTTGCGAAAGGCGTGCGTAAATAATCTTTTCGCTCACTGGGCGAACGATGTAATCGTCGGCACCTGCTTCTAAGCCCATTTCTTCAGTGACGTACGCGCTGCGATCAGTAAGTAATACGATGGGAACCACTGATTGACTGCGCACCCATTTACAAAACTCAAGATTAGAACTTGGAAATTTTGCGACGTGAATAAACAAAATATGAAAATTACTTTTACCGAAAAGTCTGCGCGCATCATCGGTGCTGCTGGTAACGGTGAGCTGAAAATTTCCTTCGGCTAATAATTTCTTGCAAGCCGCGAGCGAATTGGGTTCATCTTCAAGAAGGAGGATGTTGGTCGGAGAATTTTGATTAGTCATCTTGTCCCCTGCCCCCCTTGCTTATCCATGACACTACCCAATCTCACCGCAAAATCGCTGTTTCCGCTCTGCCCCATTAGAGCAACGGATAGAGAAGTGGAGGTATTTGGGCCTCGTGTCTGGACATTATGTCCATTTGGTAGGTAAAGGATATATCGGCGTGAGTTTGACGTGAGGTTAGCCACCTATTTTCACCGCTATGTCTGCACAGAAGAGGTACACATCACATCTGACCAGTCGGAGTCGAGGCAGTGTCACGATCGCCATCCTGCTGGTTTTGGTGCTTGTCCCGCTTTTGGCCCACACCGTCCTTGGTTTTCAGGTTTCGCCCATTCCAGATGGTTCTATGAGCCCTGCCCTTAAGCCCGGGCAACTAATGGTCACTGTGGGTAGCCAAGCCAGCTCGCTGCACAAGGGCGACATCATCGTGGTTCCCGCCAGCGTGGGAAAGGCGCTGGTGGCCCATCGCATCGTTTTGGTACGTCAGATCAGCGATGAGATCCAAATTGCCACCAAAGCCGATAATTCATCAAGCCTTGATCAACGGTTCGCGCAATTTGAGCGCACCGATATGGTCCCTCGAAAAGTAGCGGTTTTGCCGCTTGTCGGAAGCCCGGTCAAAATCGTTGCCACTCACAGAATTCTGACCATCCCGTTCTTGCTTTTCTTTCTCTTGCTCACCATCTCGGCCCTGAAATCACTGGCAAAACGCCCTAAGAAGCCAACTTTCTCGCGTCCACCAACGGCGCCAGGAATTGTGCAGGTTCCACGGCTAGATGATCCGCTCAATCGTTTTTCACATCTCTCCACCCGCGCCTAAAGCACTCTGTCCCATAGGGGATCGCACCCGATTCTTCGGGGCTCATTGCTGTGCCCAATCGTGAGAAACGTTCGGCAATAGCCCAATTCTTGATATCACCGCCTTTTTCTTGATATTAGACCGAACTGCTAGACAATGAGTATGTAAACGTGATGTTGGCGTGAGAACCGTCAGTTAATTTCCACTTATGACGATACAAGCGTTCCGCAGCATCGAACCACAGGTTTCCAAGAAGGAATCCAACAATCTCCTCTTCGGAGCTATGACTTTTTTGGCGCTCTTTTTGCCAGTCATGCTTCATTCCGCTTTAGGTATCGCCTTCTCTCCAGTTCTCTCCAATTCCATGAAACCCGGAATGAGCGCTGGCGACCTGCTGATTACTAAGGAAGCCCCTGCAGGCAGCCTTAAAGTCGGAGATATCGTCATTCTTCGCAATGGCGTTAGTTATGACCTCTTTTCTCACCGCATCATCTCTATCAAGCGCGTTGGGCAAGAGATGGAGATTGTGACCAAGGGAGATGCCAACCCGACCTCTGACGCCGGCGTTGCCAAGGTCAACCCCAAGGCGATGATCCCCAAAGGAATCACTCGCGCTCCCTGGCTGGGCCGCCCCATCGTTTATTTCTCAAACCATAAAGGCAACCTCATCGGGGGATTTCTCCTGATCGTGGGCCTTGCCTTTGGACTCCTACGTTTCCTTGCTCGCCGATCGCTCAAGGCCGAAGCACGGATGATCGATGAACTTCAGATTGACGAGGAAATTCAACTGGAACCAACGATCACGCACCACATCCCTGCCTCTGCCGAGGTGGCTGCTTTCCAGGCGCTTCTAGCTCAAATCGAAGCCGAGAAGAAGGCTCAAAAGAAAGCAAAGAAGAAAGCCAAGAAGAAGGCTGAATCTGGCGAAAGCAAAAATGAAAAGAAAGACCTGAGCGAAAAGAAGAAAGCCAAGTCCAAGAAGAAATCAAAAAAGTAATTACACCCCCGTTTAATCACTCACTCCTAACAGGAAGATACAAAAATATGAAGTTCGGAATCTCATCAGTGCTAGCTACCAAGCTCAGCTCTAAAGTTGTAAAGGTTGCTATTTTCGCAACTGCCGTCACCGGTGGCGTAACCCTGATCTCATCATCAGTGTTCGCATCACTCTCTGCGACCGCTTTCAATACTGCCGGTCAATCAGTATCAACCGGAACATTGAAGTTGACTCAAGCAGCATCAGGCCAGACCGGCCTTACTGGTGGATTCACCACCGCAATTAGTGCAATGGCTCCTGGCGATCAGGTCAACCGTTTCATCGACGTAACACAAGCCGGTACCTTGAACGCTTCCGGTATGACCTTCAAGGTTGCAGATGCAAACACGACTACATTGACCACCGATGCCACCAACGGTCTTCAGGTCACTGTTAAGGAATGTACCGTCGCTTACACCGCAACCACTGGTGTCTGTTCCGGAACTGAAACCACCGCACTTGCCAAGGGTTCAGCTAACGCTCTCTTGACCGAGAAGTCCTTGACCTTGATCGCTGCCGATCTCAATGGTGGCGCCAGCAACGTTGCACACCTCAAGATCGTTGTAGACCTTCCTGCAGGTTCTGAAGTAACGGCTAACGGAACTTTGCCATCAGGCACAGTCCAAGGCGTTTCCTCTTCACTTACCTGGACCTTCACCGAAGCACAACGCACCGCAACAACCACACAGGGATAATTAGTACCCAGTGATTAAGTCACGGACGGCACTCGTCGGGTTAGCACTTGGGGCGCTTTTATTAGCGCCACAAGCCAGCGACCTGGCGAGTGCTGCCGTTTCTGCGATTGCGGGCAATTCCCAAACGCAGGCAATATCAACAGCGACTTACTTAGCCGCTGCCGTCACCACCACCGGTGCTGCCAATCCAAAGGCAAGTCTTTCTTCCGTTATGGGAAATAACACCAACCCGCTCTATTTTTACGTGAAGAGTTTTGGCACCGATACATTGACCGGCTTTACCTTTTCCGGCACTACGACCAGCGGATCCTTAACTTATAAAAAATGCCCAATAGGCACCACCTTCACTTCTGCGACCAGATGTTCAGATACATCGACACCTACGACCGCAACTGCAGGAGCTGTCACCGCCGCTTTGACCACGGGTCAATATCTGCCGATGTCGGCCACGCCAAACAGAAATAGCGTGACAATCACGATCTCGATTTCGGTCGGCAATACTCAAGACAGAGCCCCCGTCACCTCAATTTCTTAGCAAGAATCGCTTAATTGGGCGAGAAAATTAGCCGCCACTACGATTAAGCCCGTGTCCAACGCAGCCGAAACCCTAGAAAAGCCTCGTACCTTCACGGTCGAGACCTATGGCTGCCAGATGAATGTCCACGACACTGAACGCATCGCCGGTCTCCTGCTTCAAGCGGGCTACGTCCACGCCCTGGAAGGTTCTGACCCCGACCTGGTCGTTTTCAATACCTGCGCCGTTCGCGAAAATGCCGACAACAAGCTGTATGGCAATCTCTCTTTTCTAGCCCCGCGCAAGAAAGCCGACCCTAATTTTCAGATCGCCGTCGGTGGCTGTATGGCTCAGAAGGATCAAGATTCCATCATCAAGCGCGCACCTTATGTCGATGTCGTCTTCGGCACCCACAACATCGGGTCACTGCCAGCGCTATTAGAGCGTGCTCGCATTGAAGAAGAATCCCAAGTCGAAATTAAAGAGAGCCTCGAACATTTTCCTTCCACTCTTCCAGCCCGGCGCCATTCGGCCTTCAGCGCTTGGGTCTCCGTATCTGTCGGTTGCAACAACACCTGCACCTTCTGCATCGTGCCGTCATTGCGCGGTATCGAAAAGGATCGCCCGACCGCCGACATCATGACCGAAGTCCGCGCATTGGTCGC
>CANCSL010000075.1 GCA_947380835.1 Actinomycetota bacterium | reverse complement strand
TGTAATTGTGAATACTGAAGATTGCTCAATTGTGATCCGCACTTTCCAAATTGGCATCGATGGTTTGCATCAAGCGTTCTTCGATCTCCGGTAAATGCAACCGTCCGAGAATTTCAGTGAAAAATCCCCGAATCACTAATTTGCGAGCGAGCTCGGCTGGTATGCCTCGAGACTCTAAATAGAAAAGTTGTTCGTCATCGAAACGTCCCGTAGTGCTTGCATGGCCGGCACCAACAATCTCGCCAGTTTCGATCTCTAGATTTGGAACCGAATCAGCGCGGGCGCCATCTGAAAGCAAGAGGTTTCGGTTGAGTTCGTACGTGTCAGTGCCTTCAGCGTTGGCGTGAATATAGACATCACCTATCCAAACGGTGTGGGCCTTATCTCCGGATAGGGCACCTTTGTAGTTAACGCGAGATTTGGCATGGCCGACATTGTGGTCAACATGAACTCGATGCTCGAAATGTTGGCCATCCGTTGCAAAGTAAATGCCATTCAACTCGGCCGAGGAGCCTGGTCCGGCGTACTCAACAGTTGGCAATAATCGGACTACCGAACCACCGATAGTGACCACGAATGATGTAAAACTGGCATCGCGACCAATAACCGCATGATGGCGCCCTACGTGGATTGCATCCGGCGCCCATTCTTGCAAGGTTATGAAGGTCAGGGAAGCGCCGGGCTCGAGGATGATCTCAATCTCTTCCCCGAGGATTGCACTTCCGGTATTTTCGACAACGACAGTGGACTTCGAATGTGCACCGGCTTTAATGACGGTACGCGAGAGCTGAGATTGGATGCCAGAATCGACTCGGCTTAGGGTGATGGGTTCAGCGACTTCAACGTCGGCCCCGATGTGTAAGAGCGCAACCGTGGCAACGGAGTCGCGGATTCGCGATACGACAATGTCGTTTGTCGAAGACACAGGCACAAGATCGGAAGCGGCAACTGAAGTAAAGGTCACTCCAGTCGGCAAACCTGAATTGGCAACAAGTGAAAGCGTCTCTCTTACTTCGGTACCAAGATCGTGTAATCCGGCAATCCGATTGAGCGGAGTGAAGCGCCAGGCTTCTTCCCGCCCAGTAGGAGTTAAATAGTTAGTAGTAAGTGTGGACATTAACCAACTGCGCCTTCCATTTGAAGTTCAATCAGGCGATTGAGTTCGAGTGCGTATTCCATTGGCAGTTCGCGGGCAACAGGTTCGATAAATCCGCGCACAATCATGGCCATTGCTTCATCCTCGGAGAGACCGCGTGACATGAGATAGAAGAGTTGGTCATCGCTGATCTTTGAGACTGTGGCCTCGTGACCCATCGAAACATCATCTTCGCGAATATCAACGTAGGGATAAGTATCGGAACGGGAAATAGTGTCAACCAAGAGCGCATCGCACTTGACTGTGGATTTGGAGTGATGAGCACCTTCTTGAACTTGGACAAGTCCACGATAAGAGGTACGCCCTCCCCCACGTGCAACCGACTTGGAGATGATGGTTGAAGATGTGTAAGGAGCTGCGTGCACCATCTTGGCGCCAGCATCTTGATGTTGTCCTTCACCTGCAAACGCAATGGAGAGAGTTTCACCTTTGGAGTGGGGCCCCATAAGGAAGACAGCTGGGTACTTCATAGTGACTTTAGAACCGATGTTGCCATCAATCCATTCCATCGTGGCACCTTCGGCGCAGGTAGCGCGCTTGGTAACCAAGTTGTAGACGTTGTTAGACCAATTCTGAATTGTTGTGTAACGCACTCGGGCATTTTTCTTGACAATGATTTCAACGACTGCGGAGTGAAGTGAATCTGACTTATAAATTGGAGCAGTACAGCCTTCTACATAGTGAACGTAGGAATCTTCATCGGCAATGATGAGCGTGCGTTCAAATTGGCCCATGTTCTCGGTATTGATACGGAAATAGGCTTGCAGTGGAATATCCACTTTGACACCTTTTGGAACGTAGATAAAAGATCCGCCAGACCAAACCGAAGTGTTCAAAGCGGCAAACTTGTTGTCTCCGACCGGAATAACTGTGCCGAAGTATTCGCGGAATAGTTCTTCATGTAAGCGAAGACCGCTATCTGTATCGACGAAAATGACACCCTGCTTCTCTAGATCCTCACGGATCGAGTGATATACAACTTCAGACTCGTATTGAGCCGCAACGCCAGCGACGAGACGATTCTTTTCTGCTTCTGGAATTCCTAAACGGTCATAAGTGTTCTTGATATCCTCAGGCAGGTCTTCCCATGAGGTGGCTTGCTTTTCGGTAGAACGAACGAAGTACTTGATGGTGTCGAAGAAAATTCCGGAAAGATCCGAACCCCATGTTGGCATCGGCTTCTTGTCGAACAATCCCAAGCCCTTAAGACGCATGTCGAGCATCCACTGAGGTTCGCTCTTCTTGGAAGAAATATCGCGAACTACATCCTCGTTAAGACCACGACGTACATTGGTACCGGCGGCATCGCTATCTGACCAGCCATATTCATAGTTCCCAATGCCATCGAGTTCGGGATGCAAGGTGGTATCGCTCATGAGTGGTCTCTCTTTCCAGAGGTTGCGTACAGCGGTGAACTTTTTTCCAACATGGATTTGCCCATATTCGGTATGAAGGTCGTACAAACACCATCACCGTGCGCAATGGTGGCCAATCGTTGAACATGCGTACCTAAGATTTTAGAAAAAGCTTCAGTTTCGGCATCGCAGAGTTGGGGAAATTCAGCAGCAACGTGGGCGATCGGACAATGGTTCTGGCAAATCTCCTCGCCTGCCCCACGGGAGTGGGAATTAGCAGCGAAGCCCTCGCCGTTGAGGAATTCAGCCAACGCCTTCGCACGTTCGGCGATCACGATCTTTTCGGCTACTGCAACCAGCGCTCGGCGCTGAATATCAGCTGCGCGACTTTGGGCAAATTTCGTTACGAGATCGCCATCTTGAACTCCGGCCATAAATTTCAAGGCAGAAACCGCTAGATCGTCGTAGGAATGTTCGAACTTCTCTCGACCCAAATCGGTCATGACAAAAACCTTGGCTGGTCGACCACGCCCGCGCGTGTTGGAGCTGGTCTGGTGCGGCTCGCGTGCGCTGAGCACACCTTCGGCGACCAGGGAATCCAGGTGGCGCCTGATACCGGCTGGGGCCAGTGCCAAGTGCTCGGCCAAGTCAACAACTGTGGCCGGGCCCGATTCGAGAATGTGACGAGCCACGAGATCGCGGGTGCGGTCGGGCTCAGTCTTTTTCACAACACAAGTGTTGCGTAATTCACCCAAACTTGCCAATTGAGCCAAAATCGCAGCTCCAGAACGGGGTTAGTCTTAAGCCCGTGAGCCTAGCCAATGTCGTATTTTCCGCCCTTTTAGTCCTTCAAGTTCTCATAATCGTCACAGGTGGCGCGGTTCGCCTCACTGGCTCTGGCCTAGGTTGCCCCACGTGGCCAACCTGTACCGGAAAAAGTTACACACCGATCGCCCACCAAGCCCAAGGCAAAGTCCACTCGTGGATTGAGTTCAGCAACCGACTTCTTACCTTCGTACTTATCGTTGTCGCCATCGCTGCGCTCGTTTTAGCAATAAAGAAAAGCAAAGAGCGACAAGATAAGAATCGCGTCCGTTCCTTGGCCGCACTTCAGTTGATCGGAATTTTAGGTCAAGGCGTGTTGGGTGGAATTACCGTCCTTACTCACCTCAATCCCCTGCCCGTTGCTGGCCACTTCTTGCTCTCGATCGCATTGATCGCCGGCGCCTTGTCGCTGCGCCATCGCATGGCAAATCGCGTAACTATCCAACTTCTTCCCACAACATTCCTCCTTTCGAGAATTCTCCTCGGGTTGACTTTGGTAGTCATCACACTTGGCACCATCGTTACTGGCAGTGGTCCACACGCCGGCGATATAAAAGCCCGTCGTTTTGGGATAGATCCCAGAACTATTTCCTGGATACATGCAGATACTGTTACAGCGCTCATATGCCTTTCCTTTGCGCTATTTTTATTAATTCGCGTCAGCGAATCAGCCGAAGTAAAAGCGGTATTTGGTTCCAGGCTTAATCGATTTATTCGTATCTGTTTACTGCAAGGCGCAATTGGCTACATTCAATATTTCACCAAGCTCCCAGTACTTGTTGTTGCTGCTCACCTGTTGGGCTCGGCGCTGGTATGGATAAATATGTGGAATTTGATCTACATCGGAAAATCCAAAACTAGTCAAGAAAGTTGAGCGAATGACCCGCAATCATTGGAATGAATTGGATGACCAGGCAGTCGTAACTAGTCGTGTCTTGGCGATGGATGCCGTACAAAAGGTTGGCAATGGACATCCGGGAACCGCGATGGCTCTTGCGCCTGTGGCTTACACGCTTTTCCAGCGTTTTCTCAAACACGACCCCGCCGATCCACAATGGCTCGGGCGCGATCGTTTTATTCTTTCGTGCGGTCATTCTTCGCTTACCCT
>CANCSL010000074.1 GCA_947380835.1 Actinomycetota bacterium | reverse complement strand
CAATATGCCAAAGATCTCCAACATCGTGTTGCCACCAAACCGTGGCGGTTATGGAAGCGCTTCTGGCGCGCACCGAAGGCCGTGTTCTGGAGTTTTCCTAAAGCAGTATTCAGCCAGCCACTTAAGTTCTGGCGCGAGTTCCGCAATATTGAACGCTAATTATCCCTCACTCTTGATCTAATAAATTGGATCTTTACCTAGAATGGACTTTCTGACTTTAAAATGGAATCCATATTTGGTTGTTAGATCAACAACGGACTCGTACAGCCAATCTGGCATTTCTGGATCGACTCTAATCTCATTAATTAATGTGTTCAAATCCACCGATATGGGGACTCCAACCGGTACAGACAGTCCAGCGCGAACGGGGTCAAATGGGGAAGTCAAAAGTTCAATCGGAAGTTGATCCAAGACATTTATAGAGAAGAGTCGTACTTCTTTTTCATGTTCAAAACTCCTTCGCTTGTGCGTAAGTCTAGCAAATAGATTATTTGATTCAATTTGGTCCTTTGCATAATCAATATATTTAATTAGCGAAGGATAGATCTCATAGTCCGAGCTGATACTCATAGATATATTTTCGAGGTTCGAAATTATGGCTATGCCATAGGGATTTCCGTACAGCTTCCACATTGCCATGGATTCATGTCTGTTTTGATGCCAACAATTTGCATACGAAAAGAGCGTTGCCCGTCTATGTGTATCGGAATTAATTTGTTGGAGATTTTGAGCGACGATCTCGGGAAGGTTCGCACTTAATGTATTCGCAATTGCTTCCACAGATAACTTGGGTGTTGAACCTTCAAAATTGTCCCCAAGACAATCTATTCGGGAAAACCAAAGTGCATTTGACTCTAACATTCGGAGGTACTTAGACAAATCCATGTATCTCCACAACTTGGCGCGCGACGAAGGCCGTTCTAGTTGGGGATGAGGTTCTTGCACTATTGGCATAAAGAAAATCTAACTTACATTCATCTCATTAGACTCACGCTTGATTCACCTAAAGTGTTGCTTGAATGCTCCCGACTGAATTCCGAGCCAATGGAATCGGGAGCGCTCAAGACTACGGAGTGAACGACGGGGCTCGAACCCGCAACTTCGGATTGGCAAAAACCGAGATGTTGCCATTTACACCGCGCTCACAACCGCGGGTGAATCGTGCAACTGTCAAGATCAGTCCAATTGCGAAAAATTCTGAAGAGTGGAAATAGTTTGACTGTTAATAACAAAAGACCCGAACGATGCCGGGTCTTTTGATTGCCAATCCGAAGTAAACTCACTGTGCCATATTTTTTGATTACTTACAGTAATGAATCTAATTGGGAAAAATTCTTGATTCCCAACCTGGTGCAATTGCTAGAATTCCATTTCTTAGTCAGGGAACTGCCCGCAAACCTCCGATACTTAAAATCGGGGGTTTGTTTTTTTAATTTTGTGCGACGGTTTGTTGCCAATGCAAGAACGATGCCAACAACGCTAGTTCGTCGTTGGAATTAACTCGAATAGATTCCGGATCTGAATCCACGTAGCCAATTGCAGTCTTTGCTTTCAATGGCAAGAACCAACCTTGATTCTCTTTTTTATTGCGGCCAGCAAAATCGATGGCACTGACGCGCACAATTTCTGGTGTCGAAATACGACGAACTGAAGTTCTATCAATTGTGTACTCAATCAATTGATCTCCAGAAACAGATTTCAGAGTTTCAGTAAAAGGCGTGGAACTTCGCACCGCATCGGCATCTGCCAACAACGCTTCCAGGGTTCGGTGAAATTGGGAAAGACGGGTAAGCGGCCGATTGGAATCGTGTACTGCAACGAGGGTGTGATCATCAAGGACCGGCTTTAATGCGGCTGCTAATTCGTGAGCATCACGAGGATCTACAACCAGCGGAACAAAATCGATCCCGGCCTCTTTCAAAATTTCAGAGGCGGGCACGACGAAATCCAATGGCAAGGCAACAGTGATGGGGTCCAGCTGGCCAACCTCGCGAGAAAATTCGCGCAAGGTTTTGGCGCTGGCTGCCAGCACATGGGAATGGCCCATAGGCGCGAGCGCCGTGGAAGTTGTGACCGCAAGAACAGCCTTAAGGGCTGGAACGCTCATCATGAGAGAGCCGAGACCGACCTAAAGAGGGTCGGACTAGGAAGCGAGAACCTCGTCGAGGATGACGCCGGCCTTCTCCTCATCCGTACGCTCGGCGAGAGCGAGTTCGGAGATGAGAATCTGCTTGGCCTTGGCCAGCATGCGCTTCTCGCCAGCGGAGAGTCCGCGGTCGAGATCGCGACGGTAAAGGTCACGAACAACTTCTGCCACCTTGATGACATCACCGGAAGCAAGCTTCTCCACATTGGCCTTGTAACGACGGGACCAGTTGGTGGGTTCTTCGGTGTATGGCTGACGGAGGACATTGAAGACTCGATCAAGACCGGCGGAATCGACTACGTCGCGTACGCCAACCAGGTCCACATTCTCTGCTGGAACCCGAACCGTGAGGTCGCCTTGGGCAACCTTCAGTACTAGGTAGATCTTGTCTTCGCCTTTAATGGTCCGAGTTTCGATGGCCTCTATGAGAGCCGCTCCGTGGTGGGGATAAACAACGGTTTCGCCGACCTTAAATGACATTAATTGGCCTTTCGGTAGGGACCAAGGATACCAGCACTTCTGGGGCACTCTCTAGCCCAGGTTTAGGCTCGTGATTGGGTAACATTCACGCATGTCTTTCACAATAAAGCCTTTTGCTGCGCTCGCTGGTGCCCTGGTAGCGGTTCTTTCCCTCTCCGCCTGCGGAGCCTCCGGCCCCGATGCGCCGACCAGAAATACCAAGAAAGTGACCGATGGTGCCGAAGTTGATTCGGGCGCTATTAAGGTCCGTGACCTGCTTTTGGTAGCCCAGCCAGATGGCTCAGCCGTCTTGGTAGCCACCATTATCAATTCGGCAGATAGCGCCGATGCGCTTACCGGAATCACCGCAAACGGAATTACAGGACTTATCGGAAATGCCCCAGTCGTCCTAGCTACTGACAAGCCCGCGATCTTCTCTGGAGTATCTGCCAACGCGGTCGCCGTTATTCCTTCTCTCAATGTTCAGCCCGGAAACCGCGTTCCAGTAATACTTACCTTCACCGGAACTCCTGAGATCAAAATCGATGCCATCGTTCGCGAACAGGCTGGGATCTATGCAGATGTGACTTCACCAGTAACCGCCAACACCTTGCAACCATCCGGCCAAAAGAAGCCTGGCACGACTAAGTAATAACTTCTGAGGCTTTTACCCCTCGAATTTATAGCCCAGCCCGCGCACCGTCTGAATCAAGACGGGGTTGGCTGGGTCTTTTTCAATCTTGGCGCGCAACCGCTTGATATGCACGTCCAAAGTTTTAGTATCGCCGAAGTAATCGCTACCCCATACCCGATCGATCAGCTGTGAACGCGTCAGTACTCGGCCACTGTTTCGAATCAAAAATTCTAATAATTCGAATTCCTTTAACGGGAAGGCTTGAACTTCGCCGTTGATATTCACGATGTGGCGATCAACATCCATGCGCACTGGGCCTGCTGTAAGAATTCCATCGGTGATGTTGTCTTCTTCGCCGTGGCGACGGAGTACGGCACGAATACGAGCCACAAGTTCGCGGGAAGAATATGGCTTGGTGACATAGTCATCTGCGCCAAGTTCTAGGCCAACAACTTTATCTACTTCGGTATCTTTGGCTGTCAACATAATGACCGGCACATTGGAGCGCGTGCGAAGTTGGCGACAGACTTCAGTGCCAGGAAGTCCAGGAAGCATAAGGTCGAGCAGTACCAAGTCAGCGCCATGACGATCAAATTCTTCAATGGCACGGGTGCCAGTGTCAGCTACCGAAACATCAAACCCTTCACGTCCCAATAAGTAAGCCAGGGCATCAGAGAACGATGCTTCATCTTCGACAACCAGGATTTTTGTCATTGTTGTGCCTCCACGGCAGTTATTGGGGATTGCTCATTTTGATCGAGCAAAGGCAGTCGTAATGTAAAAGTACTTCCCGCACCTTCAACGCTCCACACGGTCACATCGCCACCATGATTGATAGCCACGTGCTTAACGATGGAAAGACCTAAACCAGTTCCGCCAGTTAGCCTGGAACGAGCTGGATCTACTCGATAAAACCGCTCAAATATACGCTCGAGGTCACTTTCCGGAATTCCGATTCCTTGGTCAGAAATCGATATTTCGCAAATCTCACCTTCAATGCGAAGCGCTACCGCCACTCGCGTGCCTTCGGGGCTGTAGTTAATTGCGTTCTCGATTAAATTGTGAATGGCCATTAATACCTGAGCGCGGTCACCTTGAATTCGGGCCGGAACCGCATCTCCAGATACAACTGAAATTCCACGTGCGCTGGCGTTGAGTTGCGATTGATCAATCGCCTCTTGAACAACTTCACTCATCGAAAAAATCTTGGCATTCTTCAA
>CANCSL010000073.1 GCA_947380835.1 Actinomycetota bacterium | reverse complement strand
GCAGCTGCACCAACAACTGCGACCTTTAGTGATTGTGAAAGTTTCATTGAAACCTCTCCATAGAAGATGTACCACTTGTACGTTGTGGTCAAACTTTATGGAGAGGCAAGAAACTAGCCCTAGATAGGGGGCAAACCGTTGGCTAATTGAAAGTGAATAACTGGTGAACCAGTTTTAGCCGAAACGACCCGAAACGTAGTTCTCGGTGCGCTGATCGCGAGGGCGAGAGAAGATCTCGTTGGTCGGACCAACTTCGATCATATTTCCAGGGCCACCGTCGGAGAGGAAGAAGGCGGTGTAGTCGCTGACGCGGGCAGCCTGTTGCATATTGTGAGTAACAATGATGATCGTCATGGTCTGAGCCAATTGACCGATGGTGTCCTCGATGCGCAGAGTTGAACCTGGGTCCAACGCTGAGCAAGGCTCGTCCATGAGCAAGACCTTTGGCTTCACAGCCAGCGCACGGGCGATACACAAGCGCTGTTGTTGTCCGCCGGATAATCCGCCAGCGTGAGCCCCAAGGCGATCTTTTACTTCAGCCCACAGACCAGCGCGTTCGAGACATTCCTGCATGAGATCGTCTTTGTTTTCGACCTTCAATTGCGCCAACTTGAGACCAGAGAGAACATTCTCGCCAATAGTCATTGAAGGAAATGGGTTGGGCTTCTGAAAGACCATGCCGATTTGCAGGCGAATCTTGGTGACATCCATGCCCTTGGAATAAATATCTTGACCATCCAGCAACACTTCGCCGGCCATAGCTGCCGATGGAATGAATTCGTGCATTCGGTTGAGGGTGCGAATAAAGGTGGACTTACCGCAGCCCGAAGGTCCGATCAAAGCCGTCACGGTTCCAGAAGCAAAATCGAGTGAAACATTTTCTAAGGCGAGGTGCTTGCCAAACCAAGCGTGAATGCCCCGAGCTTCAAGCCCTGAACCCAACGGAGCATTTCCCGGTTGGCGAGTAGAGGCATGTGCTGAAGCAACACCAGCTAAGGAATTAGTGGCAGGGGCAGCATCAATCGACATGTCATCTCCATCGCTGTATTCATTGATAGGCATTACTTTTTCATCCTTCGTCCGCCAAGAGTTCGTGCAAGTACGAAAAGTATTAGTACAAGAGTAAGCAGAACCAAGATACCCGTCCATGCTCTTTGAATGGATTCTGGGGTGCCCAAAAGCAATCCCTTCCATACGTAGAACGGAAGGGCGCCTTGATAATCCTTGAATGGATTCCAGTTCAGGTTATCGGACCCGCCGATTGTAAAGAGCAATGGCGCGGTCTCGCCAGCGATGCGGGCCACGCCCAAAATCGTGGCGGTGATTAATCCGTTACGTGCAGCAGGCACCACGATCATCGCAACCGTGCGCCATTGGGTGGCGCCCAAAGCTTGCCCCGCTTCGCGCAGGTCGTTTGGTACGAGCATCAAAACTTCTTGAGCAGTTCGGGTCACAGTAGGAATCATCAAGATAGAAAGTGCGAATGCACCTGCAATGCCTGAAGCCTTAATTGGCGTGGAAACAATAAGCGCGGCGAAGATAAAGAGACCGGCAACGACGGATGGCACACCGGACATAGCTTGCACGACGAATTGAATGAACTTAGAGCCTCGACCTTTAATTTCCGTCAAATAAAGTGCCGTCAAAATTCCCATAGGAACCGAGACGATGATGGAGATGAAGATTAAATAAAGGGTTCCCACGAGCGCGTGGAGCAGGCCACCTTTAGAAACTGGATCTGAATAAGAAGCGGTGAACATGGATTGAGTGAAAAGCGTCCAATGCAAACCAGGAACGCCTTTGTAAATTGTGGTCCAGAGAATAGAAATAACCGGCAAGAAAACAATGGCAGCGCCCGTGAAAGCGATAGATGAAGCCAAAGCATCTTTGGCCGCTGCTCTACCTAGCTTTACCCAATTGCGAATTGAAATCGCCGACGTGCCAAAGACGAAGAAGATGAAGGCATAAGCCAACTTCCCCTTCATTGGAGTTACGGCGACAAATACGTACGTGGCAATCACGGTGCCCAACAGAATTAGAACAGTTGGAAGTAGTTCAAGTTTTGTGGCTTTCCACGGCTTTTGTGGCTGAACCGGCGAGATCATTGTGGTTGCCATTTATTTGCCCGACTTCAAGGTACGACGGACGATGAAGTTAGCCAACATATTGACCAACAAAGTTAGAACGAACAAGATAAAACCAGCGGCTAGCAGCGCTTTTGTCTCATCTCCTGTGGCCTCGCCCCACTTCAAAATAATCATCGAAGCGATATTTCCGCCCGTTCCATAAAGGATATGGAAGTTCACTTTAAAGACAATGTTAAGCACGCTAAAGACGGCAACGGTTTCACCGAAAGCGCGACCAAGACCCAACATGGCGCCACCAACAATTCCGCTGGAGCCAAAAGGAAGAACAACGGTCTTGATCATGGCCCAACGAGTTGCACCTAAGGCATAGGCAGCTTGAACGCGATCCAAAGGTGTCTGCGCAAAAATTTCGCGCGATACCGATGTGACAATCGGAATGATCATGATCGCCAACACGATGCCGGCCACAAATGGCGAGCGCTCGAAGAATGGCTGTGGCGCATCAAAGATCGGAATCCAACGAAGGTATTTATAAAGCAATTTCGCCCAGTATTCGACCATCGGCATCAAAACAAAGAAACCCCAGAGCCCATAAAGAATGGATGGGAATGCGGCCATCAAGTCGACGACAGATACCAACAACTTCTTGAGTCGTTCTGGCACATAAAAAGATAAGTAGAGCGCAGAGAGAACCGATAACGGAACGCCAACAACAAGAGCTACACAAGCAATCAAGACGGTACCGATCAACATCGCCCCGACGCCGAAGTCAGTTGTCACCTTGCCGGTATCTGAAGTAACAGATTCCCATTTTACGCCAGTGAGAAAGTGCAAGCCTTCATGTTTAAAAGTCTGGAATCCGCGAAGGGCCAAGAACAACCCGATCAAGGTCAAAATGGCTAAAGATGCCATTCCGAATCCGGTGACTACACCGCGAAATACCCGATCGGACCTTCGAGGTTTGGTGGTAATTTCACGCGCGGCGGGCGGCACAGGGCGCTGCGAAATAGTTGCACTCACGAAGCAGATAGTGCTGGGTATTGCCCCTTCCAACGTAGAACTAAGGTTACGAGAAGGTGAACGAAGGGTGAATTCATCTCTGACCGCCGCCTGCTTTTGGCCAAGAATGACCGAAACCAATGCCTTAGGGTTGCCCCATGGCTTCTGACTCCCCCAACCTGATTTGGGTCGACTGCGAGATGACTGGCCTTGACCTCAATAAAGATGTACTGGTCGAGATCGCCGTCCTGGTCACTGATTCCCAATTAAACGTTCTTGGCGAAGGGGTCGACCTGGTCATCAAGGCCACCCAGCAACAACTGGACGACATGAACGATTTCGTCCGCAACATGCATACCGAATCTGGCCTCATCACCGAGATTCCCAATGGCGTCAGCCACGAGGAAGCCGAATCCCAGATTATGGAATATCTCAAGAAATACGCCCCCGATGCCGGCAAATCCCCTTTGGCAGGCAACTCCGTCTCTGTCGACCGTAATTTCATCGCCCGCGACCTGCCTACCTTCAACGAATATCTGCACTACCGAACCGTGGACGTCTCCTCCATCAAGGAACTTGCCCGCCGCTGGTACCCACGGATCTACTTTGCCGCCCCTAAGAAAACCGGCAACCACCGTGCTTTAGGAGACATCCGCGATTCCATCGACGAACTGGACTACTACCGCAGTTCGATCTTCATCCCCAATAACTAACCACCCAAATCGGGGCAATTTAACCGTCCCTACTTCTTACCGTAGTATTACTCCCTCATGGTGGGCGTAGCTCAGCTGGTAGAGCACTCGGTTGTGGTCCGAGATGTCGCGGGTTCGAGCCCCGTCGCTCACCCCACTATTTGTCACCAAGCGCGTTGGCAGTCCTCCGGGTTCCCAGCAAGCCCTTCAATTGAGGAGATCGAAAATGGAACAGATGATCTTCGACGTTGTTATTGAAATTCCCGCCGGCAGCCGCAACAAATACGAGATCGACCACGAAACTGGCGAGATCCGCTTGGACCGCATGCTCTTCACTTCTACCCGTTATCCGTTCGACTACGGTTTCGTAAAGAACACCCTCTCCAACGATGGCGACCCTCTTGATGCATTGGTTATGTTGGATGAACCCACATTTCCAGGATGCGTAGTCTCCTGCCGCGTAATAGGTATGTATCGCATGGAGGACGAAGCAGGCGGTGATGACAAACTTCTCTGCGTCGCTGCTGGCGATATCCGCAAGAGCCATCTGCAAGATCTTGCCGATGTTGGCAGATACGAACTCGATGAAATTGAACACTTCTTCCAGGTCTACAAAGCTTTAGAACCAGGTAAGAACGTCATCGGCGGTGAATGGGTCAACCATGATCCAGCTCAGCAAGAAATTATTAATTCGTACGATCGTTTCAA
>CANCSL010000072.1 GCA_947380835.1 Actinomycetota bacterium | reverse complement strand
TCTTCAGCCTGCCGACGCCAAGAAGGTTCGTTGTGCCAAGCTCCTTGATAGACCTTGGACAGAAAGTCGCGGCCAGCTTGCCAACCGAGTTCGCTCATCCGAGTATCGGCATACGACTGGGAACGTTGATACTCGCCATCTAAAGCTCTCGTACCGCGGCTCATCCAAATCTTGTGGTCTCCTGGCTTTGGCAGCGCACCCAAAAGAGCATCCACCAGTGGCTCTTCGCCAATAACCCAATGCGGCGAAAAGGCTAATCCGGCACCGAAGATTTCTGGGTGCCGACCAATTCCGTAGAGAGTAGCCAACCCGCCCATGCTGGATCCCAGAAGCGCAGTATGTTGCCGCTTCGGAGTAAAGCCAATCTTCTCCGCAATCGTGGGAATGATTGTGGAGACGATGGTCTCTAAATATTGGTTTGCGGAAAGGTCTTCAAGCCGCACGGCTCGATACTTTTCTTGAGCCACTAGTAACCCATTTTGAAAGGGTTCTTGTGG
The DNA here is from genome assembly GCA_947380835.1 of Actinomycetota bacterium. Classification (GTDB taxonomy): domain Bacteria; phylum Actinomycetota; class Actinomycetes; order Nanopelagicales; family Nanopelagicaceae; genus CAIMZW01. The sequence goes on along the minus strand of CANCSL010000072.1, from coordinate 3,997 downwards.
CGCTAGATCATGGGCACGACCCCAGGCATTCTCTTTTGATCCAGAATGGAAAACGGCAATGATGGCTGGAGGTACAACCCTTGAAGCACGACTGAGGCGATCTGCGGTCTGAGCCAATTTCCAAGTGCGCCCGCGTGTGGCAGTTTTACGATCGAATATATTTTGGCCGTCATGGGTAACGATGAGGTGGCTTGGTGCCTCTTTTGGTGCCCAATAGTCGACCAGACGCCCGGCAAAATTGAGCCGGGTTACTTCTCCTTCGAGACCGCGAATTTCGTACTGCTTCACAATCTCCATGATGAAAGGATAGGGGAATGTCCGAAACGTCCAAGCGCGCGCTCTTCTGGTTTCGGCGGGATCTGCGTTTGGCAGACAATCCGGCACTTCTTGCGGCGTTGGACGAAGGCGATGAAGTCCTGGCTCTTTTTATTCTTGACTTAGATATTGCCGCCCGCGCTGGCCAGTACCGCAATTCGTATCTTGCCGATTCACTGCGCAAACTCGATGAATCTCTGGGCGGGCGGCTGGCTGTCATTGCGGGCGATCCCACAATCGTTCTCGCCGACGTAATCAAGAGATACGGAATTTCATCGGTTCACGTTGCCGAAGAATTTGCCCCCTATGGCTTGGCTCGTGATGCCAGAGTCGAAGCCAGTGGGATCGAGTTACAGAAAACCGGCAGCATTTATGCAGTGTCACCGGGACGAGTACGCAAACCTGATGGCGGCAACTACCGCGTATACACCCCATTCTTTAGGGCTTGGCAAACGCACGGTTGGCGGGCGCCGGTATCTGCGCCTAAGAATCCGGCTTTTATTACTCCTCTTGAGATCGATCGCCAGTTCCCAGAATGGCAACCACCTGCAGGCGTTATCTTGCAAGAAGCTGGCGAGAAAGCGGCGCTAGCCAGGTGGAAAGCATTTCAAAAAGGTGCGCTCTCCGAATACGACAGCGCGCGCAATATTCCAGGTATTCCAGGTACTAGTCGACTCAGCCCGCATCTTCGTTGGGGCGAAATCCATCCCCGCACTCTTTTGGCCGGACTGGATCAAACCCAAGCCCACGAAGTCTTTCGTAAAGAAATCGCGTGGCGCGAATTTTATGCCGATGTGCTTCATCACTATCCACACACTTCCCGCGACTATTACACGCCCACTTTCGCCAGAATGCATTACGACGAACCAGATGAAAAATTTCGGGCATGGTGTGAAGGTCGCACGGGTTATCCAGTTGTTGATGCCGGAATGCGCCAGCTGGCCGCCGAAGGTTGGATGCATAATCGCGTGCGGATGATCGTGGCATCCTTCTTGGTCAAAGATTTACATATCGAATGGCAGCACGGTGCAAATTTCTTCATGAAATATTTGATCGATAACGATGTGGCTTCGAATTCGCATGGCTGGCAATGGACCGCTGGTTGCGGTACAGATGCCTCCCCTTATTATCGAATCTTCAATCCGATCGAGCAAGGAAAGCGCTTTGATCCTGAAGGAAACTACATTCGAAAATTTGTACCCGAACTTGCACACCTCACGGAAAAAGAAATTCACGAGCCGTGGGATTTCTTAGATGGATATTCGCATGGATACGCCGAACGAATTGTCGAACACGCGGCTGAGCGCTTGGAATCTTTAGCGCGATTGGCAGATCTCAAGGATGACACTATTCAGCAAGGACGTTAGTTTCTGGCCGCCACAGCTGTATTCCAAGCCGTTCGCGCTTGGCTTGATACATGGCGATATCCGCTCGTCGCAGCAGGTCCTGTGTAGTTGTGTCAGCTTCATCGTTAATGACGCGGCCAATGCTGGCATCGACTTCAACCGTGGCTTGGGGGAGTACAAAGGGGTAAGAGAGCGTAGAACGTAGGGATTGGGCCACTTCTAGGCCAGCCTCGGGAGGTCCAAAAACAATGACGCCGAATTCATCTCCGCCTAAACGTGCAATCAATGAGGCGTGGGGGAGAACTCGACTGAATCGAATTGCAATTTGCTTCAAGAGTTGATCGCCGGCGCCATGTCCATAGCTGTCATTGACTCCTTTAAATCCATCGAGATCCAGTAAAAGCAACGTGCCTTCTTTTCGGCGCAAGAGTTCTAATTCAGTTATGAATCTTCGTCGGTTGGGTAATCCAGTTAGTTCATCGGTACGTGCCAGTTCGCGTTCTTCATTAGTCGCCTTTGCTTGGCGAATAGCAAATTGCATTCGCAAGAAGCCCAATAGGATTGTGATGAATATTGGAATCAAAACAAAATGTGGGACGTAGTTAGGAAAGAGAGAAGAAACTAAAAGTGCCGCGGAACTGACTAATATTGCCAAGACTAAAGCAACGGCAGAAAAACGTTCGGAAAAATCTGATTCGCCGCCATGATGGTAAAGAGACTCCACAATCAAAATAATTCCAAGTAGCCAGCCATCATCGGTCAACGAACCAAAGGAGTAACCGGAAGTCGCCGATAGATAAAGAAAGAGCAGATCGGTTGCAGTAAAAATCAAAATTCCGCTTAGCGCCAAAACGGATCGAACTGATTTTCTGGCCAGTCCTACCAATGTCAGGGTGATCGCCAAGATTGCAATGTCCCCAATGGGATAGACGATAGAAAGAAATACTGATTCTGGACTTCCTGAAAAATGCACCATCGCCGGTTTGATGAGAAGGCCGGCGCTGATGCTGGTGATTCCCAGCGCCATTATTAAAGTATCAAAAATTTCCAGCGCTTGGATCTTCCTCCGAGCGGTTAATGTCCGGATCAATGCAAAGAGTAAGACGGGATAAAAAAGCGAATAGCAGATATCGACAGCGTTCGAGGGAATTTGAAAAGTGAAAAATGAGTTCGAGGTAGAGATCGTCGAGCCGATCGCCCATAACCCACAAGCGATCCCCATGCACAGATTTGCTAAGTGATCGTTGAACCCAGGTGCCGTAAAGGCGTTAAATGCCGCCAAGAGTGCAACCAGATTGAAGATCACCAGATCTGGTAGCACCGAAGGGCCTGGAACAATTAAGCGAATTCCCAGATGGATCACCAGAAATAGAAAGGCGCCAAACCGGAAGGTTGGGTAAGTTCGGGTCCTTATCGACGAAATTGCCACGGAAAAATCGTAAATGTGGGTAGCACGCCCAGAAAGTGTGCTTTCACTCATGAGTGAATGGGATTGAACATATGAGCGCACAACCAGAACTTAGCCTCGCCTCTCACCCGCTGACGCGACGTGCTCTGCTCTGTGGATTAACCGTAGCCACCCTAGGCATCATCCCGGAGGCCGCTCAGGCAGCCGGCGGAATCACTCAACCCAGCCCAGGCAAGATTCGTGTAGATCTCAAGGTCAACAAGGCTCTGGCCAAGGTCGGCGGAGTCGTCACGATCCCACTATCCAATGGCGCCACCATTGCTCTGGTCCGTACCGCACTAGGAGTAAAAGGATTTACTGCTTTGGACCTCAGTTGTACTCACCAAGGGGTCACTGTTCAAGAGCAAGGTTCGAAATGGATCTGCCCTGCGCATGGATCGCAATTCGCGCTTAATGGGAAATTAGTAAATGGTCCTGCAAGAAGTGCGCTGCAGAAGTACCCAGTATCGGCTACTTCTGCAGCGGTAATTATTGGTTAGTCATGGGGTTACGCCCGAAGTACGCTTCTGAGTAGGGTTATCAGACCATTCTCAATCCGATATGAGGGAACCAAATGGCCGAATCAAATGCAAAAATCATTTCAAAAGGAAAGTTGATTGTCTATTTAGTTCTAACTTTGACCCTCCTGGGTGGAACCTCTTTTGCAGCTACACGAATTAACACCCCACAATTCGGATACTTACTATGTGCGAATCAAAAGAATTCTGCTGTGATTTACCCGCACGCATCCAAATGCCCAAATGGCTATTCTGAATTACTTCTTGGAGCAAAGGGTGACCAAGGGATTCAAGGTGACCAAGGGATTCAAGGTGACCAGGGGATTCAAGGTGACCAGGGGCCCGCCGGCCAGATAGGCCCGAAAGGGGAT
>CANCSL010000071.1 GCA_947380835.1 Actinomycetota bacterium | reverse complement strand
TTTGTCGCGAGCAGGAAGCGCAGATTCATCGCCGCGCATATATGCCTCTCGCGCAGCTCGTCTGCGAACAGTTGCCTGTTCGCGATCACGAAAACGCTCCGCCTTATTCTTGGCAGGTGCGAGTGAATTTACCTTTCGTTTTGCTTCAGCCTCTTTACGAGTAGGCGTGGCGCGACCTTTGCCCGACTTTTCGTTGGCTGTTGGATCGGAGGGAGAATTGGTGTTTGCGCTATCGCTCATGCCGTTACGGTAGAGCCAGCATTCTTTCCAATGCAACTTTGGCAAATGTGGCGGTTTCGGCCTCGACCTGGATTCGGTTGACCAAGCGACCGGCCACGAGCGATTCCATTGCCCACACCAGGTGGGGGAGGTCGATTCGATTCATTGTTGAGCAGTAGCAGACCGTCTTATCAAGGAAGAGAACCCGCCTATCGGGGAATCGGCTCGCAAGTCGAGAGACTAAATTCAGTTCGGTTCCGACTGCCCAGGTGGATCCAGCGGGCGATTCGGCAATAGTCTTAATAATCATCTCGGTGCTTCCAACGACATCCGCGTTCGAGACAACTTCATGTTGGCACTCAGGGTGCACCAAAATCTGAACGCCCGGAACTTGAGCGCGCATTTGTTCGATGTTAGCCAACGAGAAGCGGCCGTGAACGGAACAATGTCCGCGCCAGAGAATTACTTTGGCTGACCTAATTTCCTCTGCGGTAAGTCCACCTTGTGGCTTCCAAGGATTCCAGAGGACACAATCGGAGAGTTTGAGCCCTAATTTGAGAACGGCAGTATTTCGACCCAGATGTTGATCAGGCAAAAAAAGAATTTTTTCGCCTTGGGTAAAGGCCCATGACATCGCTCTCTCGGCGTTAGAGGAAGTGCAGACGGCGCCTCCGTTGCGGCCCGTGAAGGCTTTAATTGCTGCCGTTGAATTCATATATGTAATGGGGATAGTGGATTGCGCTACCCCTAGATTTTGCAGCGCTTGCCAGCAATCATCGACTTGGTTTGCACTTGCCATATCGGCCATGGAACATCCCGCGGCTAGATCGGGAAGGATGACTTTCTGGTCTGGCGTGGTCAAGATGTCAGCGCTCTCGGCCATGAAGTGAACGCCACAGAAAAGTACGTATTCGGCAGATGAATTTTCGGCGGCAGCCTGGGCTAGCTTGAAGGAATCTCCCGTGATGTCAGCAAATTGGATGACCTCTTCGCGCTGGTAGTGGTGCCCTAAAATCATTGCTCGGGAACCCAGAGCCGCTCGGGCAGCCTGAGCTCTGTGGATCAGTCCTGGGTCACTGGCAGCCGGTAGAGCGCCATCACAAGAGACCCCTCTTTCGCTGGCAAGGTCTTGGCCTTGCCCTAAAAGCAGCAAATCGGTGAGCGACATGGCGCCATTGTCTACCCAATAATCGTCGTAAGCCAACCCAAGGGGAATAGATTTGGCGGGCAAAGGGTTACGTAAGGCAGTAACCTTTGACCAGAATTTATCTGTATCGGCGATATGGGTATCAGCAATAGGGGAGAGACATGAGCACAGAGACCACAACGGACATCACAATTCAGACTGCCGGAATCGCGCTGACCGATGTAGCAGCAACCAAGGTTGCAGCACTTCTCGCTCAGGAAGGGCGCGACGACCTTAGTCTGCGCGTTGCGGTTCAACCTGGCGGTTGCTCTGGCCTTCGCTACCAACTCTATTTTGATGATCGCGCGCTTGATGGCGACACTATTTCCGAATTTGGAGCAGTAAAAGTTGTCACCGACAAGATGAGCACTCCGTATCTCATGGGCGCCTCTATTGATTTCGTCGACACCATTGAAAAGCAGGGCTTCACGATCGACAATCCAAACGCACAAGGTTCTTGTGCCTGCGGAGATTCCTTCAACTAAATTTCTTGAAGTTGTAAGTAATTTAGAAGCAGGGGCGATAATGCTCCTATGAAAATCGCTGTCGCTGGGTCCGTGGGTAACGATCATTTGATGACCTTTACCGGAAAATTCACTGATTCATTAGTCGCCGAGTCGCTCTCCAAAGTTTCACTCTCCTTTTTGGTGGATAGCCTTGATATCCGCCGCGGTGGATGTGGGGCCAATATTTCATTTGGAATGGCAGCGCTCGGACTCAATCCCATCTTGATTGCGGCCGTTGGTAAAGACTGGGCGGATTACGACGCTTGGCTAAGCCGACATGGTGTGGATACTTCGCATGTTCTTATCTCTCAAAATCTCTTCACCGCCACTTTTATGGTGACAACCGATGATGACCTCAATCAGATCGCATCCTTCTTTCCCGGTGCCATGAGTGAAGCTCGAGAAATTGAACTCGGTCCGATCATCGACAAAGTTGGAAAGTTCGATCTTTTGGTGATTTCTCCCGATGATCCCGAAGCGATGATTCGGCATTCAGAGACTGCTCGCTCAATGCAGATTCCTTTTGCCGCCGATCCATCACAACAGATGGCTCGCATGACTGGCGAAGAAATCAAATTACTTGTTGACGGTGCGACATACCTATTTCTCAATGAATACGAATTAGCACTGGCCCTGCAAAAGACCGGTTGGAGTGACTCAGAACTTATGGATCGGGTAAAGGTTCGCGTCATCACATTAGGTTCAGATGGCGTTCGAGTCGAAGAACATGGAAAATCAAATATAGAAGTCCCGGTTCCTCAAGAACGCGGAAAAGTCGACCCTACCGGCATCGGAGATAGTTTCAGGTCCGGTTTTATTGCCGGACTCTCCTGGGGCTTTGGCCACGAACGGTGCGCCCAATTGGGATCGATGTTGGCTACATATTGCCTCGAAACAAAGGGGACTCAGGAATATCGCTTCGACGAAGCCGAATTTCTTACCCGATTTGAAACTGCCTATGGCGATATTGCTCGCGCTGAAATCGAAGGAAAGATTAAGCCGCACCTCGTCGGCTAATTTAGCTTTGTAACCAAGAATTCGAAATCGCGTTGCTGTTCAACTTCGTTTCTGGTCATACGTGCCCATGCCGAGAGGTCTGCAACGGTTGCAGGGTCATCACTTAACAAAGTTAGCGAATCTCCAACATCAACCATTTTTAACGCTTGAGCTAACTCGATGATAGGAAGCGGACAACGCTTTCCTCGCGCATCTACGATCTCGCCTGCCATTTATTGTCGCTGTTTCTCGACAAGTCGTTTGAGCACCGTCAAAAAGGCATCGATTTGTATGGCCGTCACATGGTGATGAAGCCGTAATCGAATATTTCCTTGTGACAACAACCCCATGGCTTTAAGTACGTGGCTGGCTTCTAGGTTGGCAGATGTGCAAGCCGAGCCGGAGTCGACAGTAAACCCTTCGTCAGCCAGATCTGATTGCAGGCGTTCTGCGTCGACGTAAAGAAAGGAGAGAGAGACAATGCCAGACCACACGTTCAATTGCTCATCGATCATGTCTGTCTCAGGGATATTCTCTGAAATGAAATTCCGAATTCTTCGTGCTAATTCTGCAATCTTGGTTTTGTTATTTGCTTCATCGCTGCGCCAATGTCGAAGGGCAACAGCGCTAGCCAGCACCAACGGCAGGGAGTAGCCAGATGGCACGACTGTTTGTTGAAGATGTGGGAATGGATTTCGCCAGCCACTGACGCCAGTTTTTAACGCAAAAATAGAAACACCTTTAGGTCCACTCCACGAAGAGGAATCCCACAGTGCACTCGAGAACGTAGGAATTTCCGAAGCTTGGACTGGATATGCGGTGTGATCGACAAAAACGCGACCAGAGAACGCATCAAGGCCGGATGGCAGTGGCGGAAATATGCCCGTTTCAGCATTGAGGGATTGCCAGACCAATACATCGTTTGGCTGAAGTTCGGGCAAGGCCACAACCCCAGAATTCGAGACGGTCATCTCCCACGAAGCGGGAAATTGAGCGGCAATCGCCAATACTTCGGCACGATCAATGCTGGAATGAACCAGTCGGCTATCTGGCTGAAGCAAACCCACGATTCCTAAATGAAAACCCAAACTGATTTCGCCTAAGAAATGGATCTCAGAGGGGGAGAGCCCCAAATCGCTGGCAATCGACTCTTTGGCCTCCTGGAGCAATATTGCGGCTCGACGAGATTCGAGGTGGAGTTTGCGAGGATCGGCCCACCCCTGGTCGAAAACCTCCAGCAACAGGGCTCGAGCCGCCGGATGGAGGGCGGATTCGGCCTGGAATTGAGCTGTGATGGGAACCACGCTTAGAACGGTACCCCGAGCGAGTGGCTGATGCGAACTGGACAATTCGCCAAGTATCCTTGCGCCATGCAATTTAAACGGGGATTGACGTCTGCCTTTTTGGTCTCAGCCGCTGTTGCCGCACTCTCGTCGTGCTCCTCTTCCAATATATCTGGATTGGGCTACGACAAAGGGTTGTCGAGCGTCAACGATACTTCTCTGACCTTATGGCAAGGAGCCTGGATTACGGCGGGCGTAGTTGGCTTGCTGACCTTGGTTCTTATTCTTTGGCCAGTCTTCTTCCATCGCAAGAAGAGCGAGGAATTCCC
>CANCSL010000070.1 GCA_947380835.1 Actinomycetota bacterium | reverse complement strand
CCACTGGATGGGACTTCGGTCAGCAAGTTGTTTTCAACCCACCCACCGATTCAAGAGCGCATAGCCACGCTACGGGCAATGGAATCTAATCCTGAATAGGGAAATGCAGCGTAAAAGCAGCGCCTTCACCGAGTTTGGATTCAACCGTCACTGAACCATCGTGGGCGGCCATAACTGCGGTCACAATTGCCAAACCTAAGCCACTGCCTTCACCGCTACTGCGAACTCGCGAAGGATCTGCGCGGTAGAAGCGCTCGAAAATCTTTGCTTGATCTTCTTCTGATAATCCAGGTCCGGTATCACTTACCTTGACCGTGGTCTCTGTTTCAGTTTGATCTAACTGCACCAAAATCTTGGTACCTACTGGCGTGTGGGTGCGAGCGTTAGCCAGCAAGTTTGCAATGGCTTGGTGAATACGGAGGTTATCGCCCAGAACATAAACCTCTTCACCCGGCATGGACACCTGAACGGGATGTCCAGGTCCAGCAGCTTCGGCAGAGGCAACGACTTCGGAGATGAGCTGGTTCATATCTACTGGATCTTTAGCAAGTTCGCGGGATTGATCAAGGCGAGCGAGCAACAACAGGTCTTCTACGAGTGAGCTCATACGAATTGATTCTTTCTCAATTCGTTGCACAAGTTCTTTAGTCTTCTCTTCGCCTTGAACTGCGCCTTGGCGATGTAGTTCCGCGAAACCGCGGATAGCGGTAAGTGGAGTGCGAAGTTCGTGGCTGGCATCGGCAACAAAGCGACGCAACTTGGATTCGGAAGCGACGCGAATGGCAAAAGATTCTTCAATGCGACTCAGCATCTGGTTTAGCGAGGCGGTTAAACGCCCAACTTCAGTATCGGGATTGACGACCGGCAAACGAGCAGAGAGGTCGCCTTCGGCAATCGCTTCAGCAGTGGCTTCGACTTGGCTTAATGGTTTTAAACTGAGATCAATAATCCAACGCGAAACAATGCCGATCAGAATCAAAATCAACAAGCTAATGAAAAGAAAGAGAATGCCGAGTTCGTGAGTGGTCTTATCAACGGTATCAAGAGAGACCGAAACAACTACTACCCCAAGGCCGGAAGGAAGCAGCTTGGCGATTGCCCGAATTTCGGGTTGATCTTTCTTGCTTATGAAAGTAAATGGCTTGCCGTTGTGCTTGTAAACATCAGCCGGTAAAAAGCCCGCAAAAGCACTGCTAACAGTGGAGTTTGCGAGGTCTCCGCCCAATTGGCCCAGGATCTTTCCGCTGGTATCTAGAAGAGTTACAGAAGTTGCGGTGGGTACTCCACGCAATGGTTTAAGTACTGTGTAAGGACTTCCGGTTGCAGAGGCATCGGCAGTGGTTTCGGCAGTGATGTCATCAATTCCGGCTCGATCCAGACGTAGTAGTGAGCCGCCGGCGATGGAATTAAGTTGGCCATCGACTTGAGTAACAAGGAAGGATCGCAGCGCAGTATTGGCGGCAAAGTCAGAGGCCAGAATTGCCACCGCTGCAAGTGACAGGGTCGCGAGAATCAAACGATTTCGCAGACTCCACATCGAGAGTGGATTTTTCACGCGCAGCGGGGACTTCATTTATTAATGGTAGTTCTTGCCCGGGTTATTTTTTTGCAGGTAGGCGCATGCGATACCCGACTCCGCGTACGGTATGGATCAGTGCGGGTTCGTAGATATCAATCTTCTTGCGCAAGTAGGAAATGTAGGTTTCAACAATGCCAGCGTCACCGCGGAAGTCGTATTGCCAGACATGGTCGAGAATCTGGGATTTGCTGACCACGCGGTCGGCGTTGATCATCAAATAGCGAAGCAAAAGGAATTCAGTAGGCGAGAGGTCAACCATGTGACCGGCTCGGCGAACTTCGTGGGTAGCCTCATCGAGTTCGAGATCGGCAAAACGAACCTTCTCGTCATCGACTTCAACTTGAATAACACCAATTCGGCGCAGCAGCGCGCGCAAACGGGCTACGAGTTCTTCCAGGCTAAAAGGCTTGGTGACATAGTCATCTCCGCCAATTGTTAGGCCGGCAATCTTGTCTTCGACCGTATCTTTGGCGGTCAAGAAGAGGACGCCGACACTGTGGCCATCTTGACGCAATTGGCGACAGACATCGAAACCATTTTGATCAGGGAGCATCACATCGAGAATTAGGGCGTGCGGTTTGAATTCTTCAGCTACGCGCAAAGCCTCGGCGCCACTGGCAGCGGTGCGGACGTCGAAACCGACGAAGCGCAGGCTGGTGGAAATTAATTCGCTGATGCTACTTTCGTCATCAACTACGAGAATGCGTTGGGTAGTTGCCTCCGAGTTGTCGGCGGCTTTGGTCTTTTCTTTTAGAGCGGTCATCTCTCATCACCTCGTTCCAGAGAATTCTCCCATTGGCTGGGGGTTTCCTGAGAACCAGCCGAGTTTCAACCTGAAGTTTTTCGGAGTTTGGACTGGGGGGAGGGTGAGGTTTGAGCGTAAGGATTGCGTTAGGAATCGCCATTTCTTGAGGCTTACGCGCGCTTCTCGTTCTAGGTTGTAACCCTCATGAATACCAAACTCTGGAGCTCGAAGACGCTCAGCTTTCGCTGGGTGCAAGCCTTGGGCGTGCTGGTCATCCTGCTCCCGGCATTGATCTCAGTTTTGGTGGGATTCCGCAGCTATTTCAATCTGACGACCAACACCCTGTTGCTCCTGATTGCAACAATTGGGATCGCGATCGTCGGTAACTTGTGGCTCTCCATTGCGAGTGCGATCGAAGGATTCCTTTTACTCAACTACTACTTCACTCCACCATTTCATACCTTGAATGTTCGAGACAAGAACGACATCGTTTCTCTGGTTGTCTTCATAATTTCTAGTATTGCCGCTTCTTTAGTTTTGAATCAGTTGAAGTTACGCACGAAGCGATTGCGAAGAATGTCGGAAGAAGGCTTATTCCTATCCAATCTCGCTAAAGAGATTATTAAAGGAAACCAGTCCATCGAATTTATCCTTTCCAGTTTTAAACATAATTTCAATCTAGAACATCTTGCGTTGGTCAAGAAGGTGTCAGCGATTCCAACCTTGGAAATCGAAGTCATTTATGGTTCTCTGCCAAATGGCGATCTCAAAAACTTGGACTCGGAAATCAAACTCAATAAGGATTTTTCTTTGATGGCTGCTCCTGCCATAACCGATGATGATTTGCAAAACCTCATCACAACTTTCGGCTCACAAATATTGATTTTGGTAGAACGTGAAATCTTCAGTGCAAATGAAAAAGCGTTAACTGAAATTAAACAAACCGATCAAATGCGAGTTGCCTTACTCAATGCAGTAAGTCACGATCTTCGTGGACCTCTGGCCTCAGCAAAGGCTGCAATTTCTAGCCTCTCCAACACTTCTGTTGTATGGAGCGAAGACGATCGCGCAGAGTTGCTCACCAGCGCCAACCGGTCGCTTAATCTGCTAAATAATTTGATAGAAAATCTATTGGATATGTCTCGTCTGGAAGCCGAAGTTATTTCACTCAACTCTCGCGCAGTTGATGTGGAAGATGCGATATCCGGTGCAATTAAGAGCCTTAAAACTGATGAGAAACGAATTGAGATTCTGATCGACGGTCAGTTGCCCTTGGTTACTGGCGATCCGATTCTTCTGGAACGAGTGCTCGTAAATCTCCTAGAAAACGCCCTACGTTTCAACCCAAAGGAGCGTTTGGTTCGGATCGAAGCTTCCGATCGCATGCGCCATATTGAAATTCGAGTGGTGGATCATGGACCCGGAATCGCAGGGAAAGACCTCTCCCGCATGTTTATGCCGTTTCAGCGCTTGGGGGATCGGGATAACACGACCGGCGTGGGCCTAGGACTAGCCATTGTTAAGGGTTTTACCGAGTTAATGCAGGGCAAGGTGGAAGTTGAAGAGACAGCGGGCGGCGGGCTGACGGTGGTTATTTCCCTCCCGATCGCCTTTGGAGTTGTCCATGGCTGATCTCTTTGAACGTAAGTGCATTCTCATTGTCGATGACCACGTCGAAATTGTGCGCACTTTGGTGATGAATTTTAGGGCGCGTGGTTATCGAACCTTGGCTGCCGGGGATGCCAAGACCGCCGCAGCATTTGTCGCCGAGATGAATCCCGATGCCATGATCTTAGATCTAGGTTTACCCGATCTGGATGGCGCAGACTTGATTGTCCAGCTTCGTAAATGGAGTTCCATTCCAATTTTAGTGCTCTCTGGTCGCACTGAATTAGAGAAGAAGATTGGCGCCCTCACCGCCGGTGCCGACGATTACATCTCGAAACCATTCGAGATCGAAGAGTTGGTGGCTCGCGTCGAGACTGTATTTCGTCGCATCCAGAATCCGGTATCGACTCCCCACTTCATGATGGGCAAATGGGAAATCGATTTAGGTGCGCGTCGCATTCACGACGGTAACTCAGCCTCGCCCGATATCCACTTGACTCCAATTGAATGGCGAGTATTTGAAACTCTGCTTTCCAGAGTTGGTGGGTTGGTTCCTCAGAAAGAGTTGTTGCAAGAAGTCTGGGGCGAAACCTATGAGAAAGAAACGAATTATCT
>CANCSL010000069.1 GCA_947380835.1 Actinomycetota bacterium | reverse complement strand
GATCCAACGCCAGCATTTATTCAACAAGCGTTAATAGATGCGGCAGATTCACCGAGTTATCCCGTCACCATCGGCACGCCAGAACTTCGGGCCGCGATGCGACTTTGGGCGAGTGAAGTCCTCGGCGCGCAAGGGGATTTCGATGTTCTCCCAACAATCGGCTCGAAAGAACTTGTCGCTTGGTTGCCATCGCTGCTGAAGTCAAAGAAAGTCCTTTATCCCGACGTTGCTTACCCCACCTATTTAGTGGGCGCACTTATTTCGGAGTCACAAGCACTACCTGTCGGACTTGATCCTTCCATCTGGCCAGAAGCAGATTTAGCCTGGATTAATTCACCGTCTAATCCAACCGGACGAGTTCATTCAGATGATGAACTACAAGCTGTTATTGATTATTCGCATCGAACCGGAACCATCATTGCCAGCGATGAGTGCTATCTGAGTTTTCCATCCTCGAAACAAGCCAATTCAATTTTGAAGATTGCAGCGGGAAATAATCAGAATCTTTTAGCCGTACATTCGTTATCCAAGCGCTCCAATCTTGCTGGATATCGGGCCGGTATTTTGTTGGGCGATCCGGAATTAATTGCTCGGATTAGAGAAGTCCGAAAGCACGCAGGCATGATGGTGCCCTTGCCTGTGCAACGAGCGATGGCCGTTGCCCTAGCCGATGAAATTCACGTGGCTGAACAATCGGCTAGATACCGAGCCCGTCGCGATGTGCTGCAACCAGCATTGGAAAACGCTGGCTTTCGCGTTCACTTCACCGAATCTGGTCTCTATATTTGGTGCACACGGGATGAGTCCGACTGGGATTCGGTTTCGTGGTTGGCAGACCTTGGCATCTTGGCAACCCCGGGAAGTTTTTACGGAGAAAATTCTGGAAAGTTTATTCGCGTAGCCCTGACTTCAACTGATGCAGCTATTGCTCAAGCGGTCGCTCGTTTGCAAGGCGCTTAACTCATGTCTTACTCGGCCATCCTTTTGGTGGGCGGCATGGGAACAAGACTTCACCCTCTGACCAAGGCCACCCCGAAACCCATGTTGAATGTAGCTGGCGTACCTTTCATCGAGCATCAAATCGTGAGAGCCCGCGAATCTGGAGTTTCAGAAATCATCTTGGCGACCTCTTTCTTGGCCGAACTTTTTCAACCCCACTTTGGTGATGGTTCTGAGTTTGGTATTTCCATTAAATACTCGATTGAAGAAGCGGCTTTAGGTACTGGCGGCGCGATTCGCCATGCCAGCAATTTGCTGACCGGGAGCGGACCAGTAGTGATCTTTAACGGAGATGTACTGAGCGGGCATGATCTTGCAGGTCAGATTGAATTTCATATTAACCAGGAAGCAGAAGTAACTTTATATTTAACAACTGTTCCAGATGCCAGGGCGTACGGTGCCGTAGAGCTTTCGGGCGATCGGGTTATTGCATTTAACGAAAAAATGGCGAATCCGCCCACCAACACCATTAACGCTGGCTGCTACATATTTAACCGAGAAGTTATTCAGGAGATTCCCGATGGAAAAGTAGTGAGCGTCGAACGTGAAACTTTTCCGCAATTACTTGCAGATTCTCGGCGAGTTTTCGGATTTGTTGACGACTCTTATTGGCTAGATATCGGAACGCCATCGGCGCTGGTCAAAGCATCGCAAGATTTAGTTCTGGGCCACATCGTTTCGGCGGCTACCCCGGCCCATCTTGGGGACGCCCTGGTCGCCTTCGGAGCCACCGTAGGCGAAGGTTCGAAGATCACCGGGGGGTCGGTGATTGGCAAAGGCGCAGTTGTTGAATCTGGCTGCGTTATTGAAGGCAGCAACGTTGGCGCCGGAGCGGTTATCGGATCCGGAACAGTTCTACGCAATTCTTTTGTTGCTAACAATTGTCAAGTGCCATCTGGAACTTTGGGGAATTCTTGCTTCTTGGGTTTCTAAACCCCCGTAAATCAACAAATTAACCTGAATTTGACATGTTTTCCCACAATCGGACTTGACTATGAGGGATTACAAGCGTGTAATTCGTCTAGTCCAAGTTACCAGCACGAGGTAGCTCATGCCATTAGGAGAATTCACGATGTCAGAAATTCGCCCCTTGGGAATTGAAATTGGACACCCTGGAAGCGGAACTGGAGATCCTTCATGGCAAGAGCATGCGCTCTGTGCCCAGACTGATCCCGAGGCCTTCTTCCCGGAAAAGGGCGGATCTACGCGTGAAGCCAAGCGAGTTTGCCTCTCCTGTGATGTTCGCTCTGAGTGCCTGGAATATGCCCTCGCTCATGATGAACGTTTTGGAATTTGGGGTGGACTATCCGAGCGTGAACGTCGCCGCTTGAAGCGTCGCTCTGCCTAATCTTCTCTATGTAGTCTTATCCGCGAAGAAGAGTTAAATCCAAGACGCCCGCGATTCGGCGCGAAAGTTGAAGTGGGTGAACCATCGCGATGACTGACAAATTTTTTGTTACGGCCATCGTCGTCTCTCATGATGGAGCCACGTGGATTCCTGAAGTTATTGCCGCTTTAACAAATCAAAGCCGATCAGTAGACCGCATCCTCGCCGTTGATACTGGCTCAACCGATTCCTCAGTCACCTTTCTCTCCAAAGCAGGAATATCAGTTCTTCCCGTTGCTCGCGATATTGGTTTTGGCGGTGCTATCGATCGCGCCTTAGCCGAATACCCTCCCATTTCCTTAGATCCCGCATTTGCTAAAGGCAACCTTGGAGTCGAAAAAGAAGAGTGGCTCTGGTTCATTCACGATGATTGCGCGCCAAGTTTGGATGCGTTAGAAAAATTATTGGAAGCCGTTGAAGACCGTCCCAATGTCGCCATCGCAGGTCCGAAATTGCGTGGCTGGTATGACCGAAACCATTTACTTGAAATTGGTATCAGCATTGCTGGCAATGGTTCGAGGTGGACGGGACTAGAGCGCCGTGAACAAGATCAAGGTCAGCACGATGGCATCAACAACGAAGTACTGTCGGTTAGCACCGCCGCTATGTTGGCCAAGAGATCTGTCTTTGAAGATATTGGTGGTTTTGATCCTAACTTGGCTCTCTTTCGAGATGATGTCGATTTAGGTTGGCGAACCCACGTGGCCGGGTTCTCTGCCATTTGTGTTAGCGAAGCAGTCTGCTTCCATGCCGAAGCTTCAGCTTCGGAACGACGGGCTGTCGACGTATCTGAAGCTTTCCTTCACCGGCCGCTACTACTCGATCGCAGAAATGCTGCATATGTATTGCTCGCCAATTCATCGTGGTGGACTCTGCCGTGGATCTCCGTTCAATTAGTGATCTCCGCTGGCATACGTGCCTTGTACAACTTGCTGGCCAAACTTCCGGGCTATGCCGCCGATGAGCTTGCTGCGGTTGTCTTGCTCTTGATTAAGCCGGCCGATCTCATTCAAGCTCGTAAAGAACGCAAGAGCCATCGAATGCTTTCTCCTCGAGTTGTAACTCGTTTTATTCCACCGCGCAGTAGTCAATTTCGTTCCACACGGGAGCGAATCGCTGCTCGATTCCTACGAGGTTTGGGACGTGAATCTTTTGCTCAAGAAGGTGCGATAACACAGAGTTATTCAGATTTGGATCTTGTAGACGAGAACCTAGAAGATATTGAATCATTGCCATTCATACGGCCATCGATATGGAAGAGCATCGGGTCGCATCCACTTTTTCTTTCGCTTTTTTTCATCACTCTTATTTCCACTATTGCATCTCGAGGTCGCTTCGGCCCGCTGTCTGGCGGATCGCTTCCCGCATCCCCAACGGGCGCTATGGATTTGATTCGAAACTACTTGGAATCTTGGCATCAAGTTGGTTTGGGTTCGGCGGTCGCCTCTCCGCCTTGGTTGCTCGTCATTGGTTTAGGTTCGCTTCTAACTTTTGGAAGCGCCACTGCTTTTATTACAACTCTTTTTTGGTTAACGCCGCCGCTTGCCATGTTTATTGCGTATCGAGCATTTAAACGTCTGCGCGTTCAAACACGTACTGCTCTCGTTGGTGGGGTTTTATACGCTCTTTCCCCAGTCGTATGGGCCGCTATTAATCAGGGTCGCCTTGGAACGATTGTCATTGTGCTTCTTGCTCCCATACTCATTTCTGTTGTTCCTAGGTCGGTCGAGCTCGATGGTGTCTCGTGGCGAAAGATTTATGCCGTGGCGCTATTGGCGGGCGCAATATCTGCGGCATCAGCGCTCTTCTTGCTGTTATGGACCTTGGGTTGCGGTCTTTTTCTCTCTACCTCTTTGTGGAATCTCAAGGCCCAATCTCATGAAGGAACGATTCTGACCAAAATTGATTCTTGGCTCACTATTTCGGTGAAACGCCGGATTGCCTTGATGGTGATTCCTAGCTTTCTCACCTTCCCATGGTCTGCCTCTTTGCTCTTGCACCCCACCCAATTCCTCATGGAGCCCGGCATTCCCATGGATTCGGCAATGAGGTGGTCGCTTCTTCTCATGAACCCTGGTGGTAAAAGCGGTATGCCTATCTGGCTGATCGCTCCCGGGATCGTTTTCCTCTTGGTCTCGTTACTGAGTGAATCCAACCGCAATTGGGCAATAGCCAGTTCCATCTTCCTCGCTCTATCGTTGGTATTTGGTTCACTTGTCATTCAGGCGCACGGTTCGGTTTCAAATGTTTGGACGGGGTCACTTCTCCTCTTCGCACAATTCTGCGCATTTATTCCGATTCTTCGCTCGGCCGATAAATTGCTTCCCAATTTGCGATCTTCGCA
>CANCSL010000068.1 GCA_947380835.1 Actinomycetota bacterium | reverse complement strand
TCGCCACGTGAAAATGGTGGAGCGAACAATCGGTCGCAAATCCGGCACGGGAGGTTCCGCTGGTGTTGGATACTTGAGTTCAACCCTATTTCATCCTACTTTTCCCGACCTCTGGGCAATCCGCGACAGATTCTAGAAAGGGCAAAACCAATGCATCTCCCCGAGCTTATTTTGCGTTACGAGGCAGGAACAAATGCTGTGCTGGATGCTCTTGGGGACTACAAGAAAAAGAATCTAGACTCCAAACATTCAGGTGGGTGGAGCGCCAGACAAGTAGTTCATCACCTGGCAGATAGCGAAACTAATTCCTATATTCGTTTGCGTCGCCTGGTCGGCGAAGAAGAAGGCACTCTCTTATCTGGATATGACGAAGGAGCTTGGGCGCTAAATGAAACTCTTGGTTATGAACTTTTGCCGATTGAACCTTCGCTCGAACTTTTCATAGCAGTACGAGCCGCATCACTTGTAACGGTTCGTCGCCTCAGCGATACAGATCTGAAGAAAACTGGAGTGCATTCAGAGGCTGGACATTATTCGGTCGAAAGTTGGTTCAACAGTTATGTTGCGCATCCCTTTGATCATGCCAGCCAAATAGAACGAGCATTCAAACACCAGCTTTAATTCACAGAGAACTCCGCAAGTGGTGCTCCAGCTAAAACGATATCTGACAAAGGAAGTCGAGTTCGCTCGGCAACTTCGCGCTGGCGCAATGTTTCATTGGGTAAGAGATCGGCAGGCGCTGTCTTCCCAATGGCGAGTACGACGATAGTTTGCAGACCTTCATCAAGATTGAGTGACTTAGCCAGTCCGTCGTGATCAAACCCGCCGATTTGGTGAACTGCCAATCCCCGATGATGCGCTTCTACGGTCAATAGTGATGAAGCCAGACCTGCGTCGTATTGGGCGGTTGTCCGGGGCGTGCCATCATCCCGATATTTAAGAACAGAGACCAAGATGAGCGCAGATGATTTTTCAGCCCAAATCTTGTTAGCTGGCACCAAACTATTGGATATACGATGAAAAAGAGCGTCACCTTTGCGTCCCACGACATAACGCCATGGTTGGCCGTTACCGGCGGAAGGTGACCAACGAGCGGCTTCTAGTAAGCCCGTTAGATCTTCATCCGAAAGCGCTACGCCCTCATCAAATGACCGCGGACTCCATCGCTGGGCCACGATCGGGTGTAGTTCGACTAATGAAGATGCACTCTTTTCCATATCTCTAAAACCAGCATGGAATATGAATAATTCCCTTCCTGACTGTGACGTACGTTATGAAATTGTTATAGACAAAAAGTCGGATTTAAGTGCAAAAGACTTGCACTTTGGTGAGTGTGGCTTGAGAATTCGCAGAGCGGGAATCGAGCTTTACAGGGAGCTTGGACCGTTTACCCCCCGAAGGAATACACATATGTCAATTCGCAGAAAAAGTTTGCTCACCGGAGCCGGTGTAGCAGTTCTTTCTCTCGTAGCGACTATGGTCACCACAATTGCGCCAGCACATGCTGCGGCAAACTGTGATCCATACTCAAGCTACAAGGGAATCAAAGGTAAGACCGTAACTGTTTTCACATCAATCCTTGAGCCAGAGCTCACCACTCTGAAGACTGCTTGGAAAGATTTCGAAACTTGCACAGGCGTTAAGATCAAAATCGAAGGCTCAAACCAATTCGAAGCTCTTCTTCCAGTTCGAGTAAAGGGCGGAAACGCACCAGATATCGCGATCATTCCTCAACCAGGTTTGCTTGCAAAGATGGTCGCAACCAAGAAGGTTATTCCTGCATCTGCTGGCGTTATTGCAAACGTCAACAAGTACTGGAGCAAGTCTTGGAAAGATCTCGGAACAGTAAACGGCAAGTTCTACGCCGCTCCATTCGGATCTAACATGAAATCTTTGGTTTGGTACTCACCAAAGCAATTTAAGAAGAACGGTTACACCGTTCCTACTACTTGGGCAGATATGACTGCTCTTGCAGACAAGATGGCTGGAAATGGCCAAATTGCATTCTGCGGTGGTTTGGGTTCTGGCGGTGCAACTGGTTGGCCAGGAACTGACTGGGTCGAGCAAATGGTTCTCCGTGAATACGGTTCCAAGGTTTACGCTGACTGGGTTTCACACAAGGTCAAGTTCTCTGATCCAAAGATCCAAGCCGCAATGGCAAAGGTCGCTGCTTGGATGCAAAATCCAAAGTGGGTTGGCGATGTCAAGGGAATTGCAACTACAACATTCCAAGATGCAGGTAAGGGTATTCCTACCGGCAAGTGCAACATGTTGCAGCAAGCATCCTTCTACGGAAATATCCTCGCAGCTGATGGTGCAACCATCGCAGCTGACGGAGATGTATTCGCGTTCTACCTTCCAGGTACAAACCCAGCCGTTACAGTTCCTGTAGTCGGTGGCGGAGAGTTCATGACTGGCTTCCGAAATGCTCCAGAAGTAGCAGCAGTACTTACCTACTTCTCTTCAGCTACATTCGCTACCAGCCGTGTTCAACTCGATCACTGGGTTTCTGCAAACAGCGGTGTTCCACTATCCGCATACAAGGATCCAATCGATCGTCTATCAGCTCAGTACCTCTCAAATCCAAAGTCAACCTTTGCGTTTGATGCTTCTGACTTGATGCCAGCCGCCGTTGGCGCTGGTAAGGAATGGACCGAATTCACCGCATGGTTTGGTGAAGGCAAGTCAATTGCTGATGTAACAAAGGCAATCGACGCTGCTTGGCCAGCTTCCTAATAAAGTAGTAAAGCAAGGAGCCCAGGGATTCATCCTTGGGCTCCTTGCCCCACTTATGTAACTCTCACTTTTCTCAAGCAATTGGCGGTGCCCCATTAATAACTTTCTCAGCACTAATGCACCAAAATTCGCTCAAGTCCTCATTGCGGTGGCAATTTTCTTCGCCGTACTTAGCGTAATTTTCTTCCTGGCTGGAAAAGCTAATGGCAAACGTCAAAAAGGAATTGCCAGCGTAATTTTTCTCGGCCCAGCACTTGTACTTCTACTCGCCGGTTTAGTAATCCCTGGCATTCAGACCATTTTATTTAGTTTCGAAAACGCCGATTCAAATAAGTTTGTTGGAGTTCAAAATTACTCCTGGATGCTTCACGATCCAGATATTCATAGAGTGCTTATTAATACCTTGCTCTGGATTTTAGTTACCCCTTTACTCACCACTGGTATCGGACTCTTACTCGCTATTTTTCTTGATCGCATGAAGCGAGAGTCAATTCCCAAATCGTTGATATTTATGCCAATGGCTATTTCATTTGTCGGCGCATCGATTATCTGGAAATTTGTTTACAACTATTCAACCTCTGGTGGGCCGCAAACAGGTTTGCTGAGCGCCATCGTAAAGATCTTTGGTGGCCAACCTTCTAATTGGATGCTCTCCAAACCCCTCAACACTTTCTTGTTGATGATTATCTTCATTTGGGTACAGACCGGTTTCGCCATGGTCATACTCTCGGCCGCCATCAAGGCCGTTCCTGCGGATATCGTGGAAGCCTCATCGCTCGATGGCGCGTACGGCTGGAGACTTTTTAGGTTTATTACATTCCCGATGGTACGCAGCACTTTCATCGTGGTTCTTGCGACCATGGTGGTCGGTTCGCTCAAACTCTTCGACATCGTTAGAACAATGACCGGTGGAAACTTCGGAACCAACGTCTTGGCCAACGAGATGTACGCCCAGGTTTTTGTGCAATTTGACCAAGGAAGAGGATCTGCCCTGGCGGTTGCACTCTTTATCTGTGTTTCTCCAATTTTGATCTATAACATCCGCCACTTACGACGCGAGAGAACCCACTAATGAGCACAATGAAAATCGCGGATCATAATCCCGGCAGGAAGCTTTTTTCTTCCAAAATCGCGGCGACGGTCGTTTGGACAATCACCGTACTTTGGACCGTGCCGACTTTAGGCTTGTTTGTTAGCTCATTCCGTACCGGTAAAGATATTTACGCCACTGGTTGGTGGACTGCTTTCTTCCATCCAAACTTCACTTTGCGAAATTACCAACATGTTCTCTTTGGGGGATCTGGCGAAAGCCTTTCGAATGGCATTTTGCCTTACTTTATGAATTCACTGGTCATCACTATTCCAGCCGTAATTTTCCCCGTTGTTATTGCCACTATGGCTGCCTATTCACTTGCATGGGTGAAATTCCGCGGCAGCGATTTCCTGTTCTTCTTTATTTTTGCCCTGCAAATTGTTCCGCTTCAGATGTCTTTAGTTCCGCTTCTACAGTTGTTTACTGGCGGCGCCCATATTGGATCGTTTGCTATTTTTCCCAAACTGGGAATTGCTGGGCATTTTGCTGGCATCTGGCTTCCGCACACTATGTTCGCCTTGCCGTTAGCAATTTACTTACTCCACAATTTTATCGCGTCACTCCCGCGAGATCTCATGGAGGCCGCCTACGTGGATGGCGCCAACCACTTCAAAGTATTTCGTCAGATTGTTCTCCCGCTCTCAATCCCCGCGATCGCAGCTTTTGCCATTTTCCAATTCTTATGGGTCTGGAACGACCTCTTGATCGCGCTGACCTTTGCATCGGGTACTGAGGAAATCGCACCTATCAACGCCAAACTTGCCAGCCTTGTTGGTCAATACGGCTCAAGTTGGGAAACGATTACTGCCGGAGCTTTCGTCACCATCATTGTTCCGCTCATAGTCTTCTTCTCACTCCAGAGATACTTTGTTCGCGGTCTGCTCGCTGGTTCCGTCAAGTAAATGAAACCTTCGCCTCACGAATTAGCTAAACGCTTACCTGCAGATTTCACCTTTGGTACTGCCACATCTTCGTGGCAG
>CANCSL010000067.1 GCA_947380835.1 Actinomycetota bacterium | reverse complement strand
GTTGCGCGTTCACGAACTGAATCTGGGTTGCTCAAAGGTTCGAATGGATTGTTCTTGCCTTTACCTGCTGCGATAACTTCGAAGTTAAGGTCGCGGGCAAAATCAACCAGCACCTTGGCTTCGATTGGCTCATCGCCGTGGCAGACCGTGTAGATGACGCCATTTTCGACAGCAATCTTATGAAGTAGTGGCCCGATGGTGACATCCATTTCGACATTGAGTACTGCTACATCCTTTTTGGCTTTGAGGCATGAGTAAGTGATCTGTGCGCCAATTTCTGGGACGCCAGTTGCTTCGACAATAAAATCAATAGGTAGTTCGGCAAGGAATGCGGTGGTGGTAGTTCCAACGCGCTTTCCAGCGGTGAGTGCGGCAGCAATTTCTGCCTGATCTGTGCTGATGACTGGGTCTGAAACGCCAAGATCTGCGTAGAGAGCCGTGATTCGAGCGGGGTCAATATCGATGACGAGGCGAACGGAGAGGCCAGGCATGCGATCTACTTGGCAACCAAAGCCATGGCCCATCTGGCCGGCGCCTACAAGTGCAATTGTTACATCCCGTCCTAGGGAATTTGCGTGAGCTTGAAGTCTGGACGAGTACGACACGTTTCTCTCTTTTCTGTTGTACAGCTGTTAATTTGTTGAACGCCGAGGCGTTGTAAGAAGGTTATTACGCTGAATAAACTTCTAAACGATCGCCAACTTTTACGGTTGGAAGATCGCGCACTTCAACGTTTACATCTCCAGGCAACTCTGCCTCGGGAAGACCATTTGCTTTCAGATCTAGGTGACCTAGATTAAGTAGGTTATCGCTGGCTACTGAGCCAACGGCGAGAACCGTAAATTCTTCATTGCTTAAACGAATCAAATCTCCGGGCAAAGGTGCGCGGGTCTCAACATCAGGTTTGTGCAAGATAGAAAATTCATGAAGTTCAATTGGGGCGCTTTCACCAAAAAAAACTAAGACTCCCTGTTCACGGAAGTCAGCGACGAGCTCGCCGACTGCCGTGACAGTTGTGGAATAAACCAAAGATGACAAGAAGTTATCCCTCTTTGATGTCGTCGGCTTTTACGCCAGAAACAAAAAGTTCTTTTGTAATAAACATGGCAAGTGGGCCGGCAGGGCTGGTTGCGTGAATATCCACGGTAAGAACTTTCTTCATGGGATAGACACCAACTCGAGCGGTACCGCCACAGTCGATGACAGCAACTGCAATCTTGTCGAAGGGCACACTGCTCTTGAAGCCGTCGAATGGGGTTCCGCCTGTGATATCAGCGATGCGTTGCGCAACAGGATGGATTCCACCGCCAGTGACCGAGTAAATGTATGGCTTATCGTCGGTAGGTGTGATGACCAGAGGTCCACCCCAACCACCGCGACCTGCTGAGATCGTAACGCTCTTATATTCGCCCATCTTGTGCTCCTTGAAAGTTAATTGAAGAGTGAAAAAATTCTTTAATAAATATGTGAACTTCTTTGATGATCAAGGTGCGGAACTTGCGAACCGCACCTTGACATCAGTCTTACTACTTACTTGTGTGGTACAGGCCAAAGCTGGCGAAGTATGCGATGACGACAGACAAAGGACCGGTGATAACGCGGGAGAACAGAACCGCAGGAACACCAATTTCGACTGTCTCAGGCTCGGCTTCACCGAGTGCAAGACCTACTGGAATGAAGTCGCAACCAACCTGTGGGTTGATAGCGAAGAGTGCTGGTAGTGAGTATTGAGCAGGGATATTTCCCTTACCAATTTCAACACCGAGCAAGGTTCCGACGATCTGAGCAATTACAGCACCTGGTCCAAGCAATGGAGACAAGAGTGGGATTGCGCAAACGATGGAGATGAGAAGAAGACCAGGAAGTGAAGAGGCAGAGCCCTTAAGTCCCTTAGCGATCCAGTCACCGACACCAGTTGTCAGAATCAAACCGATGATGAAGGAGATAAACGCCATGAATGGAATGACGTTGCGGATTACGGTATCTACCGAATCACGACCTGCCTGGTAGAGAGTTCCAACTACTCCACCGACGCCACGGCCGATTTTTACGATTAACGCTGTGAAACCTTCCATGGTTATGCACTCCTCTCGGATTTAGCCATCATTCGCGCGGTGATTCGCTCTGTGACGATTCCGCGGATGAAGATGACAACAAGACCTACAAGTAGGTAACGGATAGCCAAGTCGCCTAAGCCGTAGCCAAGCTCCTTGATACCAGTTGCGATACCGAGGTATACGAAAAGTTCACCTGGGTTAGCGTGTGGGAAAATACCCAGGATTGGGTGCACGAACGAAACAGCTGAGTCGTAGAACGCAGGCTTGAAGCGCTCTGGTAGGAAGCGACCCATTGTGTATGCCATTGGGTTTGTAAGAACGAATACGGCAACGAACGGAAGGATGATGTAACGAACTGGATACCACTGGATACCAGGACGTGAAGCAGCCTTACCGAGATTTTCGATTCGTTCTGCACCGATAATTCTTACGAGCGCATTAACTGCGGTCAAAAGAACGATCAGTGTTGGAAGGATTCCACCCATAAGGCTGAGCAAAACCGATCCACCTTTGTTGAAGACCTTGATGAAGTCTTCAGCGCCAGTTGCCAACGCGCCAAGAAAGCCGGTTGGTTTGTCCACTGTTACAGCTGATAGCGTGATCAGATGATTCAGGAACACTAGACACCTCCTAAGTAAGTTAAGACTTGATTATTGAACTGCAGTACTGCTTTTAGATGATCGCTCCATCTGGAACTTCACGATCATCATTCTCCTGATTTGATCCGAGCAAAGTAATCCCGAATGTGCTCAGCAGACTGCACAGCAGCCTCTCTGATTTTTTTGGGATCACTTTCCACCTCTCGGTCGCCCGAGATGATCGCATCGAGTGAGAATCCTGTGTAGGAATCTAGGGGTCTGGATTTAGCGAACACGGTTAGTCCGCGCAGGACCAACCCATCCACGATTACCCCTGATTCATCTGCGGCGAGCGCAACAAATGCGCGGCCACCGCGATATCTCCGTCCGCCCATTCCTACGGCGACGGTTCCTTTCTTACGGAGCGCCCGAAGGTCTCCTTGAAATCTTTTTGCTTGAAGGTACGCAAGCGCTAGTTGAGATGCCCACATTGCTGCAATCACAAGAAGGAGCTTGGTTAAGTAGGTCATGCGCTCTTCACCGCCGATGGGGCTAGGGTCTTAATAATGGAATTGGCACATGCGATATCTACAATCAAAGTATCTAGGAGTCCGCTTCGTGCAGCCCCCACGACACCCTGAACTTTTTCGGCGCCTGATGCCACGCCAATAACGCGCGGAATAGCCCGCATTTCTTCTAGTGAAAGTCCCAGAACTCTCTTGTCTATCTTGCTGCTGAGGATCTGACCATTGATGTCATAGAAACGAGCGGCAACATCGCCGGCATAACGATCGTAGACAGCGTCACGGTCAACCTTGCTCAATTTGAATTCTGCAAAAACCATTTCGCTGGAGGAGGAGGTGCGGGAACCGATTCCCACAAGGGCAACATCGGCGCCGCGGGCTAATTTCAAGGTACGAGCGATGCTGTCTTCTTCCATCATGGAGTCGCGCATTTTTTGATTGCTGACGACAACTGGTGCAAGGAAAGGAATGAATTGCGCATTGAGATTCTTGGCTAGGCGGCGCCCAACTTCTTCAGCGCTTGAGGAAGAGGTAACAGAGGAGAGTGAACCCATGAGCTGGGTGACCTTGAGTCCGGACAGAGATTCGTTGCGTACATTGATAACGGTGGCTTCCAGGCCACGGCCCCAAGAGATCGCAATCGTTTGATTATTCGCCAGGCCATTCATGAGCGCATTTGCGGCGGCTCGGCCAACGGCATTGAAGGTGAGTTCATTCTTATCGGTGGTGACGACTTGTACATCCTTGATGCCCAACAAATTTGCTAGCTGTGAAGAGAGATTGTCGTTGCGGGTAATAGGGGCAACTACACGAATTTCAACAAAGCCCAAGCGCTTGGCATCGGAGAGCATGCGCGAGATGTTCGAACGAGAAGTGCCCATGATGCCGGCGACTTGATCCTGAGAATGGTGATCCTCATAGTAAAGACGAGCAGCGCGGAGAATTAACTCCGTCTCTCGTTGTTTCACTATCGTCACATCCGTTCAGTCATTGAACATTTTGCTTAGTGTGCTGCACCGAAGGGTGTGGTTTCAAGCACATTCCCCAAGTTTTTTCAGTATTTATTGCACTTTTTATACATATTTGACCAATCAATTCAAGGCTTTTACAACCCCAATTCCTCAAGGCTGACTAGACGGTTTCGGGCCGAATTTCGGGTCTCTTTCGCCGTCGGCGCCGCCAAAACATCGACAGCAGCGAGCTGAATATCAGTGAAGTTGAGAGCGGTGACGCCGGCAGCGACATCGCGCAAAGTGGAGACGTTGCACGAGAGGCTGGTGACCCCGAGCCCCAGCAGGATTGATCCCAAGGTCGCATCCGAGGCGGCTTCGCCGCAGACCCCAACGGGGCAGTTGTTGCGTAACCCGGCTTGGGCGACCAAGTGGACGGCACGGAGCAGAGCGGGTTGCCAGGGATCGTTGAATCCGGCCAAAGGTGCTGATTCACGATCAGCGGCGTGCAGATACTGACCTAGGTCGTTGGTTCCGATGGAGACGAAGTCGCAAATCTTGGTGATTTCGTCAGCGTGGAAAATCGCGGCTGGTACTTCAATCATCACGCCTGCAGTCTTAATGCCATAACTCTTGGCCATGTCGACGAATCGTTGCGCTTCCTCAGGCAAGGTGATCATGGGAGCCATGACCCAGACATCGGCTTCGGTACGCCGAGCGGCTGCAGCAATTGCTTTCAATTGAATGCGGAGAAGGTCTTCGTGATCGACAATGGTGCGATAACCGCGAACGCCAAGTGCAGGATTTGGTTCGTCATCAAAA
>CANCSL010000066.1 GCA_947380835.1 Actinomycetota bacterium | reverse complement strand
CGTATCTTCACAAACCCAGCCTTGATTGATTACTCCTGCTGGGTTATCGAACGCCATGGCGATCAAGCGTGGGGTTTTGATCCTAAGAATCCTTGATTTGGATAGTCACAGCAATCTATAAGCAAAAGAAGGACAACATCGCGTAATGGAACTCGTAATGTTCCCGCTATGAATTCGGCAAAAATCAGAATTATTGCAATAAATTCCATTTTGGTATTGGCAGTTGTTGGCGCTGGTTTCTGGGGGTGGAGCGCTCTCCATCCCGCTCCGGCAAAGGCAGTTACTTCGACCGTCACCGCTTCCTTGGGTGATGTGACTTCTACCGTTTCCGCCAGCGGCAAAGTAATTAGCCCTGGAGATATTGGGGTTTCACCTTCGGTCAATGGCACCCTAAAGACCGTAAATGTCAAAGTAGGCGACCATGTTGTAGCCGGACAGACGCTGGCGACTCTTGATAATTCAGCCTTAAGTATCGCGCTCTCTCAGGCAAAGATCTCACTCGCAAACGCCCAGAGCACCCTTTCGAAATTGACTCCTACTCGCACCAAAGCCGAACAAACTCAAGCCGATCTGCAATTACAACAACAACAAAATTCTGTTGATGTTGCTACCCAAAATTTAGCTACAGCTGAAGCCGCGGTTAATACCAATGCTGCTACTTATCAAACCGCAGTCGATAATGCCAAGAAGGCGCTGGCCGATGCTCAGGCGCTGGCGACTTCGAATGTTGCGGTGTATCAAGCCTCTGTCGATGCCGCCAAGAAAAATCTGGCGGATGCGCAATCGAATGCCCCTTTGAACGCGGCGCAATATCAAGCCTCTGTAAATTCGGCAAAAGCTTCATTAGATTCATCCCAAATCAATAATGATAATTACTACAAAACTTGGGCGCCGTCCGGTTACACCATCGCGTATTGCCAAAGTTTGAATCTTTCCGGCTCTAGCACAACCACCATTAACGATGTATTTAGCCACTGTTCTACCGTGCTGAGTAATGCCACGAGTTTGGCCAACGCAAAAGCCGCCTATGACAATGCCGTTAATTCGCAAACACTCAGTTTAAGTAAAGACGCCCAGAACCTCATTTCCTTGACAAATGCAGTCGACCAAGCCACGACAACGCAAGCGACGAACTTGAAGAAGGATGCGCAGAACTTACTCTCGTTGCAGAACGCAGTAGATCAAGCCATTTTGAATCAGACCAACAACCTATCGAAAGACGCCACGACTCAAAGCTCTTCTGTGACTTCGGCGAAGAATGCGCTGGCCAACGCCCAGTTATCCTTTAATCTCTTCAAAGCTCAGCAAGCAATAGCTATGCAGGCACCTAAAGCCAGCGATGTAGATGCTGCTCAAGCCAGTATTACGCTGGCAAAAGCCAACTATGCGGTGGCCTTGCGCAACCTGGCAGGGGCGACCATCAAGGCCCCAGTTACTGGTGATGTTGCTTCTATCTCGTCCATAGTCGGCGAGAACGCACCCACTGCCTCTACCTCAGCTGCTACATCGACAACCGGAACGGCTTCGGGATTTATCGTCCTGACCAATGTCAGCTCTCTCCGTATTCAGGCTGGCTTCTCCGAATCCGACACCTCCAAGATTGTGGTTGGACAAGCAACTAGCTATTCCTTTGCTGCTCTTCCGAATGAAGCGCCCACTGGAAAAGTTGCTTCGATTGATTTATTGCCTTCATCTTCCTCAGGCGCCACTTCTTACAATGTGACTTTCGATTTGGATGCACCAGTTGTGGGATTGAAGCCGGGTATGTCGGCAACAGTCACAGTGACTACTGGTTCTGCGCTAAATGTCCTGCAAGTTTCGGCTCAAGCAGTCACAGTTCGTGGCACTCGAGCCACAGTGAATGTCCTCACCACCGTGAAAGGGAAAGAAGTCATCACCCCAACACGTGTGGTTGTAGGTCTCCAAGGAGATTCTTCCGACGAGATTCTCTCCGGAATTAAAGCCGGCGCAAAGATCGTCTTACGGACTGCAACCGCAACAGTCGGATCTAATGGCTTCCCCAGCGGCGGCGTTCCAGCCGTTACGGGTGCTGGTGGGACATTGACTGGTAACGGTGGCTTTGGTGGCGGCGGTGGCGGCGGCGGCCGAGGGGCAGGCGGTTGATGCAACCCGTTATCGATGTGCAAGGCGCTGTAAAGCGCTACGGACAGGGAGACTCATCGATCTACGCACTTGCCGGAGTTGATTTAACAATTCAACCGGGTGAATACGTGGCGATCATGGGGCCATCCGGTTCTGGAAAATCCACGCTGATGAACATCATGGGAGCGCTCGACAACATGACCGCCGGAAAATATTTCCTCGACGGCATTGAGATCTCTTCGATGAATGAAAACGAATTGTCTATCGTTCGTGGTCGAAAGATTGGTTTTATCTTCCAATCCTTCAATCTCATTCCACGCACCACGGCCCTGGCCAATGTCGAACTTCCCTTGGCCTATCAAGGGATCAAATCCGCTGAACGTCGCATAAGGGCGACTAAAGCTCTGGAAGTCGTGGGTCTAGCCGACCGCATGCAACACGAACCAACCGAGCTATCTGGTGGACAACAACAGCGTGTAGCCGTGGCGAGGGCGCTGGCTACACGCCCATCTCTTCTCTTGGCAGACGAACCCACTGGGGCGCTGGATTCAAAATCTACGGCTGATTTGTTGGATCTCTTCGATCAGATCAATGCCGCTGGTCGCACCGTGGTAGTTATCACGCATGAAGCGGATGTCTCCGAACGAGCCAAACGCGTTATTCGAATGCGCGATGGCAAAATTGTCGGCGACACCATGAACTCTGGTCGTGTGGCATGAGTATCCTAGAAATCATTCGTTTCGCCTTTCGCGGGCTATCAATCAACCGGCTGCGTACCTTTTTAACCACTCTGGGAATCATGATCGGTGTTATGTCAGTTATCGTTTTGATTGCTGTTGGAAATGGCTCCAGCAAAGCGGTGCAGCAGAGTTTGGATCGACTGGGTACCAATTCCATACAGGTTCGATCTGGTGGTGGTGGCTTTGGTACCCGCGCCCGGTCGGTAGCTAACAACACCAAACCGCTGACGGTCGCAGATACCGTTGCATTGATTGATCCCGTGCAGGCTCCAGATATTAAACAAGCCGCGCCGGTGATGAATGCCAACGCTACCTGCGTCAATGGCACCAGTACATCGACTCCTTCAACATTTTCTGGAAGTTGGCCTTCCTACTTTGAGGCCAGCAATACATCGATCGCAAAAGGCGTTTACTTTTCCAATGATGATGTGACACAAGCTCGTCGAGTTGCCGTCATCGGAAATACAACTGCAACGGAATTATTCGGCACCGATAACCCCATCGGTCAGACTATTCGTTGCGGCGGAATTCCCTTCACGATTATTGGTACAACCACCATCAAGGGCTCCACCGGATTCCAAGATGGCGATTCACTTTTCTTGGCGCCCATCACCGCTGTCCAGAACAGTTTGACTGGATATCAGCCACTTTCTTCGATTATCGTCGAGGCAAAGTCAGCCAAAACTACTGATGCCGCCCAGGCTGAAATTCAAACCATTTTGGATGCCCGACATAAAGTAAAGACATCTTCTTCTCGTGATTACAGGCTCTTTAACCAAGCCACGCTGCTTGCTACTTCTTCTTCTAGTAGCAAGGTATTTACAGTGCTTTTAGGCGTCGTCGCCGGTATCTCCCTTCTGGTCGGCGGCATCGGCATCACCAACATCATGTTGGTGACCGTTGTGGAACGAACACGAGAGATTGGTATACGTAAGGCGATCGGTGCTCCCAAGCGTGCCATTCTCTCGCAGTTCCTGATTGAGGCCACGATACTTTCGTTAGTAGGTGGTGCCTTAGGTGTGATCGGGGGCTTTGTCGGATCGCATTTCCAGATCGTGGGTGTTAAACCTGTGATCGTTCCTTCATCAGTATTTCTGGCTTTCGGAGTCAGCGTATTGATCGGGCTCTTTTTCGGTGGTTATCCAGCCAGCCGCGCAGCATCCCTACGACCAATAGAGGCACTTCGTTATGAGTAATGACTTCGATCTCTTCGCGACTCCTGAGGAAGATAATCTGAAGGAGGAACTTGCCAAGGGTTCTTACCGATGGACAAATAAGTACACCTCGATATTAGGTGGGCTGCTCGTTATCGTCGCGACTGCTTCTGCTGGCGCTTGGTATGGACATCACACAGCTACGTCATCATCTGCAACCAACATCTCCAGTTTGCGATCAGCCTTTGGTGGATTCGGTGGCGGCGGAAACTCTGCGGCAGCTTCTGCGACAGCCGGAGGCATCAGCGCGCCAACAGGTGCGACCGGTGGTGGGTTTGGTGGCGGCGGAGGGTTCGGTCGTGGAACTTCTGGATCGATCACAAAAATCACGGGCACGACTCTTGAAATTACCAAAGCCGATGGTTCGAAAGTCGTGGTTAATGCCACCGATCAAACGCCGGTTCTTAAATCCACAACTTCTGCAGTTGGTGCGTTGAAAGTCGGCGATACCGTTACGGTTACTGGCCAAACTGGTGCAGATGGATCGGTCACGCCGATTGCGATTACTTCTGGCGCGATTGCTCCGCGTCCTAACTTTGGTGGCCAGGGCGGGACTGCTCCCACAATCCCGGGGGCTACATCTGCTGCGACTGGTGGCGTCGTGACTCCACAAGCGGTCCCTGGACGTAAATCTGGAACCACAACTTCCAAGGCAACGCCGAAATCCACTTCTGGTGCGGCTTCAGCCAAGCCCAGCGCGCCCGTCAGAAGTCCAGGCGCTCTGCCTGGTGCCGGAGGTGGTGGCGGAGGACGTTTCTCAGACCCAGCATTTACTGCCTGTTTAGCGAAAGCTGGCGTGACATTTACAGCCGGGGCCAGACCCGATTTCCAAGACCCCAAGGTTGCAGCAGCAATGGCTAGTTGCCGATCGTTGCTTCCAGGTGGTGGCCAACCTGGTGCCGGAGGTGGTGGTGGCTTTGGAAGTGGGCGACCAGCTGGTGCACCAACGCCAGCCGCCTCACCTTCTTAACAGAAAGAACTATGCGGTAATCGCCGACAATTCCGCTATCTCAGATGGCAGCAGCTGGACGATAGAAATAATCTCGTTCAGCTG
>CANCSL010000065.1 GCA_947380835.1 Actinomycetota bacterium | reverse complement strand
CCATCGCTGGAAGTTCAAGCCGCCATTCGCGATCTATTGGGTGGCACCGGGTTAACATCAAGCAAGCAAATCGGTGAAAACGGAATTCAATACTTGTATATGGAAATTCCGCTCGATGAAGTTCTGGTCAGAGCCATCGATGGTCAAGGGGGGTTCACGCGCACTTCATCCACCAAAGATGGAATTGTGTGGAAAGTAGTCGGCAGTTCTCCTCGAGTTTTGTTCACGGATTCGCACGGAGCAAAGAAGATGTTGGTGTCCGGCGATATTGGTGCAGTAGATAAAGTTCCGGCCGCAGGAACAGTTACATTGGCCGAAAAATATGATTCTCGCTGGCGCCTGATCCATAATGGAATCTCGATTCCACTCTTGAGATCCACCTCGGGTTTGCCGCTATTTTCGGTACCTGGCCCAGGCGACATCACCATTTTGCATGACGGAACTACTCGCCGAGCATTGCTATCAGTGCAGTTACTTGTGCTCTTAACGGTTGTCGTTCTCGCTCTTCCTGCAGGCCGTAGACGTCGTGAAGTTCCGATCGAGGAAATCGCATGAGAAATTCCAAGGTTTTCTTTGTTTTGGTTCTCCTGGCCTCTGCCCTGGGAATGACCTTCATTGCACCGCATGTGGAGAAGCACATTGCCACTACTCAAGCTTTTCCCGCCACTGTGTGTCCAGGGTTTTCTTCAGATGGCAATACCAAGGCACTTCTCTCGGGATCGGGGGCTCGAATTCATCAGATTTCGCCTAAGTCGCTCACCTTTAAAAATGCTGGCGTACGTAACTATTCATTAACTCAAGATGCACTTCTCGTGGATGGCAATCCCACAACTTCCGTTGGTATTACTTATTCGGGTGGCAAATGGTTAGGCAGCACCTTATGCAACGTGGGAACAGGCAACCAGTGGTTTCTTGGTGGCTCTGGTGCGGTTACCAGTAAGGGCAAACTTGATCTCGTTAATAGCGGGCTGAGTGATGCTTCAGTGGAACTCACTGTTTTTTCAGCTCACCTAGCCCCGATAACTTCAACGGTCATCGTCAAGGCAAATTCGGATCGCATTCTGCTTTTAGATGCGCTGGCACCGGGCGAAGGTTCGATTGCCGTCCATGTTTTGACTCGATCAGGTCGAGTAACTTCTTTTATGCTGGATCAGCAACAGAAAGGTCTTTCCTCATTGGGATTGGATTACGTTAACTCTTATCCAGAACCAAGCACGTCAGTCGTAATTCCAGGTGTGGCATATACGGCAGGTAAAGGTAATTCGCTCAGCCACATTCTCCGCCTTTTGGCTCCCGGTGCCCTGGACGCAACCATTAAAGTGACGATTCATTCCACAGAGGGCGATTTCACGCCTATTGGGTTTGACGGGAGAACTTTGGCTCACGGCAAGGTTTATGACCTGCCGCTAACAAATATTTCCGAGGCACATCCTTTCTCTATTGAGGTCTCTTCCGATCAACCCGTCTTAGCTTCCGCCCAAAGCTCGATTTTGGTTTCAGGAAAACATGAATTTGCTTGGGCGACGGCTGCTACCAAATTACGCCAAGTCACCCTCAACCTTGGCGGACTTTCACCTGCTTTTGTTTTTTCGGGGGATCAAATAAAAGTAAATATTCAGTGGATAAGCGAAACTGGAAAGCGGGGAAGCGTTAGCGTCACCGGTGACCAAGTTACCTATTGGAAACCCACCCAAAACTTAATTCGGGCAACGTTGACAACTTCAGATGCCGCGACTTATGCCAATCTGATTTTCCTGACCGCTAATTCTTCGCAATTGGGTTTTAGCTACTTGCCCATCATGCCTGGCGCCAGCCTTGAAACATCGACTCTTCCCATTATGGATGCCCGCGTAATCTCTCGTGAGTAAATCCCTCGTTTTTCACCTCATAGCCACTAATCTGCCAATATGAGGAATAGCCATCCACGCACCGGAAGAGCCTGCTCTCGATCCGGCTGCCGGAATTTGGCTAGCAAGACCCTGACTTACATTTATTCAGATTCCACCGCAGTTTTAGGTCCGCTGGCAACGTTTGCGGAACCGCATGCATACGATCTTTGCGAAGAGCACGCGGCTCGAATGACCGCCCCGCAAGGCTGGACCGTCATTCGCCAAGAGGCAAGCGAAGACCTGGTTGGCCCGAGCGATGACGACTTGATGGCCATCGCCGATGCCGTTCGCGAGGCTGGCGTGCAGAGCTCGCCATTACCCAGCAACGCCGTTGCCGGGCATGAAATAGGGCGTCGTGGCCACTTAAGGGCTATTCCCTCAAATTAATAAATCGCGATAGATTGCCGAAATGTTTACAGACGTAGCGCTCGACAAGATTATTAAGGCCTATGACATTCGAGGTCTAGTCGATTCTCAACTCACCCCTGATTTTGCCTTTGCTCTTGGTTCTGCCTTTGCTCGCTTTCTCGAAGAGGAGCGCGAACCGTCAACTATCGTCATTGGTGAAGATATGCGCCCGTCTTCCCCTCTCCTTGCCACCGCATTTGCAGATGGCGCAACTACTCAAGGTATGGATGTAATTCGTATCGGGTTGGCCTCCACCGACATGCTCTATTTTGCAGCCGGACAACTCAATCTTCCGGGTGCCATGTTCACTGCCAGCCACAACCCTGCCGAATACAACGGCATGAAACTGTGTAAGAGCGGAGCCAGACCAATTGGTCTGGAATCCGGATTAGCTCGGATCAAGAGCCTCTTGGTATCTGGTGTCCCCATCTCCAACCGTCCTATCGGTCAAATAACCGAACGCGATATGTTGGATGAGTACGTCTCTTTCCTATTAGGAATGTTTCCGGAAATTAACGACCAACCATTGCGTAAATTGAAGGTGGTTATTGATGCTGGAAATGGCATGGCTGGCCACACCGCCGCTGCGGTCATGGCCCGGCTCAATGTTGACGTTGTTCCCATGTATTTCGAACTAGACGGCACCTTTCCCAATCATGAAGCAAATCCTCTCGACCCTAAGAACATGGTCGATCTCCAGGAGCGAGTACTCAAAGAAAAAGCCGATATTGGATTAGCTTTTGATGGCGATGCCGATCGCTGTTTTCTCGTCGATGAGAAAGGTCACTTGGTAAATCCTTCCGCGCTTACCTGTCTCATCGCCGCGCGCGAACTTAAACGAAAGCCAGGTTCGGCGATTATCTATAACTTGATCTCTTCCAAATCAGTGCGCGAAGTCGTAGAGGAAAATGGTGGCACTGCCATTCGATCCCGAGTGGGTCATTCATATATTAAGAAAATGATGGCTGAATCTGGTGCCGTATTTGGCGGCGAACACTCCGGGCACTTTTACTTCTCCGACTTTTGGCGCGCAGATTCTGGGATGCTGGCAGCCCTCTTTGCTTTGACTGAACTCGCGGCTCATAAACAACCTCTGTCAAAGTTGTTTGCGCCGTTCAATCGCTACATTTCCAGTGGAGAAATCAACACTGAAGTAGCCGATATCCCATCAGCCCTCGCTCGTATTACTGCCGCCTACGGTGATAAGTACGCCATCGACGATCTCGATGGATTGACTGTCGAATCCGATACCTGGTGGTTCAACGTACGAGCCTCCAATACCGAGCCATTGTTGCGGCTAAATGTGGAGGCAAAGACGCCTAAAAAGATGTCGGAAGTCCAAGCGGCCGTAATTGCGGTAATCTCTGACATCTCTCAATAAACTCGAATGTAATAGGAGTCTTACGTGACTGTTCAAACCGCCACGAATTTCGATGTAGCAAACCCCAGTTTGGCCGCCGAAGGAAAAAAGCGGATTGAATGGGCTGAGCGCAATATGCCGGTCTTGGCACAGATTCGTGCTCGCTTTGAAAAGGAACAACCTTTTGTAGGTATTCGTATTGCTGCGTGCATGCACGTCACTACCGAGACTGCCAACCTCATGCGCGCATTAAAAGCCGGCGGCGCCGAGCTTGCACTCTGTGCATCAAATCCTTTATCTACTCAAGATGACACCGCAGCAGCGCTTGTCTCCGAATTTGGAATCAGCGTTTTCGCTCGCAACGCAGTTGACCGCGATGGCTATTACCGCCACATCAATGCCGCACTCGACATTAAGCCTCACTTGGTTTTCGATGATGGCTGCGACTTGGTAAATACTTTGCACACCACTCGGACCGAGTTGATCGATGGCATCATCGGCGGTTGCGAAGAAACCACCACCGGCGTCATTCGATTGAGTCAGATGACAAAAGATGGTGCTCTGAAGTTTCCTATGATCGCAGTCAACGACACCGATACCAAGCACATGTTCGACAATCGCTTTGGCACCGGACAATCAACGCTCGATGCAATTTTCCGTTCTACAAACTCGCTCATTGCGGGCAAGGTATTTGTCGTTGCTGGTTTTGGATATTGCGGTAAAGGTGTGGCCGAACGTGCCAAGGGCCTCGGTGCAGATGTCATCGTTACTGAAATCGATCCCACAAAGGCACTCGATGCCATGATGCAGGGATACCGTGTCATGCCTATGACTGAAGCAGCAGCACTTGGTGACTTCTTTGTAACTGTCACCGGCAATCGCGATGTACTTCGCGAAGAACATTTCGCCGTCATGAAGGATGGCGCCATCTTGGCTAACGCTGGCCACTTCGATATTGAAATCGACGTTGCTTGGCTCGAGCAAAATGCGGCTGAAAAGCACAACAAGATTCGCCACCAAACCGATGAATATCAGTTAGCTGATGGCCGTCGTATCTTGCTTTTGGCTGAAGGTCGCTTAGTAAACCTAGGTGCCGCTGAAGGTCACCCGGCCTCTGTTATGGATATGTCTTTCTCAGATCAAGCACTGACCGCAGAATGGTTGCTCAACATGGCTAGTCAGCTTTCTGCCGGTCTGCATAACGTTCCTACCGAAATCGACAAGGAAGTTGCTCGACTGAAGCTAGAAAGCATGGGTGGAAAGATCGACAAGCTCACTGCCGCTCAGGACTTGTATTTGAACTCTTGGGAGCACGGTAGCTAATGACCCTGATCATGGTCGTTGATGACGACCAAGATTTGGCAGAAATGCTAGGCATCGTTCTTAACGGTGCTGGGTTTGAAGTGGATTTGGTAAGTCGCGGTGATGAGGTTATGGATCTCTTTCGCGCTCAAACTCCAGATTTAGTTCTTTTAGATGTGATGCTGCCCGGCATGAC
>CANCSL010000064.1 GCA_947380835.1 Actinomycetota bacterium | reverse complement strand
GGAGGCACGGCTTATGGTTTGCGCGCCGGTTG
The DNA here is from genome assembly GCA_947380835.1 of Actinomycetota bacterium. Lineage (GTDB taxonomy): Bacteria > Actinomycetota > Actinomycetes > Nanopelagicales > Nanopelagicaceae > CAIMZW01. The sequence goes on along the minus strand of CANCSL010000064.1, from coordinate 5,168 downwards.
GGGTGCTACATATGTGGCGGGCTCTGCGGCGATTGCAGCCATTGTTGGTTTGCCCGAAGCCATTGCCGCTGCAGATTTTGTGATCACAGGTGAGGGCCGACTCGATCACCAATCTTTTAGCGGCAAAGTGGTGGGATATGTGCGTCAAGTCAGCGCCGCGTTGGGAAAGCCGGTGGGATATTGCGTGGGTTCATCGCTGATGGAATTTCCGGGTGATGGCATCGGCGGAAGATCGCTCGTGGAATTATCGGGTTCGGTAGAAGCCGCGATGTCAGATCCCAGGACGTGGATTATCGAAGCTGGAAAAGAATTAGCCCAAGCCGTATCCGCCATCAACGGGTAGTTCGGCGCCGTTAATCCAGGCCATCTCTTCGCTAGCCAAGCTGGCAATCACTTTGGCGATCTGAATTGGTTCGGCTATGGCAGGGTTTTCAAAATCTGCGGCATTAGGTTCGCGACCTAAGTATTCACGTAGCCATTGATCGACCAGGGGAGTACGAACACCGCTCGGCATGATGGCATTAACTCGGACCCCGGCTTCTCGGTATTCCAACGCAAACCCTTTGGTGAGATTGTTGAGGGCCGCTTTCAACGAATCGTAAAGATGATTTTTGCGAGCCGGTCGCAGCGCATTAGTAGAGGAGACGTTGATGATGTTGCCTTGTGTCTTCTTTAAATAGGGAAAGGCTTGTTGCATCATGAAGAAAGGTGCTTTGAGGTTGATGGCGAATATGCGATCCCAATCAGCGCTGGTGACCTCATCCAGGTTCTTGTGACTGATGGTGCCAGCGCAATTAACCAGAAGGTCTAACCGGCCATAGAGCGATATGGCCGCATCGACGATCTCTTTGGCGGTGCGCTCAGCGTGTGCAAAATCAGATTTCACAAAAGATATGGTGCCGCCCCCATCGCGAATCTCTTTCTGGATGTTGTTGGGGTCCGCTAATGCGGTGACGAGCAAGTGATATCCGCGGGCAGCAAGCTCGCGAGTAGTCGCACCACCAATTCCAGTCGTGCCACCGGTTATTAACGCAACGCGAACCGGCGTGGCCACATCCTTGTTGGTCATCTTTTAATCATATAGGATTTCGTAATTCCAATGAAGGGTTCTCGATGACCGATTCCAAGAAATTTCCAACTCTGCGCGCGAGCAAAATCGGTGCGGCTCCCGAGTGGGCGGTACTAGAGCGAAAGCTGATTGCGATCATTAATGAATCGTCGTTGGAATTTGCCGATCGCTATACCAATAGCGACAACACTTTGATTTGGCGTAACGAGTGGCCGGGCTTTGATGGATCCGATGATCCTTATGAAGGCTTTATGAACTTCACCTTGCATTACATCATGGGTGGCGACGAACGGCTGGATAAGCGCCACCGCGAAATCTGGGATGCGATTACGTGGCAGTGGACTGAATACGGACAGGTTGTCGATGAGTTTGATGAAGCGTACGACTGGATGCATCACGGCGAAGCGCTGCTTGGTTTTTACTGGTTTGCTCTGGCCAACCCTCACGTCTTAAAGGATCGGCAACGAACTAGAAAGTTTGCGGCTTTGTATAACGGCGATAATCCCAAGGTCGGTAACTGGGATCCAGAGCATAAAATTATTAAGGCTCCGATTAACGGCAGCGGCGGCGCGCATTACATCCACACCTGGGAGGACTGGGGTCCTAACCGACAAATCTTGGAGGAGTATCTGCCGCCGTTTGAAGATATAACGGGACAGGATCCTTACCAAAAGCGCACGCCTTGGCATGACGATGCGATCTACGCCGAGATTCTAGAAAAGATTAATAAGCACATGGGACAAGGTGATGTGCCAGTAAATCTGACAGCTACTGGCTTGATGACGCATGCGTATATGTACGACCAGGATGAGAAGTACAAGACCTGGACGTTGGAGTACTTGGCCGCTTGGGTAGAGCGCACCAAAGAAAATGGCGGCGTGATTCCAGACAATATTGGCCTGGACGGCAAGATTGGTACCTATAACGATGGCAAGTGGTGGGGTGGTTATTACGGTTGGCGTTGGCCACATGGCACTTTGACGATCCTGGAACCACTAACAGTCGCTGGCGCCAATGCGGTCTTGTTAACCAAGGGCGATATGAGCCATCTGGATTTGGTGCGCTCGCAGATCGATATGTTGTGGGAGAAGCGCATTGAAGAAGATGGCGCCATTAAATTGCCTAATCGCCACTTCGATTCGGGTTGGCGCGACTACCGGATTCAACGAGCCATCGATCCCATCATCGTCTGGAATATTTCGATGGCTGAGGCCGATGCCCAACGGGTTGAACGCGGCTGGCATCCCAGCAATGAGGAGATTTCCACCGAAGGCTATGTCCTGGGCAGCGCTCGTCCGCAACATACTGCCGCCTGGTTTGGCTATATCCGCGGATATATGCCGGATTACCCAGAACGGATTTTGAAGAACAACCTCGAGGCTGTGGATTTTCAGATCAAGCGTTTCCGCAGCGAAGAGTGGAATCCCTTCACGATGGATCACTACCGCGAGGCGATGTCGATCCACGATTGGCAGATCTTGCAACCCGCAATCTTGGAGGCTCTGGTTCATCTCACGTTGGGCGGACCAATGCCGGCCTATCACGGGGGACACCTGCACGTGGCTGTCCGCTATTTCGATGTGGAAGGCGCTCGACCAGGTTTGCCCGCCGATGTAGCTGCGCTGGTCGAAAAGATCACTGCCAATGTTGTCGAATTAACGTTGGTGAATACATCCACAACTGCGGCTCGAAGTTTGGTCATCCAGGCGGGTGCATTTGGCGAACACCAGATCATCAACGCATCCGAAAAGGGCGGGGAGACAGTGCCTGTTGGTGGCAATCACCTGCAAGTAGAACTACCGGCCAGCGGCACTATTTCTCTGGTTCTGCAGGTGGAGCGCTTTGCCAACGAGCCAACTTATGAAGGTCCATTCACACCACGGCAGAGCGAAGTCAGTATTCCTGCCACCATCACCGGTCGGACCATTGGATAAAGGAATTCAACGCCGGCTCCTAGCTCTTTCGGGGTCTATGGGCTTTTTGATGTACGGCCTGGGCTATACCGTGCCGTTAGTGCGGCGCGATCTGCATATTTCGCGGGCGGTCGCATCGATTCATCAATTGACCTTTGCATCTCTGCTGATGCTTAGCTCTTTTTACTTGGCTCGGATTATTTCGCGCTACAACCCGACGGTCGTCATGCGCACGGGCTGGCTCATTGTCGTGGTGGGGACATGCTTCTACACCTGGGGACCGAATATCTGGGTAACGGTGCCGGGTTATTCCTTCTGTGCCATCGGAGCAACGTTTGTTAACAACACAAATGCCGCGACCTTGGGACAGGCGAAGGGGAGTTCGCTGCCGTTGATGTTGCGCACTACGGGCATCGCAACTGCCACTGGTGCTTTTGCTCCGACAATTATTGGTGCGCTGGTCGGTCGGGGAGCCTCTTGGCGATTAGTTTTATTGATCTTCGTTTTGGTCGTGGGATTGATTTCGATGAAAGCGGTCCCAAATATTCCAGATCGTTCGCCGGTGAAATCGGCCACCGAGAAGAGCTTCGATAAAGAATTTTCACTGATGATGTCTTTGGGTTTGGCTGCCAATTTCTTAGAAATTGGTGCTGGCGCGTGGGCGTTGGATCTTCTGATTGCGCGCGGGTTAGGCAATTCGGCTGCGCTGGTTTTGGCCACGATCTTTAGTTTCGGGATTGCTTCAGGACGTTTGGGTTTTTCCATGAGGGCGCATATCGGCGTCGTAAAGATCTGGACCTTTTCAACGATTGTGACCGCACTTGGTCTAGCCGTGATCATCGCGACCGCCAACGGTGGATTAACGGTTTTGGGATTGATTATTGCTTCGATAGGTATTGGACCCTTCGGCGGTATTGCACTTGCCTTTGCCTCCGACAGCCCAAAAGGTGCCGACTTAGGTATATCTGCCAACGTTATTGGTGCAGCAATGGCTATCGGTATTGGGCCGTGGGTAATTGGAACCGTTAGCGATGGATGGGGTTTTTCGGTTGCTTATTCGATAACTGCGGCAATGCTGGTTGCTGCTACGGTGCTCTTTGTTATGGTGCACAGAGATAGGACGCGCGCATGATTTGGACGGAATGGTCGGATATCAAGATTCCGAGTGGACTTGAAGCTCTTCCCACAAACGGAATTGCGCCCCTTGAATCTGATCTCGAGAAAGTTACTTTCTTCGTTCCGAAGTACATGGCCGGACGTGCTGGGTTGTTGCCCATGGTGAATATGCCCAACCTCAAAGTCGTTCAACTCAATAGCGCCGGATATGACGATGCACTTCCGTTGTTGCCACAAGGCGTCACGCTTTGCAATGCGCGTGGAGTTCATGACACATCGACCGCCGAACTTGCAGTTGCATTGGCCATCGGTTCGCGCCGTGGTTTTGCCGATTTCTTTCACAATCAATCCACTGGCACCTGGGTGCATGAAACTCGAACATCGCTCGCGGATTCGCGAATCGGAATTGTTGGGTATGGCAGCATCGGGAAATTACTTGAAAAGATGCTCCAACCCTTCAGCGTTGACACTATTGCATTTTCAAAATCCGGAAGAAATGGAAGTATCAAGATCGATGAGTTCGATACTTATCTACCAACTTTGGATATCGTCATTTTGATTATGCCGCTTACGGATGAAAATCATCACTTCATTAATGCCGAGCGGTTGGCCGCGATGAAAGATGGGTCGGTACTTATCAATGTGGCACGCGGTGCGATTGTTGATACCGATGCACTGGTTGCCGAATTACACCGCGGTCGAATTTATGCTGGGCTAGATGTCACTGATCCAGAACCGCTGCCGGTAGGCCATGCGCTGTGGAGTACGCCGAATGTTTTGATTACCCCGCATATTGGGGGAGACAGCACGGCATTTGAGCCGCGTGGCAAAAAGTTGGTGGAGGAGCAATTAGAAAGACATGCCAGGAATATTCCGCTAATTAATGTTGTCGCTTAGCTTTGAGCTAGTGAAACACTAACCTTCCGCTGCGGAACATCCCTGGAACCATGTCAGTTGATTAGTTAAAGGATAGCAACTGTATGGGCATCTATGAAATCCCAGTCGTACTCAATACAGAGGCCTTCCCCCTTGGGAGCCATGACGTAGCCATCTTGGATATCCAATTGGGT
>CANCSL010000063.1 GCA_947380835.1 Actinomycetota bacterium | reverse complement strand
TGGCAACCATTGAAGAGGTCAAACGCGATATGGAGCGCTCCCATCCCATGGATCGAGTCGTGTGTGGCGACGTGGGTTATGGAAAGACCGAGATCGCTATTCGCGCTGCCTTCAAAGCCGTTCAGGATGGCAAACAAGTAGCAGTCTTGGTGCCAACGACTCTTTTGGTCCAACAACATTTAACGACCTTCGAAAATCGCTACGCCGGATTCCCGATCACCGTTGCCGGTCTTTCTCGTTTCAATACCCCGAAAGAGGGGCGCGAAATTTTGGAGAAGTTGAAATCTGGATCCCTTGATGTGGTTATCGGAACCCACCGTCTGCTCTCTAAAGATGTTGATTTCCGCGACTTGGGGCTGGTTATTGTTGATGAAGAACAACGCTTTGGCGTTGAACACAAAGAGGAACTCAAGAAAGCCCGCACTAACATTGATGTGCTCTCCATGTCTGCCACACCAATTCCACGCACTTTGGAGATGGCGATTACTGGCATACGTGAAATGTCCAACATCACGACACCTCCAGAAGAGCGCCACCCGGTTCTTACTTATGTAGGACCTTATGACGACAAACAAGTCACCGCGGCCATTCACCGCGAACTATTGCGCGATGGTCAGATCTTCTACATTCACAATCGAGTCGAATCGATTGATGGCGTGGTCGAGCATCTCAAGAAATTAATTCCTGAAGCTCGGATTCGAATTGCTCATGGTCAAATGAATGAACGCGAACTGGAAGATGTCATCCTGGGATTTTGGGAACGCGACTTCGACATCTTGGTTTGCACCACCATTATTGAAAGTGGAATAGATATTCCCAATGCAAATACCCTGATTGTGGACCGCGCTGATGTTTTTGGTCTTTCGCAATTGCATCAACTTCGCGGACGTGTAGGTCGTAGCCGTGAACGCGCCTATGCATACTTTCTCTACCCCGGAGATAAACCACTTACTGAAGTTGCCCACGATCGTCTGAAAACTATTGCGACAAATACTGACCTAGGTTCGGGCATGCAAGTTGCCCTCAAAGATCTGGAAATTCGGGGCGCCGGAAATCTTTTGGGCGGCGAGCAATCTGGCCATATCGCCGAAGTTGGCTTCGATCTCTACATGCGCATGGTCGGTGAAGCAGTTGAAGAGTTCAAGACTGGTTACATCGATGAGAACCCGCGCAAGAAGGAATGCAAAGTTGAGTTACCAGTCACGGCTCACTTGCCTATCGAATATGTCCCGTCCGAACGGTTGCGCCTAGATATCTATCGCCGCATGGCCGATGCCCAAGATGATGCGACGCTTGCGGCCATTCGCGAAGAGATGCAGGATCGCTTTGGCCAATTGCCGCCCGAGGCTGAGAATTTGATGACCGTGGCTCATCTGCGCACGATTTCTAAGAATTACGGGTTAACGGAAGTGGTGCTGGCGGGCAAGTTCTTGCGGATTTCACCGCTTGTTCTGGCCGAATCTAGCCAATTGCGATTGCAGCGGATTTACCCAGGATCGCTCATAAAAGCTGCCAATTCAACGGTTCTGGTGGCGCGTAACACCACCCCTAATTGGATAGGCGAGGCGGAAATAGGGGATACTTCTGCCTTGTCGTGGGCGATCGAAGTTGTACATTCGATTGTCTCGCCAAATAAGTAGTCCCCGACGAGATGGAGTCTTGGTGAAGCGCATAGTCGCAGTTGTTACTGCAGGTTTATTGGTTCTGTTGACTGGCTGTTCCCAGATGAACTCAGCAGCATCCGTTGGAGATACCCAAATCTCTGTAGCTACCGTTGAAAAGAGCGTTACTTCGATTATGGCCGAACGCGCCAAGGTCGATACCTCTCAAATGACCTTGGAAACCGGCGCAGCTCTTGCCACCGGCCAAGTTCGCTTTCACTTGATCTCGCTCCTTCTGGCAGATGTTGCTGCCGAAAAGAAGATTGTAAATTCACCTGCAGACGTTGCCGCTCGTAAGGCCCAAATCTTGGGTCAGGTGGGTGGTGCAAAGGCGCTACCTAATGCGCTTGTCGGTGCGGGCATTTCTCCGGAGGATTACACCACTTATATAAATAGCGTGCTTTATTCCGAGAAATTAACTGCCCTTGCCATCAAGAATGGTGCAACCACCGCCAATGCCGGAAATGCTATTCAAGCTTTGGTCGTTGACTTGGCAAAGCGCAAAAAAGTGACTGTTAACCCACGTTACGGAACATGGGATCCTGTTGCAGCAAACGTAGTTGCAGCTGACACCACAAAAGGTGCAGTCTCAACTGCATCACCTGCCGCCAAGTAATTACCTCTTCGTGGCAGATTCACAATTACTCCGCCTGCGCGAGGTCATGGACCGACTTCGCTCTCCAGGTGGATGCATGTGGGATGCCGAACAAACGCATGAGACTCTCCTCAAGTATTTATTAGAAGAGTCCTATGAATATATCGAGGCGGTAGAAGATCAAGACCGCGTTGCGATGCAAGAAGAGCTCGGCGATCTTTTGCTGCAGGTCTATTTCCATTCGCGCATGGCCGAAGAGCACCCTGATCAACCTTTCACCATTGAAGATGTTGCCGAAACTGTTGCCGACAAGCTCATCCGCCGTCACCCCCACGTCTTTGGGGATGTAAAGGTCTCCTCCAGTGCCGAGGTTCTCGAAAACTGGGAGGCCCTGAAGGCGGAGGAAAAAGGTCGAACTTCGGCCACAGAAGGCGTTCCCTTGGGCCAACCAGCGCTCGCGCTAGCCTCAAAACTGCTTTATCGCGCTGAAAAATTCAATTACGACATCCTCGTCGAACACCCCATTACAATTGAGCCTGGGATCAATGAAGATCAACTTGGGCAACTTTTGTTTGGGATTTTGGATCAGGCGGTAGCAAGTGGCCTCGATGCAGAATCGGCGCTGCGAAGCGCGACAAAAGGCTATATCGATCGAATCTATAGTTATGAAGCGGCCCAATCCGCCTCAAAGTCCAAACCGTAAGAACGCCCCACTATTTGTTATAGGAGATTTCAGTGGCCCTAATTGAAGCCGTACACGCAAGAGAGATTCTAGATTCCCGCGGAAACCCAACCGTTGAGGTTGAAGTTGTCCTAGAAGATGGATCCACCGCCCGTGCCGCAGTTCCTAGCGGTGCCTCGACCGGCGCTTTTGAAGCCGTCGAACTTCGCGATGGTGGAACTCGCTATCTTGGCAAAGGTGTTGAAAAGGCCGTTGATTTTGTTAACGATGAAATTGCGCCCGCAGTCCTAGGGTACGACGCCCAGGATCAGCGCCTCGTCGATCAAGAGATGTTGGATCTCGATGGCACCGCAAATAAGGGTCGCCTCGGTGCCAACTCCATTCTCGGAGTTTCGCTAGCAGTTGCGCGCGCTGCTGCTGATAGCGCAGACCTATCTTTCTTCCGCTACATCGGTGGACCAAACGCTCATACTTTGCCAGTTCCGATGATGAACATTCTCAATGGTGGCGCTCATGCCGACACTAACGTTGATATTCAAGAGTTCATGATCGCTCCCATTGGTGCCGATACTTTCAAAGAATCAGTTCGTTGGGGCGCCGAGATTTACCACAGCCTCAAATCTGTTTTGAAGAAGCGTGGCCTTGCAACAAGCGTCGGCGATGAAGGTGGATTCGCACCTAATCTCGAAAGCAACCGCGCTGCTCTGGATTTAATTCTTGAAGCAATCACCATCGCAGGTTTCAAGCCCGGAACTGATATTGGCTTGGCTATGGATGTTGCCGCAACCGAGTTCCACAAAGATGGCAAGTACACCTTCGAAGGTTCACAGCGCACTTCTGAAGAGATGATCGCTTACTACGCCGAACTCGTTAAGGCATACCCACTTGTTTCGATTGAAGATCCATTGGATGAAGACGATTGGGCTGGCTGGGCCGCAATGACCGCACAGCTCGGAACATCTGTGCAATTAGTCGGAGACGATCTTTTCGTTACCAACCCAACACGTTTGGCACGCGGAATCGAATCCAAGACTGCCAATGCACTCTTGGTTAAGGTCAACCAAATCGGAACATTGACCGAAACGCTAGATGCCGTCTCTATGGCACATCGCAACGCGTACCGCACGATGATGAGTCACCGCTCCGGCGAAACCGAAGACACCACCATCGCCGACTTGGCCGTTGCTCTGGAGTGCGGACAGATAAAGACCGGTGCACCTGCTCGATCCGAGCGCGTCGCCAAGTACAACCAATTGCTGCGCATCGAAGAAGAGCTCAGCGATTCCGCACTTTATGCTGGCCGTGGGGCATTCCCACGCTTTAACGGATAACCCCTTCCGTCAATAATGGCAATTAAGCCGAAACCCCTTTCGCGCCGACGTGGCGTGGGAGGGGTTTCTGGTCGCTCTTTTGCTTTTGGAACGGTTCTGTTAGTTCTTGCAATTACTTTGGCCCCGCCGCTACAGCGCTATTTCGCTCAACGTGCGCAGATAAATGCCTTGCAATCTCAACTCAACGAGAGCAAGAGCGCTTTAACTCAAGCCACTCGAGATCTGGCCAAGTGGAACGACCCCAAGTACGTTGCTTCGCAAGCTCGAACACGTCTACATTTTGTCTTTCCAGGGGAGCATCAATACATCGTTCTCGGTGCGCCGGAAAGCCAAACCAAAGTTGCCTCTCCTGCTGCGCCAGTTGCCGAACAAATTCCACTTGGACTGCCTTGGTACTCTCGCCTTGTTGCATCCATCACCAGTACCAACATCAACCATTAACGAGTCCGATAAAAATGAGCGATAAACCTACGCCCGATGATCTCGCCGCGATTGAAATTCAATTAGGGCGCACTCCGCGCGATGTTCATCGCATTGCCTACCGATGCCCCTGTGGTAAGCCAGGAGTAGTAGAAACACCTCCCAGGCTGTCTGATGGAACTCCTTTTCCCACCTTCTATTACGCAACCTGTCCGCGTTTAACCGGAGCAATCTCCACATTGGAAACCACGGGCATGATGGGTGAGATGACAGAGCGATTAAAGACCGATGCTGATCTTGCCGGACGTTACTTCGCAGCACACGAGGACTATCAAGCGGCAAGAGCTGCTTTAGGAATGGTTGTTCCTGAAGTTGAAGGAATCACCGCCGGAGGTATGCCCGATCGAGTTAAATGCTTACATTCGTTGATTGCACACTCACTCGCCGCCGGTCCCGATGTGAATCCATTGGGCGATGAAGCGTTGGCAGCACTTCCACAGTGGTGGCTCGATGATCCATGCTCGGATCAAGCAACACCATGAGTCGCGTCGCAGCC
>CANCSL010000062.1 GCA_947380835.1 Actinomycetota bacterium | reverse complement strand
TACTCGAAAGTAGCCCCGCTACGCTCAGCGTTAAGCATTAACTAACACACTAAATAGACGACGGAGTCTTATATGAAGAGCACCAGCCCTGGTTATGGAATAACGATTCGTATTGAAACTGACATGAGCATCGCTCCGACATCGTTAATCCCGGCGGTTATCGCCGAAGCTGGTGGAACACTTACTGCGCTAGACGTTGTTGAATCTTTGCAAGATCACGTAGTTATCGACGTAACTTGTGATGCCATTGATGCCGATCATGGAATCGTTATTACTGATGCAATCAAGGCGGCTTCACCTCAAATTACTGTTCGCAATGTCAGCGACCGCACTTTCCTTCTTCACCTTGGTGGAAAGTTAGAAGTTCAATCTAAAGTTCCATTGAAGACCCGTGATGACCTTTCTCGCGCTTACACTCCTGGCGTAGCTCGTGTGTGTCTGGCAATTGCTGCTGATAAATCTGATGCTCGCCATTTGACGATCAAGCGAAACACAGTTGCCGTCGTGACAGATGGTTCTGCAGTTTTGGGATTAGGAAACATCGGCCCCGAAGCTGCAATGCCTGTTATGGAAGGTAAAGCTGTTCTCTTCAAGCGATTCGGCAATGTCGATGCTTGGCCAATCTGTTTAGATACCCAAGACACCGAAGAGATTATTAAAGCGATTCAGTGGATTGCGCCAGGTTTTGGTGGCATTAACCTAGAAGATATTTCGGCTCCTCGTTGCTTTGAAATCGAAGAACGCCTCAAGGAATTACTCGATATTCCAGTCTTTCACGACGATCAACACGGAACTGCAATCGTGGTGCTTGCAGCTCTGATCAACTCGTTGAAACTGGTAAAGAAAAATCTTGCGGACGTTCGGATCGTCCTCAGTGGTGCGGGCGCTGCTGGAAATGCGATCATTCGACTTTTGATCTTGCAAGGTGCCACGAACATTATTGCTTTTGACTCCAAGGGCTCGATTCATAAGGGTTCACCTCGCGTCAACAAAATGCGTGAGTGGTTGATTGATAACACCAACCCAGAAAGCCGTGATTGCACTTTAGGAGAGGCTCTTGTCGGTGCCGATGTCTTCATCGGTGTGAGTGCGCCAAACATCCTCAAGGAAGCCGATATTGCGGGCATGGCGCCACAATCCATCGTGCTTGCCATGGCTAATCCAGATCCTGAGATTGATCCAGTTATTGCTTCCAAGCACGCTGCCATTGTTGGTACCGGCCGAAGCGATTATCCCAACCAGATCAACAACGTCTTGGCTTTTCCCGGAATCTTCCGCGGACTCTTGGATGCAGGCGTCACGAAAGTGACAGATGAAATGTTGGCTCTTGCTGCCAACGCCATTGCCGGCTGTGTAAGCGCAGATCAGCTGAACGCAACTTTCATCATTCCCAGCGTTTTTGACCCAGCTGTCACGCCGGCTGTCGCGAACGCCGTAATCGCCTTAGCGAAGTCGGCAAAGTCTAAATAAGTTAGACACTCTTCAGAGGGTTAACTCCATCACTAACTAGACCTAGAAGCGCATTCTGGGTCTATGGTGAAGGAACCACTCTGTGAAAGAGGCAACAAAATGTCGGACATCAATAACAAGTTCATTGTTCTCACCGTTACCAAAAATGAAACTCACCTTTGGACAACTGGTGTAGGTAAAGGCAGCAAACCAGAAACTATTTCGTTGCCAGTTAAAGCTGATCGAAAGCATTTTCGGCTAGACGACAATATAAAAGGCTCTGGCGAACAACATGAAGAGGGCATCTACTTAGAAGAGATTTCTCAAGCGATTTCTTCGGCCGGGGAAATCCTGCTTATCGGTCACGGCAAAGGCAAAGGCAGTGAAATGCTCCACCTGGTTTCCTACCTCGAGCGCAAACACCCACTTATCGCTGCCAAAGTCGCGGGCAAACTGACATCAGACCTCGAAAATATGTCCGAATCCGAGATACTGGCGCTAGCCCGACGATGGTTTGACCAACATCACTTGTAGTTGAGCGGTGCCCCTCTGGCACTCTCTCATGGGTCGAACTTCATCGGACGTATTCTTAACCCATGAAATCAAAAGGTTTTGCCCTGGTTCTCGTTGGTTCTTTAATTTTCGGTTTCTCGACTCCGGCATTTGCCGCCGACCCAAGCCCAACTCCTTCTGATTCACCAACGATGTCTCGTGCTGACAAGATCACCATTATTCAGAGCCGCTACATCTCGGTATTGAACTCCGAACTCGCTCGCTTCATGGCAGTCAAAAAGGTCATGATGACGGACCCAACACAGATGCCCTCTTTCAACAAAATATTGGCAGATTTTTTAGGAGCTAAGGCCACCATCGAAGCTGACGTAGCCAGTTCCACTTCCGATCTAGACGGAACCTTGGCCTTTGGTGAGGAAGAAACTGTTGAATTCAATAACACTTTGATGCTCCTAGAGAAGCAGATCTCCAAAAAGAAGACCATCTCTTGCGTCAAAGGTAAGGTCGTCAAGAAGGTAACTGCTTTTGCTCCTAAGTGCCCAACGGGGTACAAAAAGAAGTAAGTCTTAAACTAAATTTGACCCTTCGACAAACCTTCCAGCACTTCGCGCGCTCTTTCATTTACTTCCGGTAAATCCGACAACCGATTTAAACCCGCTAACTGCTGACTCATTCGATGGTTTGAAGCGAAAGCTTCTCGATGGCGATCCAGAAAGTCCCAGTAGAGAGTAGTGAACGGGCAGGCAGTCTCTCCCGTGCGAAGCTTGGGGTTGTATTTACAAGGCTTGCAGTAATTGCTCATTCGGGAGATGTACGCCCCGCCTGCCGCATAAGGCTTTGTCATCATTTGTCCGCCATCGGCGTGCACACCCATCCCAATAACATTTGGAACCATGACCCATTCGGCAGCATCGATAAAAACCTCCCGCATCCAATCCAAGAATTCTTGAGGATCAACACCGGTAATAAGTGCCAAGTTGCTGAGTACCATCAATCGAGGAATATGGTGAACCCAGGCCCGAGTTTGTATATCCGAGATCGTCACTTTCAAGCAGTTCATCGAAGTCTTGTTTGAGTCAGTAAACAGTGGCAAGAGTTTTCGATGGGCATTAAGTTGATTATTTTCTCGATAATGCGGGCCGAAAAACCAATACATGCCATTTACGTATTCGCGCCAACCGATGATTTGGCGAATGAAACCTTCGCAGGAAGCCAATGGGATATTGCCAGTTTCAAATGCTCTCAAAGCTGCATCTATAACTTCGGATGCGTGGAGTAAACCATTGTTGAGATAAGGGGAAAGCAGAGAATGATGAAGTGACCAATTGTCGGTTGTCATGGCGTCTTCGTACGGGCCAAATTCGGCAAAATGATGGTTGATGAAGTTATCAAGTTGGGCTAAGGCACCAGATCTGGTGGTTGCCCATGTTGTCGGAGGGGGATAAGAGAGCTCGTCACCCACCTGACGGTCAATGTCGTCGAGGGGGTGTTCTAGATATTGTGGCCAGATGTAGTTCTTTGGTGGTGGAAGTCGGTTGTCCTTGTCGAAGTTCCAGGCTCCGCCGATCGGTTTCTTTGCTTCAACCAAGATATTGAGGCGAATTCTTTGTTGGCGGTAGAAGTTCTCCATCAAGAAGTTCTTCTGGGAATCAGCCCATTCCTTAAATAACGGGCGGGGTGTCAGAAAGAAGTCGTTGGCGACGAAATGAACCCCGAATTCTTGAAGTTGCTCATACTGCTTAAAGGAAGAAGGTTCTGCGCAGATAATCGGGAGAACGCCATGAATTGCCCGCGCCTCTTTCAAGCCCTCGATGGTGGTTTTGGCTTTGAGGTATTCGACTGTAAAGCCCTCGTCCTTAAGACTCTGGGCAAAGTGACGTGCGCTGGAAATTAGGAAGTGCAAACGAGCAGGATTCCAATTTCGCCCGGTGGTCATTCGAGCACTTTCTACAAATGCGATGAGATCAGTTTTGGGCTCCGCGCCCTTCATCGCCCCAAAATTTCGATGTAGGTGGTCGAAGGGAATGTAGATGATTCGTTGCACTATTTAGCTCGACATTTGTCGCTGCAGTACTTCACTTCGTTCCAGTTTTTTGCCCATTTCTTACGCCATTCGAATTCTAAGCCGCATGTAACGCAAACTTTGGGTGCGAACCCGTTCTTCGTTAAAGCTATCCGGGTCATGTACCTATCGTAAGTTGTAACATTCAATTCCGCTTGCGCAACTATTTAGCCTCTTGGCGCCGATTCATTAAATTGTCTTGCTCCGGATCATCCATAATTTTTCTAACTTCTTGGGAACATCTACAAGATACGGCGATTTTTCTGGCCCATTCAAATGCTTCTTCATCTGTCTTGACATCCACCACCGCAAAACCGCCGATGTGTACCGGGCTGTCCTGAAGTGGACCTTCCGTAACTTTGCCCTCTCCAGAGACAACAAAAGGGGAATATCCCCAAAATCCGCCACCATGTACCCAGGCTCCAGCGTTTATTGCTTCAGCCATAACCGCATGGGCTGCTTCTCCAACTGCGGCAAAATCCTCTTCAGGAAAAGTCATGTCACCGTCGTTAAAAGAGATGAAGTATCTGGTCATTGTTGGTTTACCTTTCGATGCATCTAAATATTATTTTGTTGGTGCCTTGAGTACGCAGAATTCATTGCCTTCTGGGTCAGCCATTACAACCCATGTTGTATCGGGGTCTTCATCTTGACCAATATCAATTCGTCGAGCGCCCAAAGACTCTAGACGCGCTACCTCCGACTCTTGATCGTCAGGGCGAAGATCGAAATGCATTCGGTTCTTCCCCGTTTTCAGGTCCGGAACTTTAAGAAAGAGAATGTCCGGAAAACCAGTTTCTCGCGGATCCCCGAGTTCGCGTTCAATCCAAACTCCGATCTCATCTCCGCCAACGCCCACATTCCAGCCCAAGGCTTGCGCCCAAAAATCGGCAAGAGAGGCGGGGTTGGAACAATCAATGGTGAGGCATTGGAGTTTCAGAGTCATGGATCAATTATTGCAGGGGGCGAAAAGCACGAAAGGTTGCTTTCGATGGAGAAATCAAAGTGGAGGTGGCCAAAAAGTGCGTTGTGAGGGACTCGAACCCCCGACCCGGTGATTAAGAGTCACGGGAAAGTCGTTTCTAGCCGTTTTTTCTGCCTTTTGCTTCCCAAAAAATTGCCAATTTGAGCGTAAATCGTCCACCTAATCCCATACCGTTTCAGGGCGTTTCGTGGGGGGTGTTACCAAAAGTGTTACCAAATGATTATCAAAGGTGGCAGGGGAATCGAGGGAATTGCTTCTTAATCTCGTTAGCCCTCGCTTATAGGTGGGGCATCTAAAGGTGGTTCTTGAGGGAGTAATGCAACTTCCAAACCT
>CANCSL010000061.1 GCA_947380835.1 Actinomycetota bacterium | reverse complement strand
AGTAGCCCCGAAGGGATTCGAACCCTCGTAGCTGGCTTGAGAAGCCAGAGTCCTAGGCCGCTAGACGACGGGGCCATTTCAACCCAGATAAGTCGACCGAAGCCGGTTTACGCGGGAAAAACATTCCTAGAACAAGAAAATCGCTGGGGTACCAGGACTCGAACCTAGACAAGCTGAACCAGAATCAGCTGGGCTGCCAATTACCCCATACCCCAATGCTCGAGACCGCTATTGCGCTCTTCTGAAGGAGCGCGGGCTAAAGCAACGGCTAAGGATACCCCCAAAAAAGAGGTAGTTCGAACGGGAATTACGCGATCGAAGCCTTGATCCGAGCCAAACTGCGCTCTCGTCCCAGGAGTTCCATGGACTCAAAAAGTGGCGGTGAAATATGGCTGCCAGTGATGGCAATCCGCACTCCCCCGAAGGCAATGCGTGGTTTTAGTCCCAAGCCTTCAATCAAAGTTGCCCGAAGCGCCGCTTCAATAGCTTCGTGGCTCCAGTCGCTCAATGTCTCCAGCGCCACTAAGGCAGCCTTTAGAACAGATTGCGATTGCTCGTCGGCAATCTTTGGCGCTGAATCGACATCAACGACAAAGTCTTCAACAAAAAGAAATTTCACCATTTGAGTGACTTCTGCCAATGTAGCAATGCGCTCTTGGATCAAAGGCAGAGCCTGGCGCACCACGGAAAGTTCGGCTTCCGTGCCAGTGACCACATCATCTCTTTTCAAGAAGGGCAGAACACGCGCGAGAAAATCTTCGAGATCGAGTGCGCGAATTTTGTCGCCATTGATCGCTTCAAGTTTCTTCATATCAAAACGTGCCGGCGAACTATGGACGCGTTCCACAGTGAAGAGTTGAGCAATTTCTTCGCGCGAAACATCTTCGCGATCATCTCCGGGTGACCAGCCCAGAAGAGCCAAATAATTACAGATGGCCTCCGGTAGATACCCCGCATCTCTGTACCAGGCAATGGAGACTTCACCATTTCGCTTTGAAAGTTTGGCGTTGTCTTGCCCCATAACAAACGGAAGATGGGCGAACTCGGGATATTCAGCTTCGGACAGACCCATTGCTTGATAGACACGAATCTGCCTAGGGGTCGATGACAGGAGGTCCTCGCCACGCAACACATGGGTGATCTTCATCATTACATCGTCAACTGCAACGGCGAGCGTATACAAAGGAGATCCATCGCCTCGCACCAATACGAAGTCCGGCACGAAGTTGTGGTCGAAACTAACTTCGCCACGAATCAGATCAGTAAAAGTCGTATGTCCATCAGGCATGCGCATGCGCACTACTGGCTTGCGACCTTCGGCAAGGAAGGCGGCAAGTTCTTCAGGAGAAAGGTTGCGGCACTTGCCGTCGTACCCAGGCGCCACATTCGCCGCTCGTTGAGCTTCACGTCTTGCTTCAAGCTCCTCGGAACTGCAATAGCAGTAATAGGCATCGCCTTGATCCAAGAACTTTTGCGCCCATTCGGCATAAATATCGAGACGCTGGCTCTGCATGTAAGGACCAAAAGGTCCGCCTACTTCGGGGCCCTCATCCCATTGCAAACCAAGCCATCTGAGGGTGTCGAGAGCAGCAGCGATGTACTCATCTGTAACTCTTTCACGATCGGTATCTTCGATTCGAAAAATAAACTTTCCGCCAGTGTGACGGGCATAGGCCCAGTCGAACAGTGCCGTACGGATATTTCCGACGTGGAGATCGCCTGTTGGAGATGGAGCAAAGCGAACACGAACTTCTTTATTAGTTGGCACGAGATGACACCCTATTCGACAAAGATCCGATTCCTTCAATAGTGACAGTAACTTCAGAATGCGCAGGCATAGGACCAATCCCAGCAGGGGTTCCGGTCAAAATAACGTCACCTGGCAATAAAGTCATTACCGACGTAACAAATTCAATAATTTGAGGCACCTTAAAGATCATTGCCGATAATTTGGAAGATTGTTTCTCTTCTTCATTGAGCACGGTTGAAATTATTTGATCGCCAGGCTCAAATTCAGTTTCGATCCAAGGACCGAGAGGACAGAAAGTGTCGAATCCTTTGGCTCGACTCCATTGACCGTCCTTCTTCTGTAAATCTCGAGCGGTAACGTCATTTCCAATTGTGTACCCAAAAATGACATCGCGAAATTTCGCGGCAGGAACTTCTTTGCAGATGCGCCCAATCACAATTGCGAGTTCGCCTTCGAAATCGACTCGCTCGCTCATGCGCGGCCACTGAATGACATCATGTGGGCCAATAACGGAGGTGTTTGGTTTGATAAAAATGATCGGTTCTTCGGGAACAGCTGAATCCATTTCAGCAGCGTGATCAGCGTAATTCTTGCCGACGCAAACCACTTTGCTCCGAGGAATTACGGGTGCAAGCAGGCGCACGTGATCTAGATCCACGGTCTTATCCATGGGAACGATGCCTGCGTAGATGGGGTCGCCCTTTAGGACCAGGATCTTGTTTTGGTCGTTGAGAACGCCATAGAGCGGATCCGAGCCCAAGTGAGCACTTTCGAGGGGGCTAAATCGCACAATTCGCATGAGGCGAACTCTACCGTTAAAGAGAAATGAGCTGGTTTTCGGTGTTTACCCAAAAAATGAGAGCCGAAGGTGATTCCCCACGAATGAGATTGATACTTTCTGTCGAAGGCGCGACGCCGGTGACAACGACCGCTTCAATCCCCTGAATTTGGCTGGCTTTGGCCACCACGAGAACTGCCTGAAGTGCATCAACACTAAAGTCGCCGGAAAGAACCGGAATGGCTACATAAGTACGACCGGTGCTATCGCGCAGAGCAGCGGCTGATGCTGCACCAGAGCGGCTCTTTGTGGCGGTCGCCAAGACCTGCAACTTTGTATCCTCGGGATTACTGCTCACGCGTTGAATCCTTCTCGTCAAAAATTCTCGTTACCAATACCGTACCAATTCGATGGCGACGTCCGATCGGACGTTCGGCAGTTAATTTCCAGGAGCCAAGAGAAATCGTGCTACCTGGAATCGGCACTCTACCTAGTTGCTTGGATAACAATCCGCCCACACTATCGACATCTTCTCTATCATCTTCGGCAATTTCAAGATCAAAAGCGTCCGCGAAGTCTTCAACATGCAAACGTGCTGAAATTCGGGCACTATCTTTATCTATCCATTCAACTTCTTCTGCCGTGCTGTCATATTCATCAGCAATCTCGCCCACAATTTCTTCCAAAATATCTTCAATAGTGATGAGTCCGGCAGTTCCGCCGTATTCATCGATGACGATCGCCATATGAATCTGATCGCGCTGCATTTCTTTGAGAAGGTCAGAAGCGGTTTTGGTTTCGGGAACGAATGTGGCTGGTCGAAGGTGTTGTTCAACGCTCTCGGTCTGCTCAGATTCGTGGTGTTCGTGGACTCGGCGGGCAAGGTCTTTCACATAGGCGATGCCAATGACGTTGTCCAAGTTTTCGGTAATAACTGGAATTCGCGTGAAACCGGAACGCAGAGCCAAAGAAAGTCCCTGGCGCAAAGTTTTTCCGCCTTCGATCCACACCATGTCTGTCCGCGGCACCATGAGTTCGCGAACCAAAGTTTCGCCGAGATCGAAAACCGAGTGAATCATTTCGCGTTCAGATTCTTCTACCAGGCCACGTTCGCTCGCTTGATCAACGAGGTCACGGAGTTCGGCTTCGCTGGAAAATGGCCCAGTTCTAAAACCACGGCCGGGGGTGATGGCATTGCCGATGGCTATCAACAAGGTGGTGAGCGGACCCAATATTTTCGCTAGGAAATCAGCCACTATTGCAGCCGGTCTCGCCCATGACATGGCATGTTGCTTGCCCAGAGTTCGCGGGCCTACTCCGACAACGACGTACGACAAAGTGACCATTACGGCAATCGTGATCACCAAACTCAAGGCATGATGGTGCGTATTGGCCAAAAATGCATCTGCAGCGAGAACTGTCGCGCTAAGTTCGCACGTCTTTCGAACAAGTAGCAGCACATTCAGATAGCGGTACGGCTCTTGAATTACCTTCATGAGACGCTGGGCTTGCTTTGGCTTATTTTCAATCAAATCATCGACGATGACGCGAGAAATCGAATTGAGGGCCGACTCACTTCCAGCGAGGAAGCCAGCGAAGAGAAGAAGCAAAATAACAATAAGCACGGTTACGAAGTTCATGTGGAAGATTTCCAATCCTGAACAATGCGCTCTTGCAGAGCAAACATTTCAGCTTCAGTTTCCTTTTCTGCATGGTCATAGCCGAGAAGATGAAGGACACCATGTGCCGTCAATATATGAAGCTCGTGCTCCAGCGAATGCGCCAAACCCTGTGCTTCTGCAAAAGCTGGGCAAAGAACAATGTCACCGACCGTGGCAGGACCTGATGCCGAGGAAAATGGTTTTACCTCGTCCATCGGGAAAGAAAGTACATCTGTGGGTCCGGGCAAATCCATCCACTCTAGGTGCAACCTGGACATCTCTTCCTCAGTCACCACTGTGATGCTGAGTTCGGAGTCAGGATGAACCCCCATGTGACCGAGCGCAAAGGTGGCAAGTGAAACTAGCCCAGTTTCATCACATGTGACCTGGGAGTTATTTTCCAACTCAACAGACAAAGTTAGCGATCACCAGTCCCCGAGCGAAAACTTCTGGAATTTAATGGGCTAGGGCTTTTTTCATCAAAACGACCATAGGCGCTCACAATTTCGCCAACCAACCGATTTCGAACCACATCTTCGGCTGAAAGTTGCATGAAGCAGATGTCCTCGACCCCGTCCAAAATGTCATGAACGATGCGCAGGCCAGATGGCGTCCCGTTGGGTAGATCTACTTGAGTTACGTCGCCGGTAATTACCATCTTCGAACCAAAACCTAGTCGCGTAAGAAACATCTTCATTTGCTCGGCAGAGGTATTTTGTGCCTCATCAAGAATTACAAATGCATCATTAAGAGTTCGTCCGCGCATATAAGCGAGAGGAGCAATTTCAATAATCCCAGTCTGCATTAATTTAGGAATTGACTCTTGATCAATCATGTCGTGCAAGGCGTCGAAAAGCGGGCGCAGGTATGGATCGATCTTCTCTTGCAAAGTTCCGGGCAAGAAACCCAGACGCTCGCCGGCTTCAACGGCGGGGCGAGTCAAAATAATTCGATTCACCTGTTTGGCTTGCAACGCTTGAATCGCTTTTGCCATAGCCAAATAAGTTTTGCCAGTTCCGGCGGGGCCGACTCCGAAGGTGATCGTATGTTGGTCGATCGCTTCAACGTACCGCTTTTGATTCGAGGTTTTAGGACGAATCATCTTTCCACGATTACTCAAAATATTGAGCGAGAGAACTTCGGCTGGATGCTCGGTTGGTTCGTGAAGAATCATGGCTATCGATCGATGCAAGATTTCTTCCGAGAGGCTTTGGCCGGCGCGGAGGAGAACGAGTAATTCTTTGATCAGCGATTCGAACTGGGCAAGTTCGCCAAGATTGCCACCAGCATGGATTTCATTGCCGCGAACAGTGATGGAAAGGTCAGAGAAAGTCGCTTCCAAAATGCGCAAGTAGGCATCGTGTGGTCCAACCAAAGCCACCATAGGAATGGCAGTTGGCACAGTGATTAGCGCAGGCTCCATATCTTTTAAGTCTACTTTTAACCGGGCGGCCACGCGAATGGTCGACCACCGAGCAGGTGCAAATGAGCATGAAAGACGCTCTGGCCAGCGCTTTCTCCCGTGTTAAAGACCATCCGATAGCCCGTTAAGCCGCGCTCTTTGGCAAAAGCTTTGGCCACGGCAAAAAGTTCGGAGAGGGCTCGGGAATCGACCTCGGCAAGTTCCGATGCATTCTCGACATGGCGCACGGG
>CANCSL010000060.1 GCA_947380835.1 Actinomycetota bacterium | reverse complement strand
TCCGATGGCCAAGCCGAAGTAGAGGCCCAAGAGGTCGGGATGGCAATTCTTGCGCCACTCCGAGAACTCGATGAGGTCGCCTACCTACGTTATGCCTCGGTATACCGTAACTTTTCCTCCCTCGAAGATTTTGAAGGCGAGATCGCACTTCTCCGCGCCGCTCCTTCACACACTTCTGTTTCAAATGATTCTGGCACTTCCTCTGCCAAGTCCAATGTCGTACCTGTACAACAAAATTCCGTATCTGCATAAGTAACCATCAAGGAAGAGGCACAACACATGTCAGTGGTCAATCGCCCAGCAGCTGAATCGAAGAAGACCGTTATCGGAAAGGGTCTTGTTCTAGAACGTATCTACACCACGGCTGGTGTGCATCCGTATGACGAAGTGACGTGGGAACGTCGCGACGTTGTGCAGACCAACTGGAAATCCGGCGAGGTGATTTTCGAACAACGCGGAGTTGAATACCCAGACTTCTGGTCCGTCAACGCATCCACCATTGTGACCACCAAGTACTTCCGTGGCGCAGTCGGTGCTGAAAATCGCGAATGGACTTTAAAGCAGGTCATCGATCGCGTTGTGCTCACTTATGTAAAAGCTGGAAAAGAATTTGGTTACTTTGCGGCCGATGAAGATGCCACCATCTTCGAACATGAATTGACTTGGATGCTTTTGCACCAGGTCTTCTCCTTTAACTCCCCAGTCTGGTTCAACGTTGGTACCAATGCGCCACAGCAAGTATCTGCTTGCTTTATCTTGGCCGTGGACGACACCATGGATTCCATTCTTAACTGGTACCGCGAAGAAGGAATGATCTTCAAGGGCGGATCTGGCGCTGGACTTAACTTGTCCCGCATTCGTTCTTCCAAGGAATTGTTGAAGTCCGGTGGCTCTGCCTCTGGTCCAGTTTCCTTCATGCGCGGTGCTGATGCATCTGCCGGAACCATCAAGAGCGGTGGCGCAACTCGTCGCGCAGCCAAGATGGTTGTTCTCGATGTTGATCATCCAGATATCGAAGAATTTATTGAGACCAAGGTTCGCGAAGAAGACAAGATTCGTGCCCTGCGCGATGCTGGCTTTGATATGGATTTGGGTGGAAAAGACATCATCTCCGTTCAATATCAGAACGCCAATAACTCGGTTCGTGTTAGCGATGAGTTCATGCGCGCGTATGAGAATGGCGAGAAGTTTGGCCTTCGCGCTCGCGCAACTGGTGAAATCATGGAAACCGTTGAAGCCAAGGAACTCTTCTACAAGATGTCAGAGGCTGCATGGGCCTGTGCTGATCCAGGAATTCAATATGACGACACCATCAACGATTGGCACACCAATCCAGAGACCGGTCGCATCAATGCTTCCAACCCATGTTCTGAATACATGTCCTTGGATAACTCCTCTTGTAACTTGGCATCCCTTAACTTGATGAAGTTCCTAAAGTCCGATGGATCCTTTGATACCAAGAACTTTGTGAAGGCCACCGAAATGATCATCACTGCGATGGACATCTCGATCTGCTTCGCAGATTTCCCAACAGATCCAATCGGTGAGACCACCCGTAACTACCGTCAATTGGGTATCGGTTACGCAAACCTCGGTGCCCTGCTTATGGCATCAGGTCTTGCTTACGATTCTGATGGCGGACGTCAATTGGCTGGCGCCATTACTTCGCTGATGACCGGTACTTCCTACCGTCGCAGCGCCGAACTCGCTGGCATCGTTGGACCTTACGAAGGATTTGCTCGCAACAAGGATGGTCACACTCGCGTTATGCGCAAGCATGCAAATGCTTCAACCGCAGCGCGTTCGGTATCTACCTTGGATCGCGATGTCTGGGCCGTTGCTAATGCTGAATGGGAAAAGGGCTTGGCGATCGGTGAGAAGAACGGCTGGCGTAATGCCCAGGCTTCGGTCTTGGCACCTACTGGCACCATTGGTTTGATGATGGATTGCGATACCACCGGTATCGAGCCGGACTTGGCTTTGGTCAAGTTCAAGAAGTTGGTCGGCGGCGGTTCAATGCAGATCGTTAACCAGACCGTTTCACAAGCCTTGCGCAAGCTCGGTTACACCGAAGAGACCATCGAGGCAATCGTCGAGCACATTGCTGCTAACGGCAACGTCATCGATGCTCCAGGACTCAAGACCGAGCACTACGACGTCTTCGACTGCGCCATGGGTGTTCGCACCATTGCCGCTATGGGTCACGTCAAGATGATGGCTGCGTGCCAACCATTCTTGTCCGGTGCAATCTCCAAGACCGTTAACTTGCCTGAAGATGCCACCGTTGCTGACATCGAAGAGGTTTACTACCAAGGTTGGAAGCTGGGCTTGAAGGCACTGGCTGTCTACCGCGATAACTGCAAGGTCGGACAACCATTGTCTGCCGGCAAGGGCGCTAACGAAGGCAAGAGCGATTCTGCTGCTGTCGTCGAAGCCTCTGTTGCTACCGCAGTTCGCAAGCGTCTTCCTAAGTCACGTCCGTCACGCACTACCTCCTTCATGGTTGGTGGCGCCGAGGGTTATATGACCGCTGGTGCATATGCTGATGGCGCATTGGGCGAGGTCTTCTTGAAGCTGGGCAAGCAGGGTTCAACTCTTGCCGGTGTCATGGATGCCTTCTCCATCGCAGTATCGATTGGTCTTCAATACGGAGTTCCACTAGAGACCTTCGTCGAGAAGTTCACTAACCTCCGCTTCGAGCCATCAGGTATGACTGATGATGCCGATGTTCGCATCGCGCAATCGATGATGGATTACATCTTCCGTCGCTTGGCGTTGGATTACTTGCCCTTCGATACCCGCTCGGCAATGGGAATCCACACCGCAACCGAGCGCGCTCGCGCCTTGGATACCGGTGAATACACCCCAGATGTCACCGAGGCATTGACCCTGGCAGCACAGAGCGCGGCACCAATTGCATCTGTCGCTACCACAACACCAGCAGCACCAGTTGCTCGTCCAGTAGAGGTCAAAATCGAAGCAACTCCTGCCACGGGCGCTGGTTCTTCGATGGAACTCTTTGAAGCAATGACCGGTATCAAATCTGATGCGCCGCTATGTATGTCTTGCGGAGTGAAGATGCGCATGGCTGGTTCATGCTTTGTCTGTGAAGGTTGTGGTTCAACTTCAGGATGTTCATGATCCGTCGCTAGAAACTAATATCAGAAGGGCCTCTCATCGGTTTCGATGGGGGGTCTTTCTTATTTGTTAAGTGGTTGAGTGCACAATGAATGTTACGGAAAGTAGTTTCCACAGATGTTTTGAAGTTCGATGGAGTTGCTATATATTTTGGCTTGTCGATCCTCCGCTCACTTGAGCGACCAAAGGTAAATGGTTAAGCCCCTCACACACTTGAGGGGCTTAACTTTTTGCGCGTGCCCCTAGCAGGATTCGAACCTGCGACCAAAGGTTCGTCGATCCTCTGATCTATCCACTGAGCTATAGAGGCACCAGGCCAAAGTAAGAAGAATTTATCTCGCAAGAATCAAAATCCAATGTAGTTGTGGATCCATTGCGCTTGTGAAGAAAATATTTATCCTCGACAACTTTTTTTGATTTGGTCAGTTTCTACGGAGCATTTTTCGGATTTGCTCTAACGCGGTTTTTATTCTCGCCTCATACCCGTGAGTTGTTGGGTGGTAATACTCGGTTCCCACGAGGGCATCAGGTAAGTATTGCTGCTCGGCAACGGCGTTCGGTAGATCATGTGGATAGATGTAGGAATTAGATTCTCTGGCAGCGCTGACCGCACTGTCGCGAAGTGCACCGGAATTGCCATCGCGCAGGTGTGGCGGCACTGGTCCGGATTTGGAAGCGCGAAGGTCAGAAATGGCCGCATCAATCGCGAGATAAGAAGCGTTGGATTTTGGAGCGCACGCCAGGTATGTAACGGCTTCAGCCAAAATGATTCGAGCTTCGGGCATTCCGATCATGGCAACTGCTTGGGCTGCTGCAACGGTTAATCCCAACGCACCGGGGTCGGCAAGACCAATATCTTCACTGGCACTGATCATCACGCGCCGAGCAATGAACCGTGGATCTTCACCTGACTCAAGCATTCGAGCCAGATAATGCAATGCGGCATCAACGTCAGAACCTCGAATACTTTTTATGAGTGCACTTGCAACGTCATAGTGATTATCGCCGCCACGATCGTAGTTTTCGATGACGCGGTCTACGGCACGGCTCAATACTTCGGTCGTGATCTCGCCGCTTGCAGCTCCGGCTGCCGCTTCTAAATAGGTGAGTGCTCTGCGGGCATCGCCAGCGGCCAGGCGAACCAACGAATCCAGGGCTTGGGCTTCAATGGTGACTTCACTGTTTAGACCTCGGGTATCCGTGATTGCCCGATTAAGGAGCGATTCGATGTCTGCATCTGGAATGGCGCGCAGGGTGAGCACGATCGATCGCGAAAGCAATGGCGAGATGATCGAAAAGGAAGGATTCTCTGTAGTTGCGGCAACGAGGGTCACCCAGCGGTTCTCAACCCCGGGAAGCAAAGCGTCTTGTTGAGCTTTAGAGAAGCGGTGGACTTCATCAATGAAAAGTACGGTCTCTCGGTTCTCCTCTTGCAATCGTTCCTGGGCTTGGGTTAGCACTTCGCGAACTTGGGCAACGCCGGAACTAACGGCAGAGAGTTCAACAAATGTCCGCGAACCGGAGTGGGCAATCATTTTTGCAAGCGTGGTTTTGCCGCTTCCAGGTGGACCATAGAGAAGGACGCTGGTGATGTGCTTTTCGTCGCCTTGGATCAATCGCATCAGCGGTGACCCTGGCTGAAGCAAGTGCTTTTGCCCCAAAAGCTCTTGGATGGAGGCAGGGCGCAGCCGAACTGCTAACGGTGCGCTTGTTTCAGCGGCGCGAAGGTCATCCATGGTCATCCCAACTACGTGAACTGGAACTCTACCGCTTGGCTTTGGGCATCTCGCGAAGTGCGACATATAGATGCTCGTTCATGGACCGAATGGGCGGTTGTAAGCCAATTTTCGGGTTCGTGCCTGTAGGTTAATCAAATACGGACTACCACTGGGAGAAGAAGATGATTAAAGGATTTCGGGATTTCATCATGCGCGGCAATGTTGTTGATCTGGCCATCGCCGTTGTTATTGGCGCAGCTTTCAGCGGGATAGTCACCCAGTTAACCAAGTCTTTTATCGAGCCACTCATTAAGTTAGTTGGCGGCGGGGGAGTCCACGGTGGCGCCTTCATTATCAACGGCGTCTCGTTCGATTGGAGCGCCTTCATTAATTCCATTCTTAACTTCCTGATTGTGGGGGCTGTCCTCTACTTCTTTATCGTTACTCCGATGAATCGCATTGCTGCCAGACTAAAGAGCGAAGACAAGTCTGTCGCACCGGCAGCGACCCCAGAAGATATTCAATTGCTCATGGAGATTCGCGATTTGCTGAAGAAGAACGCGTCCTAAATAAGTCTTCTTCCAGATCTTTTAGGGGCGATTAAGTGAAGAAAATGATTTTTCGTCACGCGGGTAAATGTGCTGGTTGTGGAATTGAAATTCAAGCCGGCACACATGGACTTTGGGATGCAAAGACTAAACAAATATATTGTCTATCTCACGCACAAAACGCGGTCAATGTCGCATTGGCCGCAGGACCAGAAATTGTATTGGGTATTGCTGGCAGATCGGCGAACCAGATCTATGAGATGCGAAGCAAAAAGAGAAGCGACCGTCTGGATGAAAAATTTGACGGCCATCCAGTTGTTCGCAAGCTCGTAGACTTATTATTCGATGAGCCACAATCAATTCGGGCGTGGAAATCTGGCGCAAAAGGGGAAGAAGGCGTCGGTGCCAACCTCGACGAATTGGCGAAAAAGTATAAATTTATAGTTCTTCATGACCGAACGATCCCGGGCTCTCGCGCCAACATTGACCACATCGCGATAACCGGCTCTGGTGTTTACGTTATTGATGCAAAAAATTATCGGGGGCTTATTACGACTGAACGAAAAGGCGGGCTATTCTCTTCAGAACCAAAGCAACTTCGCATTGGCGGCAGAGACCAAACAAAGTTGGTTGAAGGAGTCAAACGACAAGTTTCAATCGTCAAGATTTTCCTCAGTGAAGGCAGCATAGATGTACCAGTAATTGGTTTCCTCTATTTCTATCACGGCGAAAGCAGCTTTTTTAAGACGGTATTGGATTTTGATGGTGTTCTTGTAAACGGAGATCAGGGTTTTTCCAGGGTGGT
>CANCSL010000059.1 GCA_947380835.1 Actinomycetota bacterium | reverse complement strand
GCCGCTTGAAGAGTCTTAGCAGTGGAACCGGTGGAGAGAATTTCTACGCCAGATCGGTGCAATGCGGCGCCGATTTCTACCAAACCTACTTTGTTGTAGACGCTAACAAGTGCACGGCGAATCGCCTTTTTTTCAGTCATTTCTCTCCTGCTGCGATGAGGGTTTGTAGAGTCTCGACAATGAGCTTGCGTTCGACAATCTTAATGCGCTCGTGCAAAGTGCTTTCGTCATCTCCTGGCTGGATTGCCACTTTGACCTGAGCGATCACTTCGCCGGTATCAACGCCTTCATCTACCCAATGAACGCTCGATCCGGTCTCGACTGCGCCTGCCGCCAATGCGTCCCGAACCGCATGTGCCCCAGGAAATAGTGGCAAGAGTGCTGGGTGGGTATTAATGACCTTGAAATGTCGAACAAATTCCGGAGCCAGAATTCGCATGAAGCCAGCGCTCACGACTAGATCTGGTTGATGATCAGAAACCAACTTAAACAAGTCGCTGTTCCACAACGTGCGGTCCCTGTTCATGGGCAAGAGATGGTGATCAATCTGATGTGTTGTGGCGCGCTGCAAAATCGGTGCATCTTGGTCTGAAATGATGCTCGTAATCTCAGCGGCAAGCAATCCTGATTCACAGGCATCGATAATGGCCTGGGCAAGAGATCCAGAGCCAGATGCAAGAATTACCAACCGAAATTTAGGCACGCTCCCTTACCTTTCTCATCCCCAGCGGCAGGTACTGGCTCAGGATCACAAATACAGCTATCGACAAGACAAACGCCGCAGGCAGCTTCCACCACACCACTCCCACTGGCGACATCGCTGAAGTCACTAATTCACCGGAAGCACGATAGGTAAATGCGCTCATGGCGAGGCCAATAAAAAGCAAGGACTTCAGCAACGAAAGTTGCCGATCGCGAAATCTTGCCTTCATAACATTGATGTTGATGACAATGATCAAGGCTGCAAGTAAACCAAGTGCTGAAAAATAAGTAACTGATTTATGAACACCCGTAGGCAACGCCCCAAGAAGAGGTATCGCTGGTAACTCATGCAAAGTGAAATGTGCCGGAGATATGTGGGTACCTGCCCCAAGCGAAAATCCAAAACCTGATGCATAGGAGATAGCGCCAATTGCCAAATTGGGTAAATAGAGAATCTGCAATAAAAGAAAGAGTGAACCACCGACTAAGCCTGGATGAGTTACCGTCGTTAAATCTTTTACGATCGAGAAGTGTGCAGCTAGAGAAATCCCGACAGCAATCGCCCCCATCCCCCACAACGCCGAGATCACGTATGCAGGGAACTTAACAAAGCGCAGACCAGCGGCATCAAAATCAATTGTTGCCAGCAGCGCCAAGAACAAACTAAAACCAGTGGCCAAAATCCAAACGGGACGAACCCCATGCGCCATAGAAAGAAAGGCGATCCCAGTCGAGAGTCCGGCATAGAAAAGTGAAAAGAAAATTCGAGCGCCACGAACATTTTCAACTTCATTGCTCAGCCGATTAAAACTGCTACGTAACGCTAGGAATGGAAAGATCAAGGCACCGATAGGTAGGTATGAAAGCAGACCCGGAATATCAGTGGGTGGTAGCAATAAATGAAATGGAACTTGATGTGAACCGAGCCAAAACCAGAGCGCGGCCCGAATAGGGTCAGTGGTATTTCCGGCGCTACTTCCTGCGGTAGCCCAAGCGGTCAGAGAGAGAAATGCTGTGGGGAAGAGAACCAGTGCAACACTTCTGAGCGCCTGTTGGAGCGAGAGCAGAAGGATGCGCCGCAGCATTAATTACCCTAATTAACCTTGGAGGATCTTTCGCATGAGTGCGGCAGTCTCGCTTGGCGTTTTACCTACAGCGACACCGACTGCTTCCAATGCCTCTTTTTTGGCTGCGGCAGTTCCGGAAGATCCAGAGACGATCGCACCAGCATGGCCCATCGTCTTGCCCTCAGGTGCAGTGAAACCGGCAACATAACCAACAACTGGCTTGGTGACATATTCGCCGATAAATGCGGCGGCACGCTCTTCAGCATCGCCACCGATCTCACCGATCATCACGATGGCATCGGTATCAGGATCATCTTGAAATGCGCGGAGGCAATCAATATGTGTTGTACCAATGATGGGGTCGCCACCAATGCCAACAGCCGTACTGAATCCGAAATCGCGAAGTTCGTACATCATCTGATAGGTCAAAGTTCCAGATTTAGAAACTAAACCAATTCGTCCCGGACCAGTGATGTCGGCCGGAATAATTCCGATGTTGGACTTACCGGGGCTGATGAGTCCTGGGCAGTTAGGTCCGATGAGGCGTGTTGTGCCCTTGCTTTCAGCGTATGCGTAGAAGGCCGCGGAATCATGAACTGGAATTCCTTCGGTAATAACTACGACGATTGGCAGTGCAGCGTCAATAGCATCAATGACAGCTGCCTTGGCAAACTTTGGCGGAACGAAAATTACGGAAGCGTTTGCTCCCGTGGCCGCCACTGCTTCGCTCACGGAGTTGAATACCGGGATCTGTTGGCCATCCATATCGACAACTTGGCCACCTTTGCCTGGCGTAACTCCGCCGACAATATTGGTGCCTGATGCCAGCATGCGTTTTGTGTGCTTGGTTCCTTCAGAACCCGTCATGCCTTGAACGAGTACTTTCGAGTTCTCGTTGATAAAGATCGCCATTATTTTGCCGCCAATTCTGCTGCACGCGCAGCTGCGCCATCCATTGTGTCTAATTGTTCGATCAGCGGATGCGCCGCTTCATTCAAAATGCGTCGGCCTTCGATGACGTTGTTGCCATCAAGGCGGACAACAATCGGTTTAGTTGCCGACGAGCCAAGAATCGCAAGCGCTTGCACGATGCCATTAGCAACTGCGTCGCACGCTGTGATGCCACCAAAGACGTTGACAAAAACGCTCTTGACGTCGGTGTCTCCCAAAATAATGGAGAGACCGTTGGCCATGACTTCGGCAGATGCGCCGCCACCAATATCAAGGAAGTTTGCAGGTTTGACACCATATTTTTCGCCCGCGTATGCAACGACATCCAAAGTGGACATTACGAGTCCAGCACCGTTACCAATGATTCCAACTTCGCCATCGAGTTTTACGTAGTTGAGATCTTTCTCTTTTGCCAACGCTTCCAAAGGATTGGTTGCAGCGTGGTCAATGAGAGCTTCATGATCTGGATGTCGGAATCCAGCGTTGTCATCCAGAGTGACCTTGCCATCAAGGGCAATGATGCGGCCGTCTTCGGTTTTCACGAGTGGATTGATCTCCATCAAAGTTGCATCTTCAGCAATAAAGGCAGCCCATAACTTCAAGAGCACATCTGCAACCTGATCGACCACATCATCTGGGAATTGACCAGCACGTGCAATCTCTTGAGCTTTTTCGAGGGAAATACCAACATTGGGATCAATTCCGACGCGAGCTAATTTTTCGGGAGAAGTATGCGCAACTTCTTCGATCTCCATGCCGCCGGCAACAGAGGCCATAACCAAGAAATTTCGGTTCGCGCGATCAAGCAAGATGGCCAAGTAGTACTCACTGGCAATAGGCGCGGCTTGGGCAATCATCACTTTATGAACAGTGTGACCTTTGATGTCCATTCCAAGAATAGCTGCAGCTTTTTCGCGAGCATCTTCGGCATCAAGAGCTAACTTCACGCCGCCTGCTTTTCCGCGGCCACCGATTTTTACTTGAGCTTTAACAACAACCTTGCCACCCATTGTGCTGGCTGCGGCGAAAGCTTCCTCAGGAGTTGTTGCAACTGCGCCGGCAAGTACAGGAACTTGATGAGATTCAAAAAGATCTCGAGCTTGATACTCGAAGAGATCCACTAATTACCCCGATTCGTAGATTTTCTAAAGCCGTGTGGAATTCTAGTGGTTAATTAAAGTCGCTCTACCGGCGCATAACGCAGCAAAAGCCGCTTCTCGCCAGCCGATCCGAAGTTGATAGTGGCCTGAGCTCTATCGCCTTCGCCATCGACGGCCAGCACCGTTCCTAATCCGAATGTGTCATGTGACACACGATCTCCTACCGCCAGTACCAGAGTCGTAGAACTGCGAACACCTGTGGCCTTGGGAATTGGCCCACTCTTGCGGAGAGTAGAAGTGCGACTGCTGGAGAAGGTCGGCGTAGAGGTTTGATTCCATTCCACCAGACCATCGGGAATCTCGCTCAAAAAACGCGAAGGTGGGTTGTAATTAGGAGCCCCCCACGACGATCGATATTCGGCGCGAGAGAGATAGAGGCGTTCGCGTGCCCGCGTGAGACCTACGTAAGCCAACCGCCGCTCTTCTTCAATTTCGTTCTTGTCCCCCAATGTTCTGGTGTGGGGAAAGATGCCTTCTTCCATGCCCGTGAGAAAGACTGTTGGAAATTCCAAACCCTTCGCCGTGTGCAAAGTCATGAGCGTGACTACTCCGCCATGATCTTCACCATCTGGAATCTGATCCGAATCAGCAACGAGAGAAACGTTTTCTAGAAAACCAGAGAGAGAAATCTCTTCACCCTCGTCGACTTCGCCTTCTTCGTATTCACCCGCAACCGATACCAACTCCTGCAAATTCTCAACCCTGCTTTCATCCTGTGGGTCATCGCTGTTAGCGAGCTCGGCCAGCAGACCGGTCTGCTCTAGCACCGCTTGAGCAATAACGCTGGGAGCAGTCTTGGCTTCAACTAACGTCTGCAAAGTTTGAATCAGATGAATGAAATCATTGATCGAAGCCAGCGCTCGAGTCGGGATATTTGGCGCGTTTCTGGCATCTGAAAGCGCTCCCCAGAAAGTGATTCCGGAACTTTGTGCATAAATATCTACGCAGTCCAACGCACGATCACCAATGCCTCGCTTGGGAGTATTAATAATTCTTCGAAGTGAAACTTCATCCTCGGAGTTAACGAGTACCCGCAGATAGGCTAAGAAATCTTTGACTTCTTTACGCTCATAAAAGCGCACTCCGCCCACGACTTTGTAAGGGATAGCAA
This sequence comes from Actinomycetota bacterium, assembly GCA_947380835.1. Taxonomy (GTDB): domain Bacteria; phylum Actinomycetota; class Actinomycetes; order Nanopelagicales; family Nanopelagicaceae; genus CAIMZW01. The sequence continues at coordinate 1,270 of CANCSL010000059.1, read as the reverse complement.
TGCGTAGAAAAGTTTCTTCAAATACACGAGATTGCGCATTAGTTCGATAAAAAATAGCAGTTTCGCCGGGCTGGGATATACCTTCTTTGCGAAGTTTGGAAATCTCCTGGCAGACAAAATCGGCTTCATCGTGTTCGCTCTCAGCGACATAGCCAGTAATGAGTGCACCTTTGCCCGCCTCGGACCAGAGGTTCTTCTCTTTGCGTCCTTCGTTATTGGAGATCACTGCGTTTGCCGCAGAGAGAATATTTTGCGTAGACCGATAGTTCTGCTCTAACAAAATTGTTCTAGCGTCTTGGTAGTCTTCTTCGAATTGCAAAATATTCCGGATATTGGCGCCGCGGAAAGCATAGATAGATTGATCGGCATCGCCCACGACACATAATTCGGCGATCGGAAAACCATCGATGGCGTTGCCTACGAGTTCACGAATCAGAATATATTGAGCATGATTGGTGTCCTGGTATTCATCCACCAACACATGGCGAAAGCGCGATCTATAACGTGCTTTAGCTTCGGGAAAACGCTGGAGAATTTCGACGGTCTTGGCAATCAAGTCATCAAAATCCATGGCATTTGAGTTAGCCAATCGTTTTTGGTAAATCGCGTAGACGTCAGCAACTATTTGCTCGAACAAATTGTCGGTTGCATTTAAGTAATCGGCAGGGCCGAGCAATTCGTTCTTTGCTTGGGAGATGATCCCTTGGACCGCTCGAGGTGCGTAGCGCTTGGGGTCGATCTTTAATTCCTTCATCACCGTAGTGATGAGACGAAGCGAATCACTGGAGTCATAGATTGTGAAAGAGTTGGTATATCCAATACGGGCTGCTTCTTGACGAAGGATCCGCACGCAGGCGGAGTGAAAAGTTGATACCCACATAGCCCGAGCCCGGTCACCGACAAGTTCGGCTACGCGCTCTTTCATTTCCCCAGCAGCTTTATTGGTAAAAGTGATCGCTAAGACTTCATAGGGAGCCACGCCGCGCTCTGCCAGCAAATAGGCAATTCGTCGGGTCAGAACTCGAGTCTTTCCTGAACCAGCGCCTGCCACAACCAGCAATGGCGCATCTTGGTGGGCTACGGCAGCCTGTTGCTGCGGATTGAGTCCAGCAAGAAGGTCAGCAGAAGTTGGCACGTGGTGGAGTCTAACTGGGCAAAGTTCTGACAAAATCGGGGCTTGGCTTTACCCCAAGCCTTCTATACCTATAGGAGAAAACCATGCCGATTGCCGATAGCGAAATTGAGCGCATTCTCGTAGTAACCGCCCATC
>CANCSL010000058.1 GCA_947380835.1 Actinomycetota bacterium | reverse complement strand
GGCGCTCCATCGCGAGTACTCGGAATGATTGAAGACGTTGAAAAGTCGGGCGATGCTCGCGCATATGTAAAAGGCATCATGGATCGTGGCGAACGCCTGATGGGATTTGGTCACCGGGTTTATCGTGCCGAAGATCCACGCGCTCGCACCTTGCGACGAATTGCCCGCGAACTCGGCGCACCTCGCTATGCCGTTGCCGAAGCACTCGAGCAAGCAGCCCTTGCCGAACTTCACGAACGTCATCCAGAGCGCGTACTAGAAACCAACGTGGAATTCTGGGCCGCAATTGTTTTGGACTTCGCTGAAGTTCCTGCGCACCTCTTTACTTCGATGTTTACATCAGCACGTACCGCCGGTTGGTCAGCACATATCTTGGAACAAAAGCGCACTGGCCGATTGATTCGCCCATCAGCTCGCTATGTTGGACACGGACCACGTCCAGCAAGTGAAGTTGCTGGTTGGACGACTGCCATCTAGTCCAAATAATTATTTTATAAAGGCTCAGGGATCTCCGATTTTCAGCCAAAATCGGGGCTTTTTGAGCCTTTTTCTATAACAATCTGGTAACACCTTGTATCTATGAGGGGTTCCTCGCGCCGCAGGCTTGCCTATGCCTTATTAGTAAAGTGTAATTAGCCCCGTTGCCTCCCTCGGGCAGCACAAATCCACGGAGGAAAATTCATGATGAAGAAGCGCTTCGGCTCGGTCAGCGTTATCGCTGCTGTAGCCCTTGCAGCCTCAGCACTTTTGGTTCCAAGTGCTCACGCTGCAACAAAGAAGACAATCGTTGTATGGGCCGATGAACAACGCGGACCACAACTGAAGACCCTGATTGATGGCAACACCACCATCGCTCCAGGTTATGTTATTCAAGTCAAGTTCTTTTCAGCTTTGACTGCACTTCAAGGTGCATGGGATAAGGCAACTGCCGCCGGCGGTCCAGATGTTATGACCGGTCCTGCAGGTATGGCCGCTCAAGGTGGAAAGTCCGGAAAGTTTGTTCCGCTACCTTACGGCGGAATCTTGAAGTCTCAGATCCCAGCAGCCGGAATTTCAGCAATGTCATTCCAGCGCAAGATCTACGGTGTTCCTCTAGATGTTGACACCACTGCTTTCATCTGGAACAAGGCGCTTTACGGCGCATCTGCTCCAACAACCTTCAAGGCAATGGTTGATTACTACAACGCCAACAAAGTAGCCAAGGGTTTCACCGGCGGCTTCTGCGCATTTGAAGGTACATGGGGATCACAGCCTGTACTCACCGCACTTGGCGGCGGAGCATGGGCTTCAAAGGGTTCCAATGCTAATTACACCCAGGTTCTTTTGAACTCTGCTGCGTTGAAGTCAAACATCAAGTCCCTTCTCTTGGGTGCTGATGGCAAGAGCAACGGCTTCTTCCAATGGGATGGCTGCGGCGATGCATTCAAGGCTGGCAAGATTCCTTTCGGAAACACCGGAGCATGGAACTTTGATGGCATCACCAAGGCTGGCGTTGGTTTCGGTATTGGTGCAACACCAGGACTTGTCGCTGGTTCACATGGAGCGCAATGGGTTAACTACTCAGGCGCTTATGTAACTTCCTTCGCTTCTACCCACGGTGTAGACCTTGGTGCCAAGAAGCTTGTTATGGGTTGGTTTGCTAGCCCAGAAGGACAGACTGCAATGAGCAAGCTCTCTGGTCGTCCAGCTGCTAACAAAGTTGCCGCTGCACAAATCACCGATGCTTCAACTCTCGGTGTTGCAACTGCTGCTTTAACTGGTACTCCACAGGTATCACCAGTTCTTGATGACAAGGCTGGCGGATCTAACTGGTACGACGTTCTTGGTTCGGTTTATACCGATATCTTCACCAAGGGCAAAGATGTCAGCACCACACTTGATGCTGCTGCTGCGATTCTTTCAAAGAACTTCGCAGATGCTGCAACAAACCTCTAATTAGATTGATCTAGTTAGTAAAACAGCAAAGCGGCTGGCGCAATATCTGCGCCGGCCGTTTTCTTTTTTGAAGCATTTGCTTTCGCCGCACGGTCATTCTTGATAAGTTTTGCTATCGCTCAAAGAGAGGAGTCTTTTAAGTGAATCGCTTAGCCGGCTTCACAGGACTTCCCGCTCAGATTTTTAAGATTTCTTTTGTCGCCATCGTTGATGCCGTATTGATCTCGATGTTTTTCGCTTCAACGCATAAGCATGCGACTCCGCTGGCTGCCGTCATCGCCGCGGTCCTGATTGCTACTAACTTTGTATATTTTGCCAAATTTACCCTTCCGTTTAAATTCCTCTTCCCAGGCTTAGTTCTGCTCGTGGTTTTTGTTGTTGTGCCAATTCTTTACACCGTGTCTATGTCGGCGTTCAATTACAAAACGGGCAACGAAATCAGCAAAGGCCAGGCGATTACTCAATTGCTTCAGACTGGTCTGGCTCCAGATGCAGCCAATACGACCTACGACATGATTTTGGGTAAAAAAGATGGCAACTATGCGGCGTTGTTAACCGATCAAGTCACTCATGACGTATTCATTGGCACCGAAAAGGGCACAACCAAACTGGTCGCCGGTCAGTTCAAAATGAATACATACGGCATTGCTGACACCGCCCCCGGCTTTCACGCGCTGACGCCTGAAGAGACTGCCGGCGCCGATAGCCTGATCTCCACCCTAAAGTTTCCGTTAGGTGATGGCTCATTCGCTGCTCCGCAATCTGCAGATGTAGCGGTCCGCCTGACCCAATCATTCGTGTATGACAAAGCAACGGATACCCTTAAAAATGTTTCCCTCGGCAAGACGTACAAGGACAACCACGACGGAAATTACGCCAACATTGCCGACAAGACTGACAAGTTATTACCGGGATGGCGTGCCTTCAACAATTTTGGTAACTACATCCACCTCTTTAGCGATTCCACTGTCCGCGGGCCATTTATTGGGGTCTTTATCTGGACGGTTTCCTTCGCTTTCATTACCGTAGTGATGATGTTCGGGGTCGGATTTTTGTTGGCCCTTGCCTTGGACAAGAAATTGGCGCTTCGACGGTTCTATCGATCGATTCTCATTTTGCCTTATGCCATCCCGTCTTTCATGTCGATCCTGATCTGGAACGGATTGTTTAATAGACAGTTTGGTGCAATAAATGGCCTCTTTCATACCAATATCGATTGGTTTAATAGTCCGTGGTTGGCAAAAGGCGTTATTTTGTTGGTCAACCTTTGGTTGGGTTTCCCCTACTTTTACTTGATCTCCACGGGTGCGCTCCAAGCGATTCCGGCGGAACTTGAAGAAGCTGCGTCGATTGATGGAGCCAAGCCTCGCCAAATTTTGCGCCTCATCAAGTTGCCGCTAATGCTCCAAATCTTGTCCCCACTCCTTATTTCCTCTTTCGCCTTTAACTTCAATAACTTTAACTTGATTTACCTGCTGACCGGCGGTGGTCCGACAGATGTTCTGCATGGAAAAACCGCAGGAGCCACGGATATTTTGATTACTTACACCTATAAAACCGCATTTGGGTCCAACGAGCAGAACTTGGGCCTGGCATGCGCGATCTCAATGATCATGTTCTTTATTGTCGGAAGCCTTTCGATATGGAGCTTGCGCCGTTCTAAAGTATTGGATGGTTTCTAATGAAAACCAAGAACTTATGGCGACACGCTTATATATGGGTTTTGATTGTCTTCACTCTTTTCCCCATTTACGTTGTTATCGAAAGCTCGTTTAACTCTACGGGATCTTTGGCTTCTTCTTCTTTAATTCCGTCAAACCTCAGCTGGGTCAACTACAAAGCGCTCTTCAATAATCCAGCCGTTCCTTACACGACCTGGATTCGTAACTCTCTGATTATCGCAACCGCCAATGCGATCATCTCGGTATTTATCGGGGCTGCTTCAGCATTTGCTTTCAGCCGCATGCGCTTTAAAGGACGTAAAGCTGGTTTGCAAACGCTTCTACTCATTCAAGTCTTTCCTTCGTTCTTAGCCCTTGCAGCCATTTACGTGATGATGGAACGGGTTTACACCGTTTTCCCATCCATTGGTTTGGGCAGCCTGGGCGGATTGCTTTTGATCTATCTCGGCGGGTCAATGGGCGTTAATGCATGGCTGCTCAAAGGCTATATCGACACCATTCCCATGGAACTAGATGAAGCCGCTCGTATCGATGGCGCCAGCACTGTCCAGGTGTATTGGCTGATCTTCTTCCCATTGGCTGCACCGGTCTTGGCAGTCACCGCCCTACTCTCCTTCATCGGAACATTCAATGAGTTTGTTCTGGCTTCGCTCTTCTTGCAAGACATTAATCGACGTACCGTTGCCGTTGGACTTCAGCAATTTGTCGGGGCTCAGTTCGGTCAAAACTGGGGTCCGTTCGCGGCAGGCTCACTTTTGGCTGCCATTCCGCTGGTTATCGTGTTTCTTTCGCTACAACGGTTTATTATCGGCGGACTCACACAAGGAGCAACTAAAGGATAAATGTGACCCATTCACTTTTGCCGCACCACGATGGCAGCGATCTTTATGTCAGCAATAGCGCACCGAAGATCGGCGAAAAGGTCGAATTTAAGGTTCGCATCCCGAAGGCGTATCCCATCACTGGAGTGATGATTCGCATCTATCACGATGGCGAACCACGCACATTCGATCTCAAGATAAAAACTTCTGCCAAGCACGAGAATTGGTGGAGCGCCAAAGTTATGGTGATGAACCCGTCTGCTAGCTATCGATTCCTTCTGGTTGGAAAGAACAAATACGAGTGGCTCAACGCTGCCGGTCTCTTTTCCCACGAAGTTTCAAGTGCTAACGACTTCCAAATTTTCGCAAAACCTAAGTATCCACAGTGGATCAACAAATCTGTTTTCTACCAAATATTTCCGGATCGATTCGCTTCCTCAGGAAAGAAACGAAACGTGCCGAGCAAATTCGTTCCTCGTGCTTGGAACGACCTCCCTAAAGGCCGGGATAAGACGACTGGGATTGAATACTTTGGTGGCGACCTGAATGGCGTAACTGAACACTTGGACCACATCACCGGATTGGGAGCCTCTGGGATCTACTTCACTCCGTTCTTTCCTGCGAATTCGACGCATCGCTACGATGCCAGCAGTTTCGATCATGTTGATCCTCTATTAGGTGGGAATGAGGCTTTGCTAGAGCTGGCCAACAAGGCGAATAAAAAGGGCATTCGCATTATGGGAGACCTCACGACCAACCATTGTGGGGCCGGGCATCCGTGGATCCAGAAGGCGCTTGCTAATCCCGAGTCGAAAGAACGCTCATATTTTTACTGGGATAAATCCATCAAGCATGGATATGAAGGTTGGTGGGGTTTGGCTTCATTGCCAAAGCTCAACTACGCCTCTAAAGGACTTCGCAACGCCATGTATGAAGGTGAAGCTTCCATCGTTCGAAAGTGGCTTCGTCCACCTTTCGCCATGGCCGGTTGGCGCATCGATGTCGGAAACATGACAGGTCGCTTCAAAGATCAAGATCTCAACCAAATGGTGATGCGCGGAATTCGCAAAGCAATGGATGACGTGAATCCAGATGCTTGGTTGGTCGCCGAGAATGCAGATCACTTTCCTTCAGATCTCGATGGCTTTGGTTGGCACGGAACCATGAACTACAACGGTTTTATGCGCCCACTCTGGGGCTGGCTGCAAGAAAATCCCCAAGTTGAAGGTGGATTCTTTGGTTTGCCAACGTCCCTTCCTCGCTTTTCGGGTAGTGAGATGGTGGCGGCCATGAAGAATTTCAATGCCGGCATTCCATGGCGCGGACTTTTGGCCAGCATGTTGCTACTGAACTCGCATGACACTGCTCGGTTCCGAAATGTGGTTGGGGGAAATGTTGACCGCCACTTTGCCGGCATGGGATTGCTCCTCACCTATCCAGGAGTTCCATCCATTTTTGCCGGAGATGAAATTGGACTACGGGGAGCCTGGGGCGAAGATGCCCGGCGAACTATCAATTGGGAAGATCGATCTGATTGGGATCATGAATTCTTCGATCGGGTGAAGCGGTTGGTGGCAATCCGACGAACTTCAGACGCCTTGGCATATGGTGGACTGCGCTGGGTCGAAATTAACAATGACTATGTTTCCTTCTTACGTGAAAGTAAAAAAGAAACAATCTTGGTAGTCGTCACTCGTAGCCCCGCCGATATTGGAATTGACCTTGCCCCTCTGGGATATGAAGTTGAGAAAAATCTTTACGGACCAAGTGCCCGAGGAAGTTCGATTCGCTTCGTCACAACCTCGGCGGATGTGGGTATATGGAAATTAAAGTAAGAGCTCGTTTTGGATTAGCGATAGCGGTTTTAGCGATCGCTATTACTAATTCAAGCTTCGCATCCGACTCACTAACCTCACTTGCCAAGCCAGTTGCCAGAGGTGCCCTCAGTACTCAATCAATTTATTTCGTGATGACCGATCGGTTTTTCAATGGGGATCCCACAAACGACTTGGCGGGTCTG
>CANCSL010000057.1 GCA_947380835.1 Actinomycetota bacterium | reverse complement strand
AATTGAATTGCTTTGGGGCGTTCACCATCGATGAAGGCCACCGTCAGCGGAATGAGTGCGCTGAGCGAACTAATAGGAGAAACGACTCCCATGCGCCCGGTCGAAAGCCCGGCATAGAAAGCTGTTAGACCCAGGAAGCCAGCGATACCAGCACAAATTGCTGGAAGAAAATACCCACTCCAACTCAAGTTTGGCGCAATCCATCCGGAGGTAAGCAGGACGAGTAGCGCTCCGAAGATCAGGCCAAAGGCTTGCGATACGCCGGTCACCGCTAGGGATTTAAAACGCTTGGAGAGATTTCCACCGAGAAAATCGGCTGTACCCCAAAGAACGCTCGAGAAAAGTGCAAGGAAGGATGCCACCCCGAGAGGTTACACGGCATTCTCGCTCGCGCCTGTCACTCAAATGCCCTTTCAGTTATTACCCTAGAACCGTGTCTTCCCAGAGTTTTGATAGTGCGCTGGCGCAGATTAGAACCATCTCCTTTCGCAACGAGATAGAGATCTCCGAAGTACCCGCCCCTCAGAAATTAGCGCCATTTTCTTTGGCTCTCTCTGCCGACGTCGAAGGAGATCGTGCCTCAGGACGCTTTGTCTTGCTGCACGACCCCGTCGGCCAAGATGGCTGGTCTGGCAAGTACCGCTGCGTGACGTACGTGAGCGCTGATATTGAAACCGATATGGTCTCAGACCCGCTCCTTGCCGATGTGGGCTGGACCTGGTTGTTGGAATCCCTCAAGAAATACAAATGTGAATTTATCGCGCCGAGCGGAACTGTTACTCGAGTCTCCAGTTCTTCTTTCGGCACGTTGGTCGATCGCGACGAAGAGAGCGAGCTCGAAGTACGCGCTTCATGGACGCCCATAGAAGGCGAGGATCTTTCAGCTCACGTAAGAGCTTGGATTGATTTATTAGAGATTGCCGCAGGGTTGGCTCCGATTCCTGAAGGCGTCACTCAACTTGCACGTCATAACTCGTAGATAAGCGAACCCAGTGGTCACTCCTTTATTAGCACCGCACGCTGGCGTGCCGGCACTTGTTACTTCCGTTTCGAGTTTTGAACTGGCAATCGCTGACATTCTTTCTGGTTCAGGTCCGATCGCCATAGATGCCGAACGAGCTTCTGGCTATCGCTATAGCCAACGGGCTTACCTCATTCAAATAAAGAGAAAAGATGGTGGTCTGCATCTTCTCGACCCTATTGCTATTGGTCCAACAGACTTATGGAGCCAACTCAGTGATTCCCTCGCTGATCAAGAGTGGATCATTCATGCCAGCACCCAAGATCTTCCGTGTTTGCGCGAACTTGGCATTGAACCCAAAATTCTTTTTGACACCGAACTCGGCGGACGCATAGCAGGATGCGAGCGCGTGGGATTAGGTCCGCTGGCAGAGTCACTCCTTGAAATTTCGCTGGCCAAAGAACATAGCGCCGTCGATTGGTCGCTCCGGCCCTTACGTGCCGAATGGTTGAACTACGCCGCCCTTGATGTAGAAATTCTGATCGAACTTCGCGATGCAGTGGCTATCAAATTGCTCGAACAAGGCAAACTGCATTGGGCCATGGAAGATTTCAATAGCATCATTCATGCCCCGCTTTCCCAACCTAAGAAAGATCCGTGGCGGCGCACATCCGGAATGCACAAGATTAGGGATCGACAAACGCTGGCAATCATTCGCGAGCTCTGGGTTGCGCGCGATGAATACGCAAAGAGGATTGATCTCTCCCCGGGTAGAGTCTTTAATGACGAGGCCCTTGTTGAAATCGCAACCAAACGCCCGAAGAGCGTTACCGATTTAGCCAAAATTGTTGCCAGACGGAGTCGAGTCGAAAATCCGCCGGTTGAGAAATGGCATCAGATTCTTACTGATGTTCTGACCTGGACCAATGATCGCTTTCCAGAATTGCGCACGCCCTCGACCGGACTACCGCCGATCAAATTGTGGCGAGATAAGAATCCGCTGGCCTTTGCCCGGCTCTCTCATGCTCGGGCATCGGTTCTGGAGATTTCCGACGACTTGGCAATTCCCGCTGAAAATCTCATTTCTCCAGAATTTGTGCGCCGGATCTGCTGGAATGACCCGATAGCCACCGAACCTGTGGCCCTGAGGAGTGAGATTCATCAAGGACTACTCCAATTGGGCGCTCGCAGCTGGCAGATCGATCAAATTTTGGAGGCGCTGGTGGCTGCCGTGCAGCAGACCGAGCCATTGCCAGCCAAGCCTGAAGAAGAGCCCGAGAGTTCTCTCGAGGAGGCCTAATTCACTTGAATTACGCAACACTTAAGTTGCGTAATTCCACTCAGCGGCCCTAGGCTCGGGCTGTGCTCAGCACCTTTCTTATCGCGCTCCGCGAAGGCTTAGAAGCCTCACTCATCGTTGGGATCCTCGTTGCCTATCTGACCCGCTCGGGGAAGAAATTGCTCCTTCCCTTCCTCTGGTTGGGTGTAACCCTGGCGGTGGCATTTAGCCTCGGATTAGGCGCTTTCCTCAGTTTCACCTCCACACAACTCTCGGTCCGAGGCGAGCAAGTCTTCGCAGGAACTACCTCCTTAGCCGCAGTTGCTTTGGTGACGTGGATGGTTTTTTGGATGAAGCGCAGCGCACGTGGGCTCAAGCGCGAACTCGAAGGCAAACTCACCGAGGCGCTTCCCATGGGCAAAATCGCCCTCATCTTCGCCGCCTTCTTGGCTGTAGCGCGTGAGGGTCTTGAGACCGCACTCTTCATTTACTCCAACTTCAAAACAGTTGCCAGCGATACCGCCCCTTCGCTTGGCCTTATTTTGGGATTAGCTAGCGCCATTACCCTCGGATATCTCATCTATCGGCGAACTCTTTCGCTTAACCTCGGCAAATTCTTCGCCATCACCGGCATTGCGCTTATTACCGTAGCCGCTGGGGTTTTCTCGCACGGCATCCGCGAATATCAAGATTTAGGTTTCTTGCCGGGCGGATCGGCCTACATCTGGCACTCCACCGGGTCCAGTATCTTTACGACCTTGCTCGATGGCACTATCGGAATTGGCGCAGAATTAACCTGGTTCCAGTTCATCCTGTGGGCTGCCTACCTGACCTTCACTCTCCGTTTCTACACTCGCACTCAACCGGTAAAAGTCGCCCAGCCGCAATAATCGCGCCTCATTTCCTTTTTCATTACTGACGAGTAACCTTTCATAATCTTGTCGCATAACTAGCGGCAGCCATGAAAGGGCAACAATGGATCAGCGCGTGGTTTTGGTAGATGCAGTACGTACTCCTTTTGGCAAAGCTGGAAGTCTCTATGCCGGAGTGCGTGCCGATGACATTGTCGTCCGTGCCATTCGAGGATTACTCGAACGAAATCCGAAAGTAGATCCGGCAACTCTCGATGACGTTGCTATCGCCGCTGCAACCCAATATGGGGACCAGGGCATGAATATTGGTCGTTCCGCTTCGCTGTTGGCCGGAATCCCTAATTCGGTTCCGGGCTATTCCATCGATCGTTGGTGCGCAGGTGCCATGACTGCAGTCACGACCATTTCTGGTGCCATCAGCATGGGTGCCTACGACATTGCACTTGCAGGCGGCGTTGAACATATGGGCAACCACCCAATGGGTGAAGGCATGGATCCCAACCCGCGTTATTTGGCAGAAAAGATTGTTGATACCGACGCGCTGCAAATGGGTGCAACGGCAGAGAGATTGCACGACCTCTTTCCGCACCTAACAAAAGATCGCGCAGATAAATATGCGCTCGCATCTCAACAGAAGACTGCTGCTGCATATGGCAAAGGCGAAATTCAACGCGACCTTATTCCCGTTGCAGTCAGAACTCCGGAACTCGGTTGGGGAATTGCCAGCGTAGATGAGCCACCACGACCAACCACCACGCTCGAGGCGCTTGCTGCTCTCAAGACTCCGTTTCGCGCTGCTGGCCGGGTAACGGCAGGTAACGCAGCTGGTCTCAACGACGGCGCTGCCATGGCGATACTCAGCAGTGAAAGCAAAGCCGTGGAACTTGGCTTGCCTATCAAGGCCAAGATGGTGACTTTTGCTTTTGCCGGAGTTCAGCCAGAAATCATGGGCTTTGGCCCCGTTCCCAGTACCGAGAAGGCACTTGCGAAAGCTGGATTAAAAATTGAAGACATTGGTCTTTTCGAAATTAACGAAGCCTTCGCAATTCAAGTTCTCTCCTTCTTGGATCACTTCGGAATTTCCGATGATGACTCTCGAGTAAATATTTACGGTGGTGCGATTGCCGTGGGTCATCCACTCGCATCTTCGGGCGTTCGCTTGATGATCAATCTCGCGCGCGGATTTGAAGCACATCCGGAAGTGCGTTACGGAATTACAACTATGTGTATTGGTCTGGGAATGGGCGGAACCATCATTTGGGAAAACCCACATTATGTTGGAGGTCTAAAGTAAATGAGCGATCCAGTAACCACTCCGGAAGAAGTCATTACTCAGGCACTCGTACGCGAAGTCGACTTAAGCGCATTTGGGGCAACTGGCACGCTCTCCCTCATTACGCTCGATAATGGTCTTGACCATAATCGCCCCAATACATTTGGACCACAATCATTGGTTGCGCTCAACGCTGCCATTTCAGCCGCTGAGGCGAGCTCATCAGTAGCTATCGCAATCACAGGCAAGCCTTTCATCTTTGCAGCAGGGGCAGATCTCTCTGGAATTGCCTTTGTGACGGATGAAAAGCAAGCGCTCGGTTTTGGCAAACTTGGCCACGATGTATTTCGCCGACTTGGCGAAGGCAAGAAACCATCGTTTGCTTTCATCAATGGGTTAGCGCTGGGCGGTGGCCTAGAGGTTGGTCTCCACTGCAATTACCGCACATTAGCTTCAACGGCGTTTACGGCTCTTCCTGAAGTTTTCTTGGGCCTCTTGCCTGGCTGGGGCGGAGCAACATTACTTCCAAAACTTATTGGTCCCGAAAAGGCTGTACAAGTCATCATTCTTAATGCACTCAATAACAACACAATGCTGAAAGCAAAGGACGCACTCGCGCTCGGAGTCGTAGATGCGGTCTTTGAACCAGCCGATTACCTGGAGAAATCAATCCAATTTGCCGCCAATGTTCTTTCCGGGAAGAAAACTATCGCACGCGCTGATTTCTCTGGCGATCTTCCTGCTTGGGAAAAAGCAATCGCTACTGGCAAAGCTGCAACCGCCAAAAAATATGGGGGTGCTGATATCGCGGCCCCGCGCAAAGCCCTGGAAATAATTGCTGCTTCGCGCACCAATTCACTCAGCGAAGGTTTTGATGCCGAAGATCGCGAACTCACCTTGCTCACCATGAGCGATCCGCTTCGTGCCTCCTTATATGCATTCAATCTCATCCAAAAGAAGCGCAAGAAAGTTGAAGGCGCTCCTAAGGCGGCTTTAGCGCGCAAAGTTACCAAGGTCGGAGTCGTAGGCGCTGGTTTGATGGCCTCTCAGTTGGCCTTGATCATGTTGCGCAATCTCAAAGTTCCCGTTGTCATAACTGATCTCGACCAAGAACGCATCGACAAGGGTTTGCACTACATACGTGCCGAACTCACCAAACTTGTGGAAAAACGTCGCATGTCAGCCGAAACCGCTGCTCGACTTTCCACCTTGGTTTCCGGTTCCCTCGATAAATCTGGATTTGCTGATGCCAACTTTGTAATTGAGGCTATCTTTGAGGAACTCAGCCTTAAACAAAAACTCTTCATCGAACTTGAAGGTATCGTTTCAGCAGAGTGCGTATTGGCTACAAATACTTCCTCACTCTCCGTTGAGCGTATGTCCGAGGGTTTAAAAAACCCAGAACGAGTTGTTGGGTTTCACTTTTTCAATCCCGTTGCCGTTATGCCTCTCCTTGAAATTGCTCGGACCTCAAAGACAGATGATGCATCTACGGCAACGGCCGTAGCCATCGGCAAGGAATTAAAGAAGACAATGGTGATCGTAAAAGATTCACCAGCTTTTGTCGTTAACCGGTTATTAACGCGCTTTATGGGCGAAATAACTGATGCAATCGATGAGGGCACTCCCCCTGATGTTGCAGACAGCGCCATGAAACCACTCGGCTTACCCATGAGCTCACTTGAACTTCTTGGGCTAGTTGGTCCTGGTGTTGCCTTGCACGTAGCCGAAACTCTCAACGCAAATCTGGGACCCCGTTATCGCATCTCTCCCACCATGACTAATTTTGTCAGGGAAGGAATTCGCTCGTTCTATCTCAAGAATGACGATGGTTCGCTTTCACAAAATCCAGCAGCCCTGGCCTTGCTCCAACAAGGAAATACCGCCTCAACCGCCGAGCAAGTTCGAGTGAGAGCATTAAAAGCTCTTGCCGAAGAAGCGCGAATGATGCTGGATGAAGGCGTCGTCGCAACACCACAAGAAATTGATCTCTGCATGCTCCTGGGTTGCGGGTGGCCATTGCACCTAGGTGGGATCTTGCCTTACTTAGATCGCGAAGGAATTAGCGAAGCCACCACCGGAAAGCGTTTCCACGCCCCCGGGGTGGCCTCAGTAGCTCAGTAGATCTATTAGAAGTGATCGCTGGCACTATTGCGATCTTTATTTTAGTAAAGATCGCAATACATACTGCATGATGCCACCGTGGCGGAAGTAATCTGCCTCGCCCGGTGTATCAATACGTACCTGCGCCTGAAAACTCTTATCCCCTGCAGTCACTGTGACCTGCTTCGGAGTGGAAC
>CANCSL010000056.1 GCA_947380835.1 Actinomycetota bacterium | reverse complement strand
CCGAGTGAATGCCGCCAATAAATACCTACGCGCGGTGTATTACTCAGATTCCATGGGGTTGTAGTTCGGCAAACACACCTTTCCAACCTGGGGTATTTTAAGGCGCTGGATCTTTTAGCCTGGGGGGACTTCCATGATTGTCGATGTGTGGTCGGATGTTGTTTGTCCCTGGTGTTTCATCGGTCGCCGCAGGTTGCAAAAGGCTATTTCTCAGCTGCCGGCGGGGGTAGAAGTCATGGTTCGCCATCGGGCTTTTCAATTGCAGCCAGATGCTGGCGAGGTCATGCCAACTGCACAATTGCTGGCGCAGAAATATCACATCCACGAGAGCGAAGTTGCCAGGATGCAGGCAAATGTATGTGCCATTGCTGACGGCGAAGGGCTCTGTTATGAACTTGGCAGCACACTCTCTGGGAATACTCGAAATGCCCATCGCCTCATTTTTTGGGCCGAAAAATTCGGTCGAGGGGACGAACTTCTCGAGGCCCTTTACTCTGGGTACTTCGAAAAGTCTCAACCTATATTCTCTGATCTTGACCTGCTTGCCTTTCTAAGACCTCTTGGACTGGACCCAACCTTGGCTCAAGAATTCTTATCGAGCAACGAAGAGAGCGACCGAGTGATACAGGATCAGCAGATAGCTCAACAATTAGGAGCTAATGGAGTTCCATTCTTTGTTATTGATATGAAATATGGAATTTCTGGAGCTCAACCACAGGAAGTCTTTAATTCCACTTTGACCGAAGCCGCATTCGCAACTACTGAATAAAATGTTGATGAGGCAAACGCACGATTTCGATCGCGCCCAAGAATGGGCAACGGAACTATTTGGTAGTCCAAATCTGTTTGAAACCTGGATGCCAGCTGCTGGATTCGTGAAAGCGGTCGGAACCGCTAGTTCCCTGGCTTTCACTCGTGGAGTTGAAGAACCGTATGGCCTAGGCCTTGGAGATGGCGTCGAAATAGATCCAACGTGGAAGAACTTCTCGATTCCACGCTCGATTGCAAGCGAACGAACTGCCGAATTTGTTCTGACGGGACAGTGGGATGCCTACGTAATCTCCACCAGCAAGTTCACAGATCTTGAAACTGACGGGCATCGGCATATACCGCTCTCCGATGACCAGGAGATTGCCGATTTCTTAAATATCCAAGCCCCAGAATCTTCGACAAAACCCGGCCATCCAGAAATTGTTTTTTGGTCGGGTCTTCGAAATACATCCGGAGAACTGTTGGCGGTTGCAGCGCTTACACAATGGGAATCTGGCAGTTACGTTCTCTCATCCGTGGCTGTTCACCAAGACCATCGTGGCGAAGGTTTGGCTCAATCATTGACCAGAGCAGTACTCATCGAATCTGCCCATAACGGAATATCGAAAGTTGCACTCGGAGTAGCAGGCAAGAACGCTGCGGCCATAGCGGCTTACGAAAAGGTTGGCTTCATATGCATGGGCAGATTCAACTATTTTGAGCTCGGCTAGTTCTCGTTTGTTCCCACTATTCAACGGGAATGAGAATATCCATCTCAGCAGTGTCAGTTTCTGGGGCTGCAGATCGATGGTCGTACATTTCAATATGCGGGGCAATGCGTTGGACTAACCCTGATTTTGGAAACCACGTCAAGTAAACCTCACGGAAAGAATTGTCGAGAGTGGCAAAAGATCCTTGATGGGTGAAATGCAGATAATTTCCGGCTGGCACATCTATGGCAACAAACCCCTCAGGCAGTGCAGCCTCCGGATCGACCTCAACGCCTGCCAGATAGTGCACTTTCAGCGGAGGCACTTCTTGGCCGACCGGACTGGCCACAGCAAAGCAGGTCCCGTTGGGCTCGATATTCAACTCTGGAAATCGCTTCCAAAACAATTCCCACAGTTGAGGAACATCCTTCATTTCAAAATTTTCCACATCAAAGGAGGAAGAGGTGATGATCTGCAGGCCGGCGATTGTGCGGGCTGAGTGATTTACAATCTTTGTATCTCCATGGCTCATGTGGAAATAGTAATAAAACTAGACCGAAAAAATAACTCTTGTAGAGTCACTCATGAGGAAAGTTGCAACAATCGTCGAGGGGGAGGTGGCACCGTGGATCTAGATACAGCTCTCGATGCGGCGACTGCAATACTCTCGGACTTTGACCATCTGGTTAGGGTGGTTCTCTCCGGCCGCCGTCGAAATATGGAAACTCCTGCTCTCCGTATTGATATTCGCCCCATTCAACTTAAATCGGGACGCTTCCTACAAGTTATGTCCAATGACGGGGTGAGAACCACAACTAAGAATTTCGCGCCGCAAGATCCTGACGTTTTGGCGTTCTTAGCAAGCGGCTACGCCAATATCCTGGCCGAATCCACCGAAGAATCGATCTCTATTCGAATTACCAAAAAGGGTGAGGCTTTAGTAACTGCTACGAAGGGCGTTAAAGCCCAGAATTTGTCTCACGATCGAAGTAAAGCCAGATTGTTGGACCCTTCTGATCCATTTTTGATCGAAGTCGGTATCTCTGATCAAGATGGAAAAATAAAACCTTCTCGTCAAGACAAATTTATGCAAGTAGAAGAGTTTTTGAGGTTACTTGTTCCAGCATTCAATAACGCAATATCGGCTGGCCAAATTCAGCAACCTACATTCGATGATCCGCTACGCATTGTCGATCTGGGGTGTGGACACGCCTACCTTACTTTTGCTGCTCATCAGTATTTGCGCGCTCAGGGAATACCGGTTCATGTTGTTGGTATCGATATCCGTGAAGAATCCCGAAAGCGAAATTCTGATATTGCCGAAGCGCTGGGAATAAGTGAAACCATAGAATTTCGAGCCGAAGAAATTGCTGCAACCAAGAACACGAAAGTAGATATCGCAATTGCTTTGCATGCTTGTGATACTGCAACGGATGATGCGCTGGCTTGGGCGGTTATAAATGAAGCAACACTAATTTTATCTGCGCCATGTTGTCATCACGATATTCAAGCGCAACTGAGCGAATCCCCAGAACCCTGGAACTTAGTCACCCGTCATGGATTGCTTAAAGAGCGCCTAGGAGACATCTTGACCGATGCCCTGCGTGTGCATATTTTGAAGATTCTGGGATACCGCGCCGAAACAATTGAATTTGTGGGTGGTCAACATACGCCGCGAAATTTGATGATTCGCGCAGTCAAAACCAACGCCAAACCAGAACTTGGCGAAATTGAGCTGTATCAGAATATGGTCTCGTCCTGGAAGGTGCATCCGGCGCTGGCAAACCGCCTGGCCAGCAAAATGGCTGAAATAGGCGTTAAATAAGGCTTATTTCACTACACGATAAGTTTTTAAAGTCGCATCAGTTGCGTAGGCGATGCGCACACCAGCCCTTTTTGCTGAAGCCAACCCCTCGACTATTTCGGAGGTAATAATTTCACCTGGTGCCAGAACAGCGACTCCGGGAGGGTAAGGAGCAACAAGATCTGCTGAAATCTTTCCAATGGCATCAACAGCCAAGACCATTTCTGTCGCGGCAAAATAAGCATCTCTCATCGAAGATCCTCGAAGTGGTTTTACGGCCCAGCTCAACGCGGTTGCGCTTTCACGCGGAGCCGACTGCACATCGCGCAAAATAGGGATGAGGTGGGCGGCTAGTTCGCGCAAAGTTTGATCGGTATCTACCAACGTCGCCAGAAAGACAATAGTGTCGCGGTCGGCCATTTCCACTCGAATATTTTTCTCTTGCAACTTTCGTTCAATATCAACGCCCGAAGCACCTAATTGATTAGCCCGAAGCACGATCTTGCACGGATCAAATCTTTCAGATTGGAAATCTGTTTCATTAAGAAAAATTGGGATATTAAATTGTGCTTGAACTTCTCTTTTGAACTCAGACACTGCATCAATTAGCGCCCCTAACAATTCCGTCCCTCGGGTTTCCAGCAACGCACGAACGCCATCGATGGAAGCTAACGGAGCGCCGGCAGGAGAGGTTGTGTGAGTTGTTTCGAATCCTTGTTCTAGGCGAGCGCGGTCAAGAAGGTTGGTGCGAGCTAGAAGCAAAGCTGATGCGCTGTAACCAGGGAGTGCCTTGTGAACGCTGGTAATGAGGGCATCGGCCCCAAGTTCCATTACATGTTTGGGCAACCTAGAGTTAAAGCCGAAATGACCGCCCCAGGCTGCATCAATAACCACGGGGATTTTGTTCGCATGTGCTTTGGCAATGAGCCCGGGCAGGTCTGAAATCGTTCCTAGGTATCCGGGTTCGGTGAGCAGGACGGCGATGGGACTTTCGGGAAGCACGCGTTCGAGCTCACTGAGAGGAATTCCCGTAGGTACTCCAGTTGCATCATCGATGGTGGGACTCATCCATAGTGGTTCTAGCCCTGCAAGTACCAGCGCACTGAGCACCGAGCGATGTGCGGTTCGAGTGATGGCAACCCGATCTCCAGGTTTGCCAAGGGCCAAGATCACGGCTTGGTTGGCATGGGTTGATCCACCGGTTGAGAATCTGGCCCAATTGGCGCCCCATAGATCCGCCGCCAAAGATTCGGCTCGAGCCAAGGTCTGGTTGGTGAGCTTAATTTCATCTAGCCCGCCATACAGCGGAACATCCGAGTCGACTACTGCACCGAGATCTGGATCAAGCATGCTGGTTCGTTGCTTGTGCCCGGGGATGGTGAACGGAAGGCGCTCGCTCTCCAAATATTGCAGGTATGCATCCAGCAGCGGTGCACTCGCACGGAGAGAAGCCATGGCTTAATCATGGACTAAAGGCGGGGCTAGCAAAGAATCTGACTTGGTTGACTGTGGCGGAGTGGTAGCAAAATAAAACCGACACGCAGTCTAAAGTCTCACCTTTTACTTGAGGGTCACTTTAGACTCACGAACCTCACGACAACCTCATTCCTTCTCTCCCCGGAGGGCTCGGACGAGAAAGTCGTTAACGCGCAAAACTTCATAGAGATCTTGACGCTTCCCCGCGTACCAACCGAAAGGATCCCTCCCACATGTCCCCGAGAATTATCAAATCCTCTCTTCTCCTCCGTTTGGGCGCGACCACGGTCGCCGTTGCCCTGGGCTGGGCAGCCACCTTGACTTCCTCTGCTGTTGCCGCCGAACATCGAGATATTTCAGGGTCTTCTGCCAACACATCATTAGCCGCCTCGGGAATTCGATCCGAAGGCGCCCCAATTCAAAATCTGGGTGAGGGCGCTCGCCCGTCAGCGACCGCGACGCCGTCAGGTGTTATGGGAACTTTGCCTGTGGTTGCAGGTGGTCTGCTCGCAGGTCAACCTTGGATAAATAATGATGACCAAGCTGCCGAGGCGGCATGGGTCGCTCAAACTTCAACTCCCAGTGGCCGTGCCACAGTTTTGGCTGCAAATCCAATTTCTTTCCATACCGGTGGATCGGTCTATGCCGGCAACGTTGCAATCTACCCAGTATGGGTGGGGACGTGGACTTCCACACGACAAACTTTGTGGAACAAAGTTCTGAGCAATCTTGTCACCGCACTCGGAACCTCAACGTCAAACACAGGTGCGGCTAATCAAGTCTTTGCCACCAACCTCGGGTACTTCACCGCAACCAATAACGTTGCACCAACTCTTTCATGGCCGCAAGCCGCCGCACCTACATCCGCAATTGCTGCAAGTGGAAATATCACTGATGCACAAGTTGCAGGATTCATCTCAACAGCGTTGAGCACCGGGAAAGTACCGACTCCCACTACATCTGGTGGACTTCGACCTATCTATGTATATATCGGAGCGAACAACACCTATCTCTCAAGCGGATT
This sequence comes from Actinomycetota bacterium, assembly GCA_947380835.1. Classification (GTDB taxonomy): domain Bacteria; phylum Actinomycetota; class Actinomycetes; order Nanopelagicales; family Nanopelagicaceae; genus CAIMZW01. The sequence goes on along the minus strand of CANCSL010000056.1, from coordinate 1,212 downwards.
CGGAAAGTCTTACTGCGGTTGGCACAGCTATGGAACCGTCGGTACAACTCAGGTGCCATATATTGCTATTCAAGATTTCACCAGCACATACCTTTCAGCATGCGCATCACAATCTAAGTACAGTCCTAATGGCGATGTTTACGTCGATGCCATGACCAGCATTCTCGTGCACGAAATTGACGAGTCGCTTACAGATCCACTCTTGAATGCTTGGTATGACGCTAAAGGCGCCGAGAATGCCGACAAGTGCTCTTGGACTTTCGGTACTAAGACTTTGCTAAACAACTATTACTACAACTACACCTCCGGTGGCCTGAAGTACCTGATTCAACGGAATTGGCTTTCCAACAACATAGCCAAAACCGATGGAACGGCGTGCGCACTCAACACCGCTAGTTAATTTGTGGGAGAACCTCCAAGAGGTCACAAGAAAAATGCACCACCCTTAGATCGGTAAGGGGTGGTGCATTTTCTATTTTAGGTAAGAAAAACCTTGCTAAATAAGGGTTAAATGGGTGAAAGAACTGTCCAGATGGAGATCGTAGACTTCACTTTGCGACGCTCGGTGAGTGCGCCAGAGATAATAAGTACTTGCTTCTGTGCAGCGATGCGACGGTAATACTCGGCATCAAAAAGGTTTTGGTGTTTTTGAATTTCGGCATTTGATGCATTTGAGATCTGCAGATTAACCATCGCGAAGAGTTCGCGCGATTGAATGGGAAGGCTATGGCAAGTATCCATCATCGATGAAACCAAGATTGCCCGATACTTTGCCTCGTTGTTGCTACCGGTGGTTCTCTTCTGGACATGATCGCACTGGTATTGAATTTCGGTTTCGGTAGCGGCAATGAGTGGTGCGGCCTGGTCTACAACGCCTTTTGCTTTTGCTACCTCAATTGCATACTGCGCCTTTGAAACCGTACGTGAAAGGTGAGTTATCAAATTGGTTACAGGTTTGATTTGGTCGTTCCACTTGTGGTTCAGGTTGTATGTCTTGAGATAAGTTGCGTTTAGTTCTCTTGTGATTTTCTGCGATTCAATACTTGCGGTACCGATGAGCAGCCCGGCAATGATGAAAGGCACAAGAACAATCAGCTCAATCCCGCGTCTTGCGAAGTAAGGCTGCTTATCCATCTTCCACTTTGGTACGACTCCATTTACATCTGCGATCAAAGTCTCGTGATCAGAGATGACTCTCTTGTCTTTTCGCGC
>CANCSL010000055.1 GCA_947380835.1 Actinomycetota bacterium | reverse complement strand
CTCGTCTTCTTCGTTCTGCCGGTTGTCTCTGCTCTTGAATTCAGCTTGCGCAAAACTGGTGGCCACGGGCACGCACTTACCAATTACTCCTGGATCTTTCAGCAAGAGGATTTTTCGCTCAACCTCATGATCTCTTTGAAGCTCGCCGCCCTCACTGCGGTAATCACGCTCTTGACCGTCGTACCTGCCGTTGCATATTTACATATTGAAGGTCAGCGTTACAAGCGGCTCTTTGAGTTCTTGGCTATCTTGCCCTTGGTCGTTCCCGTTGTTTCTTTGGCGATTGGTGCCCAGAAAGCTATGCCGGAGTTCATCCAGAATTCCCAATATGAACTGGCTTTCTTCTATGTAGTGATTTCTATTCCGTACACCTTCCAATCCTTGAATGTTGGACTTTCTTCAATCCCACTCAAGACTTTGGTTGAAGCATCTCGTAGCCTCGGCGCATCATTTCGCAAGACGATCACTATGGTCATTTTGCCCGCCATCCGCAGCGCAGTTAACGCGGCACTCTTCTTGGCGATTACGCTCTCGTTCGGCGAATTTACTTTGACTTCATTGCTTCATTGGGAGACTTTCCCAGTCTGGATCACGCGGGTCAGCCAAGGAAATATCTTGGGTTCTATTGCGCTCTCTATGTTCTCTCTCATCGGAGCTTGGCTGCTTTTAATTATTGTTCAATCTGCTCAAACTTTTAAGTCCAGAAGTAAATCGCAACCGAAAGAGGCGGCCGCATGACCACCAAAACTGAGACCGCTGTAAGTCTGCGCAACATTGCTAAGCATTATGGCAACGTTGCGGCTCTGCATGACTTTTCATTGGACATTGCCTCGGGTGAGTTAGTTGCTCTCCTCGGTCCATCGGGATGCGGAAAGACCACTGTGCTTCGTATCTTGGGCGGATTAGATCTAGCGCACGATGGCAGCATTGTTGTTGCCGGAGCCGATATCACGGGTACCCCTTCCGACAAGCGAAACATGGGAATGGTCTTTCAGGCCTACTCGCTCTTTCCTAATATGACGGTTGAGGAAAATGTTGAATATGGTCTCCGCGTTCGAAAAGTTTCCATATCCGAACGGCGAAAGCGGAGTGCAGAGTTATTGGAAATGGTTCACCTTGGCCATCGTGGAAAATCACTTCCTCATCAGCTTTCTGGCGGTCAGCAACAACGCGTAGCCCTAGCCCGAGCGCTTGCGATCTCGCCAAAGGTCTTATTACTTGATGAACCTCTTTCAGCTCTGGACGCTCAAGTGCGTGTGCAAATACGTGAAGAAATTCGTCGTATTCAACTCGAGACCGGTACGACCACTCTGTTCGTAACTCACGACCAAGAAGAGGCTATGGCGGTTGCAGACCGCGTTGGCGTCATGAATTTAGGTCAACTAGAACAAATTGATGCACCTGCGGCTTTGTATAACAACCCTAAATCCCCGTTCGCGGCCTCATTCGTCGGAATCACCAACAAGATTCCTGCCGAGATTGTTGGTTCTGGCAAAGTCAAGATTCTCAACCAAGTTGTGGCAACCTCGGAGTTCGCTGCTCGCTTTGATAAAGGCACCAAAGTGGTTGCATTGGTTCGTCCAGAAAATTTTGAGATGGTGAAAGAAAAGAATGCGGACGCTTCTACTGGACGCGTGGTGACAAAATCTTTCCTCGGTCCCATGACAAAATTAGGCGTGGATTTGGGAACGCCCGCGCTGGTGTCGGTCAATCTGACGAGTTCTGATGCTCGAAAAATCTCCATTGGAGATTCACTTTCACTTGTTGTCTCTTCAGAAACCGTAATGGTGGATCGTGTCTGAGTTTGATACTCAGAAATTGAAGATTGTCCGACAGGACGCCAACGAAAAAGGTTGGCGAAAGTTGGCCAATGGTCATGGGGAGCCTAGGCAAGGTCAAGCGCCTAGTGCTTCCGCACAAGCCCTCCTGACATTGCTTCATATTTCCGATCTTCACATTTGCGATGCGCAATCGCCAGCTCGGGCGGAGATTATGGATCGTTATGCCGATCCACACAATCCACTCGCGGAGATGGTTGGGCTAGTCGGCACGTATCGTCCTCAGGAGATCTTGACGGTGCAGACTTTGGAAGCGCTTGTTCATTCATTAAATAAAATTGACCACGGATTAGAGAGTAATCGCCCCATTGATGCTGTTGTTATTACTGGCGATGTTACCGACAACTCTCAACAGAACGAATTGCAATGGTACATAAATGTTTTAGATGGTGGCGAAGTAACTCCAGATAGTGGCAGCCCAGACGTTTGGGAAGGAGTGGCATCTCGCGATCCTGAAAATTACGACCCGTCATACTGGAATCCGGAAGGCACCCCGACGGGATGTATTGATGACTACCCACGCTCTCTTTATGGATTTCCAGTGATCCCAGGTTTGACCGATGCAGTTCGGAAGAGTTTCAGAAGTGCTGGTTTGAGACACAAATGGTTGGCCACCCACGGCAATCATGATGCGTTATTACAAGGCACGGTTCCTGCCGATGATTTTCTAGATCAATTTGTCGTTGGTAACCAGCGCGTTCAGGCACTTGCTCCCGAAACAAATGTGGGAGAACTTCTGAGCCGATTCCAGATGGTCGGACCTGCGCATTATCCGTCGCCTGAAGAAACAGAGACTCGTTCAATCGTTGCAGATGATCGACGTAAATTCACCAGGCCAAAGGACTGGGCCAAACTGCATCTGGCTTGTGGCCACGACCATGGTTTAACTTCTGAAAATGAGTCGAAAGCCACCAAATATTGGTTTAAAGACATGCATGGCATCCGACTCATTTCCTTGGATACAGTCAATATAAATGGCGGCTGGCAAGGCTCTCTTGATCAGATGCAGTTCGATTGGCTCATTTCAATTCTGGCAGATCCAGTGCCACGTTACTTCGTACTTCTTTCTCACCACCCCGCTGGCGATCTCTTTAATGATTACGGTGGGCCAGAGGCAGAAGTACGCATTAAAGAGAAGGAAGTCGTTGAGCTTTTACTTTCCGAGCCGCGCGTTATTTTGTGGCTGGCAGGACACACGCATATCCACAAAATTGAAGAGATAGCTAACGAAGTATCTAGCTTTTGGCATGTTCAAACTGCCTCTAATGTGGACTGGCCGCAACAAGGACGATTGGTCGAAATCCTGGAAGATGGGTCAGATATCGTCATTTCAACTTCCGTTATCGATCATCAAGGACCAGTACTTGCCGACTTGAGTTCGATCGATCTAGGTGACCCTATTGCTTTGGCCGGAATTTCACGCTTGCTTGCCGCCAATGATTGGCAACGTCGATCTGGCGAATACGATCTTGAGTTGATGTCTGGTCAAGCTTCAGATCGAAATATTCATCTCCGCCGGCTTGCCAGATAATTTCGGAATTCTCTAGCCAGAAATGGAACAAGCGCTCCAATAAATATTCCCACCAAAATATCTGTCGGGTAATGAACCCCAGCCGCCACTCTAAATATGCCGCTGACGAGCGCGATTGCCACCAGAACGATCGACCAGTTTCGCGAATAGTGGGCAATGCACAACCCAAGTGCAATCATGAAAACGGTGTGGTGCGAAGGCATTCCACCATCTGCGCCATGTGCAAAGACCAAGTGGACCCCAGGTACCGAAACGAACGGCCGCGGACGATCGTAAAGTTTGGAAATCACTTCGGAAATAACAACAGCCACCACCACAGGAATAGCCAGATGTGTGGTTCCGAATTTTATGGAATGCCAAATACTCCGCCATTCAAAGGATTGCTGCCCGGCGTTTCTGAAATGGTTATAGGTGATCACCAAAGCTGCCACGGCAATCGCCAGGTAGACAGTGTCGTTTGCCAGAAAGGTCACCATCGATTTGTGATGGAGCGCCCAGTTATTGAAGTGAAGTACGAAGTTTGATTCCCATGACATGAGGAGAATTGTCTCTGTTCTCGCTGGGAAAATGGTCATTTACATCACAATATGAGTGTGAGAATTTAAATAGTGGTGGCTCGCGCTCTCGATTTTCTTACTCGCCAGTCACTCTCTACCGTGATTAACTGCTAGATCGATGGCAAATCGAACATCTGGAGAGAGGTGTTGAAGAAAGCATGGCAAATGTGAAACCTTGGCCGCAGATTATTCAAGGCGGCATGGGCGTCGGACTTTCCAATTGGACGTTGGCAAAAGCCGTCGCCATGCGGGGAGAGCTCGGTGTGGTTTCCGGTACTGCCGTGGATACCGTGATGGTCCGCCGCCTTCAAAATGGCGACTTAGATGGAACTGTCCGTCGCGCTCTGACCCATTTTCCGTCACAAGAAATTGCAAAACGAATTCTGGATAGATATTTTCGAGTTGAACCGCGCAAGAGCAATGAAACTTTCATGCTCGTTCCCAAGCCATCGTTGACTCCCAGTCAAGAAGCTATCGAGATTGTGGTGGTCGCCAATTTCGTTGAAGTCTGGTTGGCAAAAGAAGGCCACAACGGTCTAGTCGGAATTAATTTCTTAGAGAAGATTCAGATGGCGACTCCACCCGCGATCCTGGGTGCAATGTTGGCGAAAGTGGATTACGTGTTAATGGGCGCCGGAATTCCGCGCGAAATTCCACGACTCATTAAAGATTTTTCCGAAGGCAAAGAGGGTTTCATTAACGTAGAAGTTATCGGGACTGATCCAGTCAAGCTGACTTTAGATCCGAAGAAAGTGTTAGGGGATTCTCTGCCCACGTTGGTTGCGCCGAAATTCTTGGCAATCGTTTCCTCCGATATTTTGGCATCTTATTTAGCCAAAGATGAGACCACTCGCCCAGATGGATTTGTTATCGAAGGCCATCTTGCTGGCGGACACAACGCTCCGCCGAGAGGTAAGAAGTTCGACGAAAATAACGAGCCAATTTATAACGAACGCGACGAACCAAATTTGGTCAAGATGCAGGCTTTAGGAATCCCGTACTGGTTAGCTGGTGCTTACGGCAGTCCCGAACGAGTTGCTGATGCCATCGCTACAGGTGCTCAAGGAGTTCAAGTTGGTACCCTCTTTGCACTCTGCACAGATTCTGGTTTATCCGCCGATATCCGCAATCATTTGCTGGAGGAGATCAAGAACGATCGTCTTAAAATCGCGACGGATGCCGCTGCATCTCCCACTGGTTTTCCTATCAAGATTGCTCTCCTTCCAGGCACTTTGACTGACACAGATCTCAACCTCAATCGCAGCGCTCTCTGCGACCTAGGTTATTTGCGAGTGCCGTTTCTTAATCCCAACGGACGGATCGATTATCGATGCGCCGCTGAACCAGATGATATGTACGTCCGCAAAGGCGGAACTGCTGAGGAAACTCATGGGCGTCAATGTCTATGCAACGGGCTGACTGCCAACATCGGTCTCGGCCAACATCGACGTAGTGGCTATGACGAACTTCCGCTGGTCACGTTGGGTGCTGACCTGGTTGGTCCAAAAATTCTGCTGCAGGAACACCCCGAAGGTTGGAACGCCGTAGCCGCAATAGATTGGCTACTAAGTTCCGTTTAGGTATAAAACTTATTGAATTTTCAACAAAACGTGAGGAGATTGCCACCCTTTCAGCGCGCAAAAGTTGGACTCCTCCAGCACACTTCCTAAATGGAAAATCTTTCGCGCAGAAGTGTCATATCCACGATGGCCCTTGCCCTGACCTGGATTACTGGATCGTCAGCATTTGCAGCTTCTAAGAAGAAGCCATCCCCAACTCCGAAGAAGAAGGTAGTTGAAAAGAAGCCAACTCCGACGCCGAAAACTTCTGTTAAGCCTTCGCCTTCACCAGATCCAACAGCATCAGAAAAACCAACGCCATCTCCATCGGCGAGTGAGAAGCAATCCGGGTTAAGTTTGTTGCAATATCAAGAAGGCGACTCGGGACCTGTCAAAACAGTAGGAGAAGAGCAATTGAGCTCTGGCGAAAGTTTGCGCGCTTTTTATCAAGTCTCATCCGGTTCTGCAAAAATCCCGATCTTGCTTCACCGTAAAAGCACTGGGGATTTCTTGGCGTTTACCGCTGTATGCACCCATCAAGGTTGCATTATCAATGATGTAACTCCGAAGACCTTTGATTGCGCCTGTCATGGATCCTCCTATGACAGTAATACCGGTGTACCTTCGGCGCTTTCTCCTGCAAAGCGTCCATTGACGCAGTATCCCGTCGTTGCAAAGAATGGTTCGCTCTTCCTGCAACACGCCTAGAATGAGGCGTGGCCCGCAGCGTTAAGTCTCTTACCTGGATCAATCTCTGGACTGTTTACATCATCTGGGGTTCGACTTATTTCGCCATCGCAATTGCGGTGAAGTCCATGCCATCCCTCCTAGGAATGGGTATTCGATTTCTCGGAGCCGGTGCAATTCTCGGCTTAGTTTTGATCATAAAGAATGGTTGGCGCGCTTTGGCGGTGCCAAAGCGGGAGATTATCTCTGCCTCTTTATTAGGTGCGTTGCTCTTGGGATTTGGAATCGGCAATGTTTCCCTAGCCGAACACACCGTCCCTTCGAGCATCGTTGCATTGATTATTTCGGCAATGCCCTTTTGGATTGCAATTTTCCGCGCGATCTCTGGCGATCATCCCGCCAAGTTAAGTTGGTTTGGTGTCATCCTTGGCTTCGCTGGAGTCGCCGTACTACTTAAACCTGGTCAAGTTCATGCCATGAATGGTGCATCTAATTCCAAACTGCTCTTCTGGATGATTATGGTTTTGGTGGGGAATATTGGCTGGGCTTTTGGAACCTTCATGTCTCCTAAATTATCTTTGCCCAAGAACGCGCTTGTTTTGACGACCTACGAGATGTTTACTGGAGGCTTAAGTTTGGTTATCGTGGGCTTGGTCCGCGGCGAGCATATTTCGCACTTCGGCCAGACCACTTCGAGTTCGTGGTGGGCGCTGGTGTACTTGATCTTGATTGGCTCCATCGTTGCTTACAGCGCTTACTTATGGCTGGCCAGCAATGCGCCAGTCTCTTTGACTGCGACCTATGCCTACGTAAACCCAGTAATTGCGGTCTTTCTCGGTTCATTCTTTCTCCACGAAAAGATTGGTGCCTCTATTTTCTTGGGTGGA
>CANCSL010000054.1 GCA_947380835.1 Actinomycetota bacterium | reverse complement strand
ACAGCCATGGACCTGGCGGTCACAACCACTAGTTGTGAATCTACTTAATAAGCCCTGCCAATTATGGTGGGGCTTATTTTTATGCATTATGGTGAATCTATGAGTATGGGCTCGATGGGATCTGGAAGTTGGCAGTGCCCCAATTGCGGTAACACCTTGCGTTCGGATCAATTGAAGTGCCCGCTCTGCGGAAAAAAATATAAATTGGATCCAGTCTTCTCGCACACTGAATATGAAGCCCCGCCCGTGGATCAGTGGAAAGAGGAGCTAGAAAAACCTCTGACCTACAGCTCCGAGAGCATGCAAGAGGTTCTGGCCGAAAGTGAAAAGCGCGCCAAGAAGGCAAAACGCGCCAGCAAGAAAAAGCGCTTCGGTATTTTTTAAGGTTTAAGAGGCGGTAGAGAAGCTCTCACTCTCGTGATGACCCAAGATAGATAGGCGATCATCTTCGGAGAGGCCACCCCAGATGCCATAAGGCTCTTGGACCGAGAGGGCGTGAGCGCGGCAGGCTGCGATAACAGGGCAAGAGGCACAGACCGCCTTGGCTGCATTTTCGCGGTTCCGTCGCCGCGGGCCGCGCTCGCCATCAGGATGGAAGAACATTTCGGTGGGCAGTTCGCGGCAGGCGCCGCTTTGCTGCCATTCCCATACGGAGGCAACTGGCTTGGGTAAGCGGGATAACTCGGTCATGAGAGGACTCTACAACCGCTTCATAGGTTGTTCAAGTGATTAGTGCTAACTCTCAGGGATTTAGCAGGAAAATCTTCTTTTCGGGTGGTGGAAATGATGCATCTCCTAGACGATTAGCGCGTGAAGACCACTGGCGGTACCGCTCTCGACAATAGCGAGTTGACCGTCGCCGCAGTTGCTCGGATGTTAGGCGTAGCCCCCGCCACCCTTCGAACCTGGGATCGTCGATATGGTCTTGGTCCAACTATTCACAGCGCTGGCGATCATCGCCGGTATAGCCCAGAGGATGTGGCCGTCCTCGGTGCCATGCGCAGGTTGGTCATTATGGGTGTTGCTCCGGCTGAAGCCGCCGAGCGGGCCAAGTCGGGCGAGGTTGCTCTACCCCAGTCCAAACCACTTTTCGCCGGCACCTGCCCCCATGTGGATTATTCGCAGACCGACATTCTTTTCCGCGCTGCACATTCCTTCAATCGTGAAATTCTGGAGAGCGTTATTCGGAAAGAGATCGCCGAAAATGGAGTGGTCGAGGCTTGGAACTGCGTGCTGATGCCGTTGTTGGTTCGTATCGGCGAAGAATGGGCCAATGATGGATCGGGCATCGAAACCGAACACTTTGTTACCGAGATAGTAAAGCGGGTCTTGGCCGAACCCCTGAGCCAATTAAAAAATCCAATAAATGCCCGTCCTGTGCTCCTGGCCTGCGTCGGCGAAGAGATTCACTCCCTTGCGTTGCGTGCCCTTGCTGCCGCCTTGGCCGAGATCAATATTGATTCGCAATTCTTAGGCGCTCGGACTCCGCAGAGCGCCCTTAACGAAGTTATTCGCCGCTCTGCTCCGCCCGCAATTTTCCTTTGGGCTCAGCTCAAAGAGAATGCCAGCCTTGATTTTGTTCACGATATTCCAGCAATCAGACCGGCGCCTCGAATAATTGTGGGTGGACCAGGGTGGCTAGGTACCGAGTGCAATATTGCGGTTCATACCAGCGATTTGGTCAGTGCTCGTCAGGAAATTGCCCGGGCGATTGGCGCTTAAGGCTCCCACTAGACTTCCCCAATGATTGAAGGCGTCCGCGACAAGGTTGCGATGTTGGGGCTGACTTACGATGACGTCCTACTTCTCCCCGATGCATCCGATGTTGTTCCCAGCGAGGTCAACACCGAGACTCGCCTAACTCGAAATATTTCTCTCAAAATTCCGTTGGTCTCATCCGCTATGGACACCGTGACCGAATCTGCCATGGCTATCGCGATGGCCAAAGCTGGCGGTATCGGCATTGTTCATCGCAATCTTCCTATTGAAGAGCAAGTCCAGCATGTCCAAGCGGTCAAGAAGAACGGCATTGTTGGTGCCGCTGTCGGAGTTGGCGATGATGGTTTCGCTCGCGCGCTCGCATTGATCGAAGCCGGAGTCGACGTCATCGTTGTCGATACCGCACACGGCCACCATCGCGCTGTGCTTGACGCTATTTCTCGCATCAAGAAGGAATACCCACATATTGAAATTATTGGTGGCAATGTTGCAACTCGTTCTGGCGCCCAGGCTCTCATTAATGCTGGTGCCGATGCCGTAAAGGTTGGAGTTGGACCGGGTTCTATTTGTACAACTCGGGTTGTTGCCGGCGTTGGCGTTCCGCAAATCACGGCAATTATGGAAGCTCACAAGGCCTGCGTTAAAGCAGATGTTCCGTTAATTGCTGATGGTGGCTTGCAGTATTCGGGTGACATCGCCAAAGCGATTGTTGCTGGCGCAGACACGGTGATGCTGGGTTCACTTCTTGCTGGTTGCGATGAATCCCCAGGAGAACTTGTTGAATTAAATGGCCGCAAATTCAAGGCTTATCGCGGCATGGGTTCACTTGGCGCCATGCAATCTCGCGGTGAACAAAAATCTTATTCCAAGGATCGCTACATGCAGGATGACGTTTTATCCGAGGATAAATTGGTTCCTGAAGGTATCGAAGGCAAAGTTGCCTATCGCGGATCGCTCGCCACCGTTGTTCACCAACTTGTGGGTGGACTGCGTTCGGGCATGGGTTACGCCGGCGCCGCAACTATTTTGGATTTACAACGCAATGGTCAATTAATTCAAATTACTTCAGCAGGTTTGCAAGAAAGCCATCCTCATGATGTTCTCGATATTGCCGAAGCTCCCAATTACAGCCGTAAAGGAAAGTAAGAGTTATGAATGAGATAGAAATCGGCCCAGGAAAGCGCGCTCGCGTTGCCTATTCATTCGATGACATTGCCATAGTTCCAAGTCGTCGAACTCGGGATCCCGAGGAAGTCTCTATCAATTGGCAGATCGACGCATATAAATTTGGACTTCCCATGATGGCAGCGCCCATGGATTCTGTGGTTTCACCCGAAACTGCGATCGCCATCGGAAAGTTGGGTGGGCTTGGAGTTCTTAACCTTGAAGGCTTGTGGACTCGTCACGAGAATCCTCGAATTCCTTTGGGCGAAATTGCATCGATGCCGCAAGAACAAGCCATCCGCCGTATGCAAGAACTTTATGCAGCCCCCATTATTCCCGAGTTAGTTAAAGCCAGAATCGCTGAAATTCGCGCCTCGGGCGTGACCGTTGCCGCAGCGCTTTCGCCACAACGAACTGCTGAACTGCACAAAGTTGTTATCGATGCCGGCGTAGATATCTTTGTTATTCGTGGCACCACGGTTAGCGCTGAGCATGTTGCTACAAAGAATGCTCCGCTCAACCTCAAGAAATTTATTTACGAACTCGACGTTCCAGTCATTGTGGGTGGATGTGCCACAGGTACGGGTGCATTGCACTTAATGCGTGCTGGCGCCGCGGGAGTCTTAGTTGGTTTCGGTGGGGGAGCCGCTCACACCACACGTACTGTTTTAGGAATCGCAGTTCCTATGGCTTCAGCCGTTGCTGAAGTAGCTTCCGCTCGTCGAGATTACATGGATGAATCTGGCGGACGCTACGTTCACGTTATCGCCGATGGTTCTGTCGGTCGCAGCGGTGACATTGCAAAGGCAATCGCTTGTGGCGCTGATGCTGTCATGATGGGTTCTCCGCTTGCCCGCGCCAGCGAGGCGCCAGGCAAAGGTTGGCACTGGGGTTCTGAAGCACACCACTCCGAACTTCCACGTGGCGACAGAGTCCACGTCGGCACAGTTGGCACGCTCGATGAAATCTTATTTGGACCATCACACACTTCCGATGGCTCAATGAATTTATTTGGTGCTTTGCGTCGGGCGATGGCGACTTCCGGTTATTCCGATCTCAAAGAATTCCAACGAGTAGAGGTTGTTATCGATCGTGCGTGACAATGACTTGGTTCTCGTAGTGGATTTCGGAGCCCAATACGCCCAACTCATCGCGCGCCGAGTCCGGCAGGCACAGGTCTATTCCGAGATAGTTCCCTCTTCCATTACTGCCGCGGAAGTTCAGGCAAAATCGCCCACAGCAATCATTCTTTCTGGTGGACCATCCAGTGTTTATGCAGAGGGCGCTCCTACTTTCGATAGCGCGATTTTTACTTTAGGTATTCCAGTTTTCGGAATTTGCTATGGTTTTCAAGTTATGGCCGCGGCTCTTGGCGGAAAGGTTTCGCAAACCGGCAAATCTGAATTCGGTCGCACGGGACTGAAGTTGACCCAAGCTTCCAAGCTTCTTTCTTCTCTTCCAAGTGAATTCAACGTTTGGATGAGTCACGGCGATAGCGTCACCCAAGCCCCAACGGGCTTCACTTCAACAGCGGAAACTTCACTTACTCCGATTATCGCCTTCGAAAATAGCGATGCCACATTTGCTGGCGTGCAATTTCATCCTGAGGTCCTTCACTCTGAAAATGGACAAGAGATTCTTCGTACGTGGTTGATCGATATTGTTGGCTGTAAACCCACCTGGAATTCTGAAAATATTGTTGCTACTGAAGTAGAGAAGATTCGCCAGATTGTGGGCGATCGTCACGTTCTTTGCGGCTTGTCCGGCGGAGTCGATTCGGCCGTTGCTGCCGCAATTGTGCAGAAGGCAATCGGTTCACAACTCACCTGCGTATTTGTTGATCACGGTTTATTGCGCGAAGGTGAAGCCGAGCAAGTGGAACGCGATTTTGTTGAAGCAACTGGCGTTGCTTTGAAAGTTGTTGATGCCCGCGAACGTTTTCTAGAGAAACTTGCCGGCGTCACAGATCCAGAGACAAAGCGCAAGATTATTGGCGCCGAATTTATTCGTGCCTTCGAAGCTGCTGCTCGCGAAATTTCAGAACATGAGGGTATTGATTTTCTGGTGCAAGGAACCTTGTACCCAGATGTAGTCGAGTCCGGTGGCGGTACCGGTACTGCAAATATCAAGTCCCACCACAACGTTGGCGGCTTACCTGACGATTTGCAATTCACTTTAATTGAGCCCTTACGTACGCTCTTTAAAGATGAAGTTCGTGAGGCTGGCCTGGAATTAGGGTTGCCAGCAGAGATTGTGTGGCGCCAACCATTCCCAGGTCCAGGCTTGGCGATTCGAATAGTCGGTGAAGTTACTGAGAATCGACTTACAATCTTGAGAAAAGCCGATTCCATCGCTCGCGAGGAATTAAAATTGGCAGGGTTAGATAGGCAGATCTGGCAGTGCCCGGTCGTTCTTCTCGCTGATGTTCGTAGCGTCGGAGTTCAGGGCGATGGCCGAACCTATGGTCACCCCATAGTTCTCAGGCCAGTCTCATCTGAAGATGCTATGACTGCTGATTGGAGCCGAGTTCCGTACGAGGTGTTAGAGAAAATCTCTACCCGAATTACGAATGAAGTCCGAGAAGTGAACCGAGTTGTATTGGATGTCACCAGCAAGCCGCCGGGGACTATTGAGTGGGAGTAATTCCACTCGTAAAGAAAACTAGAGTGGGAATAGAGGAAACGAAATGAAGAAGCAAGTTGCTATCACTGCAACAGCTCTCATTGTCATTTCACTTTTCACCTCTCCAGCTTTTGCCAGCGAACGCAAACCAACTGCTTCACCTACGGCAACAACGAGTTCTGACAAGAAGCCAATGATGTCCTCGACGTCAAAGATGCGAGCCATGAAGGCGATGTGTAGTCCAAGTACCGCAGTTGGACATACTCCTCTTCAAACTGGTCTTCCAAAAGTTAAGAAGCCAGTTCGAGTTCGCACGATTACCTTGAACACCAATTGTGGCGAAATTTCATTTACTGCCGATGGCACTAAAGCTCCACTCACTGTCACTGCAATGACATTTCTTGCTACGAGCGGATATTTTGATCAAAGCATCTGTCATCGCTTAACGACTTCGGGCATTTTTGTACTGCAATGTGGCGATCCCAAAGGCACCGGCCAAGGTGGTCCTGCTTTTATGTATCCCGATGAAAACCTGCCTACCGCGACCCAAAACAATTACCCGGCCGGCACCATCGCTATGGCTAACTCGGGACCTAACACCAATGGCAGCCAATTCTTTATTGTTTACGCAGACACCACGCTAAGTCCCAACTACACGATTTGGGGCAAGGTAACTAAGGGCTTGGATATCGTTAAAGCAATTGCGGCGGTGGGCGTTGCCGACGGAAGCACCGATGGCGCCCCGAAGCAAGCTATTTCAATTGAAAGCGTCAGCGTTAAATAGATTTATTTAGTTACAACAACTCTAAATATTTCTGCGAGATGGCCCTCAGGTAAACCAACGGAAGCGGCATTACGCGCACCCCATTCCCGGACCATATTTTCTAGATTTGGATTGTGTGCAGTCTGACTAACATGTGAGTGCAACGCAGCCATCTTCTGATCAAAAGTATCGGTGATGTCGACGTGATGATTTGGGTTGGCAGCAGACATTACCCAGACCTCATCTACTGTCCACGGTTGCAAACCTTCTTCTTTCAGCAAGTCTTCAAAGGCAAAGGCATTTCGAGCATCAGGATAAACCGCTTGAATTGCCGCTTCGCCGGCCGCCATGTGATCAGGGTGGCTTGAAAAGAGTCGGTCCCAGTTGCGTTCCGGACTTTGGATGACCATTCGTTGTGGGCGAACTTTGCGGATCTCGCGGACGATCTTCTTGCGTAATTCAATAGTGGGTTCTAGCCAACCATCGCGATAGTTAAGAAATTCGATATTGGTGACACCAACAGCGGCACCGGCGTCGCGTTGCTCTCGCTGACGAATCTTCGGCATCTCTTGCCGCGGCACATCTGGGTCTTCGCCACCTTGATCGCCATTGGTGGCAATGCAATACGAAACTTCAATTCCGGCTTTGACCCATTGCGCGATAGTTCCTGAAGCTCCGAAATCCAAATCATCAGGATGGGCGGTTACTACGAGAATGCGCTCAATTTCGCTATCGGCAATCGGCATGGTTTTCTCCTATAGGTATAGAAGGCTTGGGGTAAAGCCAAGCCCCGATTTTGTCAGAACTTTGCCCAGTTAGACTCCACCACGTGCCAACTTCTGC
>CANCSL010000053.1 GCA_947380835.1 Actinomycetota bacterium | reverse complement strand
CGCCACAGTCACCATGAACGGCTCCCGCAGAACTCCAGAAGGGAAGAAGTAACCATGACAACTATGGCTATTCTGACCATTTTCCTTCTCGCGATCTTCGTGGGATTCGAAGTGGTTTCCAAGGTCTCCACGACCCTCCACACACCATTGATGTCCGGTGCCAACGCTATTCACGGAATTATCTTGGTCGGCGCGATTATTGTCGCTGATAAAGCGACTTCCGGTCTTGAGACAACGCTTTCAATCGTTGCGGTCGTGCTCGCCACGATCAACATGGTCGGCGGATTCGTTGTTACCGACCGCATGCTTGAGATGTTCAAGGGCAAACCAAAAGTTAAGAAAGAGGAGGTCGCCAAGTGAACAGCACAATTTATGACCTACTCGGACTAGCCAGCGCAGTTTGCTTCATCTTGGCACTTAAAGGTCTCTCAACCCCAAAGACTGCACGTCGCGGAAACTTGATCGGTGCTGCTGGCGCAACGCTGGCCACTGTCATCGTCTTCTTTGCACCACAAGCATCTGGCGAAAAGCATCACAACACGTTGTTGATTCTTGCCGCTATCGCATTTGGCGTATTGGTTGGTGTACCTGCAGCTCGCAAGATTCAGATGACTCAGATGCCACAACTTGTTGCGCTCTTCAATGGTGTTGGTGGTGGCGCAGCCGCGCTGGTAGCAACCGTTGAATATCTCAACCTAAGCCAAGATGGAAAACCATCGACAGCAAACCTCATCGCCACTGTCTTCACAGTTATTGTCGGATGTACATCATTCTCCGGTTCGGTTATCACCTTCTTGAAACTTCAAGAGTTGATGACTACTCGTCCCGTTGTATTCCCTGCCGGTCGCTTCGTTATCGCAGCAACTTTGGCTGGAACATTGGGAACAGCTGGTTGGGTTATCAAGTCCGGCGGAAACACTCCGTTACTGGTCATGGGCGGATTAGCACTGTTGTTTGGCGTGCTCTTCGTACTTCCCGTTGGTGGCGCTGACGTTCCTATCGTTATCTCGCTCTTGAACGCCTTTACCGGTCTCACCGTTGCAGCTAGCGGTTACGTTTTGCAATCAACGCTCTTGATCGTTGCCGGTACCTTGGTTGGTGCTTCGGGAACAATCCTCACGCGTTTGATGGCAGCTGCCATGGGTCGCTCCCTCTTTGGAACTCTCTTTGGTGCCTTCACTGCTAAGCCACAAGAGGCTTCGGGCAGTACTGAAGTTCGTTCCGTTAAGTCCGGTTCAGCCGATGACGTCGCGATCTTGCTTAACTACGCACAGCGCGTAGTTATCGTTCCTGGCTTCGGCTTGGCCGTTGCCCAGGCACAGCACACCGTTCGTGAATTGGCCGATATCTTGACGGCAAAAGGCGTCGATGTTGCTTATGGCATCCACCCAGTTGCTGGTCGTATGCCAGGACACATGAACGTTCTTCTTGCTGAAGCAAACGTTCCTTACGAGCAATTGGTCGAAATGGAAGAGGTCAACCCGACCTTCCCACAGACCGATGTCGTTCTCGTTGTTGGAGCCAATGACGTTGTAAACCCAGCAGCCAAGACAACACCTGGTTGCCCCATTTACGGAATGCCAATCTTGGATGTTTCCGAAGCTGGAAACGTTATCTTCTTGAAGCGTTCGATGCGCCCAGGTTTTGCTGGAATCGAAAACGAACTTCTCTACGATCCAAAGACCACTCTCCTCTTCGGAGATGCCAAGGATTCGTTGACCAAGGTAGTTAACGCGCTCAAGGCTCTGTAAAACCTTAATAAAACCCTGCTCGGCGCAATCGCGAGAAGAAAGGCAAAGCAACTTCTCGCGTATTGCCCGACCAGGGTTTTTTACTGGGCTGATTTACATCGCCTTGAGCACTCCCAGGGTTCTGAAGTGCCGACCAGTCGGGATTTCTTATGTCCGGAGATCGATTAATCGCAAAGCAATTTCGAGAGTATTGACCGACTGAGCTTTTTACTGGGCTGATTTACATCGCCTTGAGCACTCCCAGAGTTCTCAAGTGCCAACCAGTCGAGATTTTCTGAGGGTTGAGAAATCAAGAAACGTGAAAAGCCCTAGAAGGTCGATACTCGCGGAATTGCTTTGCCTTTCTCCGCGAGATCGAGCCTTTCTAGGGCTCAGGCTTAATTCAGTGAAATCGTCGGAAACTACTTGGCGCGAATGAGTTGTGCGGGCCAGTGAACTTCTTGGCCAAGAACCTTAGCTGCGTGCAACGGCCAACGTGGGTTACGCAAGAACTCGCGTCCCATCATGACTGCATCCGCTTTTCCGGAGGCGATGATCTCTTCGGCCTGCTCTGGATCAGTAATCATTCCGACAGAAGATGAAGAAATTCCACCTTGATTCTTGATGGCATCAGCAAATTGAACTTGGTAGCCAGGGCCGGGCGTGATTTTGGCATTGTGCACATTGCCACCGCTGGAGGCATCGATCAGATCAACACCTAGCGCCATAAGTTCCGGAGCAAGCTGCACTGACTCTTCGATGGTCCAGCCACCTTCAGTCCAATCAGATGCCGAGATGCGTACGAATAGCGGCATTGATTCGGGCATGACGCTTCGAACCGCTGCAACAACTTCCTTCAGGAAGCGGGTGCGGTTTTCGAAAGAGCCACCATATTCGTCCGTACGAGTATTGGAGAGCGGTGAGTAGAACTCGTGCAACAAATATCCGTGGGCTGCGTGAATTTCAAGAACATCAAAGCCTGCTGCAATTGCGCGAGTGGCCGCAGCGGCAAATTCCTCAACGAGATTCTTTATTTCGGGAACGGTCAACGCGTGAGGTTCGGGATAACCCTCAAATGCAATAGCCGAAGGCGCATCGGCTAGCCATCCGCCTTCTTCCTTCGTTGCCATGAAGTGATCAGAGCCTGGGGCAGTTGTGCCACCCTTACGTCCAGCGTGAGCTAATTGGATGCCGATCTTGGTGCCCATGTGGTGTGCAAAATCGGTGATAACTTTCCAAGCTGCGACTTGAGCATCGTTATACAGACCCGGGCAAGCGATGGAGATACGACCTTCGGGAACCACACCAGTCGCTTCAGCAATGATCAAGCCGGTTCCGCCAGTTGCGAATGATCCCAAGTGAACTTGGTGCCATGCGCCCGGAACGCCATCGACCGCCGAATATTGGCACATCGGACTCACCCAGACGCGGTTTGCAAACTCGACTCCGCGAATCTTGAGAGGTGAAAAGAGATGTGTTGTCATGGTGCTCCCTAGGTGAATATTAAAAGCCTGCGGTTGAATGATTTTGGAAATTACTTTTGAGGAGAATCGCCTTCGACAACCGTAGTCGGCGCACCGTGAACGTTCAAAATCGCGTTCACATCTTCGACTTTTTTCTCGATCGGAATAGTTCCTAGGCGACCTTTTTGGAAGTCCTCAAAAGCTTGTAGAACCTCAGCCTTTGTATTCATCACAAATGGTCCCATCCAAGCGACGCTCTCTTTAATGGGGGCTCCCCCCAGAATGAGAACGTCCATTTCGGGCGATCGGGATTCTTGAGTGACATCAGCGCGAATAACCAAAACATCGCCATCGGTCATGACAGCTAGATTTCCCATTCGGACCGGTTGTTGATTTTCGCCAACGGTGCCGTGACCGGCAAGCGTATAAACCAAAGCGTTGTAATCCTTCTTCCAAGGAAGGCGCAGTTCAGCACCAGGCTGAATACTGGCGTGAACCAAGGTGATCGGCGTTTGAGTTGAACCCGGTCCTTGATGACCAGCAACGTCGCCAGCGATGACGCGGATAAGTGCGCCACCATCGTGAGATGAAAGTAGCGCCACATCTTTTGCGCGCAGATCTTGGTAGGCCGGAGGTGACCATTTCTTGGCTGCTGGAAGATTGACCCACAGTTGGAAACCGTGAAAGAGACCACCGCTCATAACGAGATGTTCTGGTGGAGTTTCAATGTGAAGAATTCCGGCGCCTGCGGTCATCCATTGGGTATCGCCGTTGGTGATAGTTCCGCCGCCGCCGTGGTTGTCCTTGTGATCGAAGATGCCATCAATAATGTAGGTAACGGTTTCAAAACCGCGATGTGGGTGCCACGGGGTGCCTTTGGGTTCACCGGGGGCATATTCCACTTCGCCCATTTGATCGAGATGAATAAAGGGATCGAGGTCGGCGAGGTCAACGCCAGCAAACGCTCGTCGAACCGGGAAGCCTTCGCCTTCATAACCTTGCGGGGCCGTCGTGATGCTCTTGATGCGCCGGGCGCGGGCACCTGGTTCGACTAGGACGCGTGGCAGGACGGTGATATCGGCAACGGTTACGGCGGGCATCTTTTCCTCTTCTGTTTTCGTCGGGGTGGTGCTGCTGGTGCTGCTTCAAGTTAGTTGAACTTTCAACTATCCGAAGTATAGAACCAAACAGGAGCAGTTTCTATTCCAGATCGATAAATATCCACAAGTTCACTTTCTCCACAGAGACTCGGCCGTCCCCTGAGCCAATGTCACCGGGCAAATCCAGGATTCCCCCATGCTCAAAGAAATTGAACAGACTGAACGCCAAACTGAAGAATTTGTCGTTCAGCTTCTTCGCGGCCCAGCGGGTATTCAAGTCTTGAGCAAACTCGTGGAGATCGACCCACTAAGCCTCGATCGAGCAGGCCGTATCGACTATCTCAGCGCGTTGGAAAAACAGACAGCCTGGCTTCAAGCTCTTATGCAAAATGCCATCGTGGCCGTGGCAGGCGATGAGCCCACCAGCGCCGAGTCTCTCTATTCCGGAGTCGATGAAGCCGAGCGAGAAGAAGTCGCTACCGCACTTCGGCTCTCTGGAAATACCGCGCAAATCCGAATCGATGTGGCGCGAACGCTAACCACTCACCTACCGGTTACTTGCTCTGCACTTGCTACAGGGGAAATCTCTGCAGCGCATGCCAATGTCATCGCTCGCGAGAGCGCCGAAATGATCAACCGAGGCGTCTCACCCGAGATCATCGCTGGCATCGAGGCTCAAGCAGTGGCACATTCGGAATTTCATACTCCTGCACAAGTCGCAACCAAGGTTCGAAATCTCATCGCCAGGAACGCACCAGAGCAGTTCCAAGAAATAGTCGAGACTGCCAAAGAATGTCGGCGTGTGAATCTATATCCAGAAGCCGACGGAATGGCCACCTTGGTGGCGCTCCTGCCTGTCCACGATGCCCAAACCATCATGTTGGCAATCGATAAATTGGCTCGCAAGGCAAAAGCGCATGATCAAGAAATAACTCTCTTGAGTAGAAAGAACCAGGGAGGTGCGAAAGACAACAGTGCTATTCAAGCCAATGACGATTTAGCGATCCGCCACTCAGATGTAACTTCATACAAAAAATCGATCGATGCATACCGCGCCGATGCTCTCACGGAGTTAGCTGCTAATTACTTATCACAATCGGAGGAAACTGGCCTAAATCATCGCCGCCCGGTCACCCTCAACCTCACTCTCGATCTCCCAACCGCACTTGGACTAGCCAATAATCCGGGCCAACTTGCAGGTTATGGACCGATTCCAGCCTCGATTGCTCGTGAACTCGCAGCCGATGGTAAGTGGCGACGTTTTATTACCGAGCCAATCACGGGAACACTCCTTGATTACGGGCGGCAAAGTTACGAACCTCCACAAGCGCTAGTCGATTTCCTCATGGCACGGGATCGAACGTGTCGATTCCCAGGCTGTCGACAACCAGCGCGAATTACCGATATCGACCATGCCATTCCTTGGGAAGAAGGCGGACACACAAATATTGAAAATATGGGTTTGCTCTGCAGGCGCCATCATCGACTCAAAACCCACGGAGGTTGGAAACTCACCAGCCACGAAGATGGATCCTGTGAATGGACTTCCCCATTAGGCAAAAAATACTTCGTCCCCGCCCGCGCAATTAATGATGTTGCCTAGTTCAGGCGGACCCAGGCCAGCAGCGCACTTCGCTGTTGCCTAGTTCAGGAGCTTTATCCAGAACCTTGCTTGTCCACTGACTCGGTTAAGGTTTGCCCATGGAGAGTTTGGCACTGGTCGTTGGAATTATCTTTTTGGTAGCCATGACTGCAGGTCCACTAGCTCTTGGCATTTCATTCATCCCGACAGGTAAATATCTACCCCTTTTGGCCAAACGCATTCTGGTGGCGATTTTCTCCGTGGCGGCCAGCATGACAGGTGCACTCATTGTCGTTTCTAGCGTCGCCATCGGAATTCGCCTCCTGGGATTAGTCGGGCTTAGTTGCGCCAGTTTTGCCGTCTACCGCGCTTATCAGGCGCCCAAGATTACGGAAATAGAAGAATAGAAGGTCATAGGAAACTATTTAGCTGCACGTTCCCAAATATTTGATGCATCAAACGTAATGAAAGAAATGCGACGATTATTGTCGAAAACAAAAAGGAC
This sequence comes from Actinomycetota bacterium, assembly GCA_947380835.1. Classification (GTDB taxonomy): domain Bacteria; phylum Actinomycetota; class Actinomycetes; order Nanopelagicales; family Nanopelagicaceae; genus CAIMZW01. Next base: position 937 of record CANCSL010000053.1, on the reverse strand, counting down.
CGCTCCCGAAGAAACGGCCCTAGATGCTCAATGATTCTCAGTTTTACCCAAGAACTAATTGAATTTCATTTCCTCTGGCCTTATGCCAGGTTTGCGGAAATTTGTAGAAATTTTTTGAAATTAAGCAGCGTTCTTGATTGCTGAAATTTCGAACTCGAGTGAGATCTTTTCGCTAACGAGAACTCCGCCAGCCTCGAGAGCTGCATTGAAGTTAACGCCCCAGTCGGTGCGATTGATGGTGGTTGCACCTTCGAAACCGACGCGCTGGTTGCCCCATGGATCGATGGCATCGCCGGTGACATCTAGATCGATGGTGATCGACTTGCTGACACCCTTGATGATGAGATCGCCTGTGACGCGGTAGGTGTTTCCATCTGCCTTCTCAAAGGAGGTCGAGATGAAGGAAATTACTGGGAATTCTTCCATTGAGAAGAAGTCATTGCTCTTGAGGTGGGCGTCGCGATCGGCATTGCGGGTATCGATGCTGGCAGCCTGAATGGTGACCTCAAGCTTTGAGTTGGCTGGGTTCTCGACATCGAGATATCCGGTTCCAGCGAAATCTTTGAAGGTTCCGCGAACTTTGGTGACCATTGCGTGGCGTGCGCCGAAGCCGATTTGGCTGTGGCTGGTGTCTACGGTGTAGCTGCCTGTGAGTGACTTTGTATCTGTTGACATTTCTTGGCTCCTAGAATCATTGAATGATGTAAATATTAGTAGTTGAAACTTCAACTACTCTAACACTAACACTGTTGAAACTTCAACTATTCCCAATTTCACCATGAACTTGAAGTGAACAAGTGCCCACAGCGTCAGTTGACCCCCTTCTTTATGCGGAAATACTCAGCCAATTCAAACAATTAGACGAAAGAAAGTGATTTGTAACACGAGAAAAGATTTCACATGCAAGCAGTGCGCAACAAAATTGAAATCGCTATTG
>CANCSL010000052.1 GCA_947380835.1 Actinomycetota bacterium | reverse complement strand
AAAGTAAATCTCTTGGGAAGTGAAGTTATGAATTCACTCTCGTCTTATAAGTTCGGTGGAGTTCATCAACATACTCCCGAGATTGAGGAGACATTGGGCAAGCTGACGAATTCCGATGTCAACGTTTCGTTTACTCCCGTTCTTGCTCCCATGCCTCGCGGCATTTTGGCAACGATTACCGCCAAGATTGTTGGTGATGTAGATATTGTAAAAGTCCGCGAAATATATAGTTCCTTTTTTAAAAATGAAACATTTGTGAAGTTACTGCCGGCCGGGATCATGCCGCAAACTTCTTCGGTATTAGGAAGCAATTCCGTTCAAATGCAGGTTGCTATTGATGGTCATACGAATCGATTAGTCATTTCGGTTGCGATAGATAACCTGGGCAAAGGCGCCGCTGGACAAGCGCTACAGAATGCCAACATCATGTTTGGACTAAATGAATCATTTGGACTCTCGCAGATGGGTACACCATGACCGCTTACCCACTGCCGCTTGGATTCAAAGGAGCCGGTGTTGCCGCAGGCATTAAAAGTTCTGGCGCAAAAGATCTTTCGTTGATAGTAAATGAAGGTCCACTTCAGGTCGGAACTGCCGTCTTCACCTCGAACAGAGTTGTGGCCGCTCCTGTAACCTGGAGCAAATCAGTGGTTGTTGATGGTGAAGTTAGCGCGGTCGTTCTGAATAGTGGTGGTGCCAACGCTTGCACCGGGCCAGACGGGTTCGTTGATACCCATCGCACCGCTGAATATGTTGCGGAGAAGTTGGATATCTCAGCCAGCGATGTAGTCGTCTGTTCGACTGGGTTAATCGGTATTCGTCTACCCATGCCTGAACTTCTGGCTGGGATTGACCAAGCGGTTGCGAAGCTCTCGACAGAGAGCGGCCTCGAAGTAGCCGAAGGCATCATGACCACCGATTCACATCCTAAGTTAATTGCAACCGAAGAATCAGGAGTTCGCTTCTTCGGAATGGCCAAAGGTGCTGGCATGCTCGCGCCTTCTTTGGCGACCATGCTTTCGGTTATCGCAACTGATGCGATTGTCAATATTGATTCTGCCCGCTCTATATTTGCCGATGTTGTCTCACGGACTTACAACCGCATTGATTCCGACGGCTGTACTTCGACTAATGACACAGTTCTTTTCATGGCATCGGGCGCATCCGGGATCGAACTTTCTGATGACGACCTTCGAAAAGAATTGATGAAAGTAGCTTCCTACCTTTCCTACGAACTCGTCGCAGACGCCGAGGGTCATAGCAAGATTGTCAGCATCGAAGTGAAAGGCGCTGCGAGTGAAGCGGATGCAGTTTCTATCGGTCGTGCCTGTGCCCGCAACAATTTGTTGAAGTGCGCTCTTCACGGTGAAGATGCAAATTGGGGTCGTGTGCTCGCCGCTGTTGGAACGGTGGATGCCGAATTTGACCCTTACCAAATTGATGTGGCCCTCAACGGCATTTGGGTGTGTAAATCGAGCGCCCCAGGTGAAGATCGGTCATTGGCGAACCTTTCCGGAGATCGAATTGAAATTGTCATAAACATGAACGCCGGAAATGAATCTGCCACAATATGGACTAACGATCTAACGGCCATGTACGTTCACGAGAATTCGTCGTACTCATCATGATCGTTATTAAATATGGCGGACATGCGCTGCCAACTCCTGGCAGTCGCGATCCCATCATGCAACTTCTTGCCGAAAGATTTAAAGCTGGTACATCGATGGTTTTGATTCATGGCGGGGGACCCCAAATCGACGCCGAACTTTCGCTTCACGGTATAGCGCGTGAAATGATTGCGGGCTATCGCAGAACCACCCCAGAAGTTTTCGCGGTGGTTCAAAAAGTGCTCTCCGGGGATGTTCTTCGTACTTTGGTCAACCAATTTGTCTCTTTTGGAGTCAATGCCGTTGGCCTTTCGGCCGGAGACGGCGAATTGATTCGAGTCAAACGGATGATGCCACTTGTTGATGGTAGGGAAGTCGATATTGGGCTTGTTGGTGAGATTGATGAGGTCAATCCAAAGATTCTTATTGAATTGATGTCCCAGGGTTTTTTGCCGGTTGTTTCACCGGTCGCTGTTGACAGAGCGGGACAAGGATTTAACGTCAATGCAGATATCGCTGCTGGTGCTATCGCGGGCGCGTTGTTGGCTGATGAAATTATCTTTATGACAGATGTTGCGGGCATCTATCGAAGCTTTCCCGATCCAGATTCTGTTATTTCATCAATCACAGCCGACAATTTGCGTTCGCTTCAACCTACTTTTGCTGAAGGCATGGCTCCCAAGGTGAAAGCGGCGCTCTCGGCGCTAGATGAGGGCGCAAAGAAGGTTCGAATTATCGATGGTCGCGATGTCAGGATTTTGCAGAATGCATTGGATGGCCAAGGCGGGACGGTGGTTGAGCCGTGACAAATATCGAAAATCAAGGCCGCTGGGCTAACTCAGTTCAGGCAAACTATGGCCAACCCCAAATCTCTCTTGATCATGGCATCGGCGCTGAAGTTTGGGATATCGAAGGTAAGCGATATTTGGATTTCCTGGGTGGAATTGCGACCAACATCTTGGGCCACGCACATCCAGAAATTGTCGCTGCAATATCTCAGCAAGCGGGCAAACTCAGCCATGTTAGTAATTTCTATATGCATGAAGGCGTCATAACGCTTGCGGAAAAATTAAAGTCGTTTACTGGCGATACAGAGGCTCGAGTCTTCTTCTGCAATTCTGGCGCAGAAGCAAATGAAGCCGCGCTGAAACTTTCCCGTCTCACTGGTCGTAAAAAGATTGTGGCAACTGCTGGTGCATTTCATGGTCGCACCATGGGAGCTCTCTCTTTAACTGGGCAACCCAGCAAGAGAGATCCGTTTAAGCCATTGCTTAAAGGAATAACTCATGTTCCCTTTGGGGATTCAAAAGCGATGCGAAAGGCTGTAACTCCGAAAACTGCGATGGTGATAGTCGAACCGATCTTGGGCGAGCACGGTGTCGTTGTTCCACCAGTTGGCTATCTCAAAGCTATTCGAGAAATCTGCGATGCAACTGGCGCGCTGATGATCGTGGATGCCGTGCAAACTGGAATGGGTCGAACTGGCACTTGGTTTGGTTACGAATACGCAGGCATAATGCCCGACGTAATTACTTTGGCAAAAGGTCTCGGGGGAGGGCTGCCCTTAGGGGCGATGATCGCGTTAGGTCGCACTGCTCACCTCTTTACCCCCGGCTCACACGGAACGACTTTCGGCGGAAACCCTATTGCGTGCGCAGCGGCCAATGCCGCAATTGCAGTGATCGAGCGCGAGGGCTATCTGCAACGAAATATTGAGTTTGAACTTGAGATCAAAGCAGGGTTATCTTCCTTGCCGCAGGTGCAGGAAGTGCGCGGCCAAGGCTTGTTGCTCGGTGTCGTGTTCAAAGCCGAAATCGCTACGGCGCTCTATCCAAAGTTTCTGTCCGCAGGCTTACTCGTCAATGCGCCTAACAATTCTGTCATCCGCATTGCGCCTCCGCTGTCAGTAACCCCGGAGCAAATCGCAGAATTCATCGCACTATTTTCGGAAGTGGTGACTAACCATGGCTAAAAAGGTTCCGCTCTCCCCGGCTGCGCGTAAAGCATTGGTTGCTCAGCTGATCAACCAAGATAAAGTCCATTCGCAGGGGCAGCTGGTGCAACTTCTCGCCGACAATGGCGTAGTGGTGACCCAGGCCACCGCCAGTCGTGATTTAGAAGAACTGGGGGCCTTCCGCCAGAAAAATGGTGGCGCCGAGATGACATACTCGCTGCCCAGCAGCACCCAGCCCTTGGTTCGTGGCGCGGAAGACCTGATCCTTAGCGTTACTGCCAGTGGAAACCTAGCTGTAGTGCGAACTCCACCGGGCGGGGCGCAACTTTTGGCCAGCACTTTGGATCACGCCGCCAGCCAAGGAAAGTTAAAGGCACTGATCGGAACAATTGCTGGGGATGACACGGTTCTAGTCGTCGCTCGCACCGCAAATGGTGGGGCAGGATTGGCTTCAGAACTGCGACAATTTTCACTTCGAAAGTAAAGAGATCGAAGTCGGACTCGAATCTATGTGGAACAGAGGTATTCATGGCACTGTGGGGCGGACGATTTAGCCAAGGTCCAGCGGATTCTGTGGCGGCGCTCTCCAGGAGTGTGGATTTTGATTGGCGCTTGGCTCCTTATGACGTGCGCGTCAATCTTGCTCATTTAGACCAGTTAGAGAGCAACGGAATTGTTGGCGTTGATGTTGCGGCAGCAATTCGAACTGGATTACAGCAATTGGGAAAAGAGATTGCATCTGGCGATTTCAGTTATAACGATGCCGATGAAGATGTGCACAGCGCCATAGAGCGCGGTCTGATTGCAAAGGTTGGAACCGTTGGCGGAAGTATTCGAGCCGGCAGATCGCGAAACGATTTAGTAGTTACTGACTTTAAACTTTACTTAATAGATCACCTCCTTGAGGTTGCCGGATTGGTAGCCGCTCTGATCGATGCAATAACTGCACAGGCAGATCTCCATAAAGAAACCATCGCCCCGGGTTTCACTCATTTGCAACACGCGCAACCCATTCTTTTCGGTCACGAGCTGGCAAAACATGCACACGCACTTCTTCGCGACTTGGATCGAATCGGTGATTGGCTTGAACGAAACTCGATCTCACCCTTTGGTGCTGGTGCGCTTGCTGGATCGGGGATTCAACCATTTCCGGAAGTAACTGCTGAAGAACTTGGATTTACCGGAGTAAATGGAAATAGCATTGATGCCGTAAGCGATCGAGATTTCGCGGCCGAAGCTCTCTTTGTGCTAGCCATGATTGGAATTCATCTCTCACGGATAGGTGAGGAATTTACGCTGTGGAGCACTAGCGAATTTGGCTGGGCAGTTATTGACGATGCTTTCTCTACTGGATCATCGATTATGCCTCAGAAGAAGAACCCAGATATCGCCGAACTCGCCCGAGGAAAATCGGGGCGTTTGATCGGAAACCTTACGAGCCTGCTTGTAGTGCTCAAGGGCTTGCCGTTTGCCTACAATCGCGATTTGCAAGAGGACAAAGAGCCGATCTTTGATTCGATTGAAACACTCTTCGTCCTGCTACCAGCAGTTATCGGAATGATGGAGACCACTAAATTTATGCCGGTCGCCATTGAAGCGGGAGTCCTTGATGGACACTCGCTCGCAACCGAAGTAGCTGATTTTCTGGCTCGCCGCGGCGTGCCGTTTTCACAAGCGCATGAAGCGGCAGGCGCCTGTGTGCGCTTGTGTGAAGAGAAATCTCTGCAACTCCACGAGCTTTCAGATGTCGATTTCGCTTCCGTTCATCCGCTTCTCTCCAGTGATGTACGAGCTCAATTAACAGCGCTAGGAGCCATTAATTCTCGAAATTCGATTCCTGGCACATCACTTTCAAGTGTCATCAATCAAATCGCCGAACTTGTCTCAGAGAACAATCAATCCAAAAGATGGATTGAAAATGAAAGGAAGAGCTTCACGAGCATGATGAAACTATGACAACGGCTTTGATTGCCGATCTCGAATGGCGTGACCTGATTTCACAGACCACAGATCGTGAGGCGTTGCTCAAGGATCTCAATGCCGGACCCGTAAGTTTCTACTTGGGATTCGATCCCACGGCTCCAAGTATCCATGTCGGAAACTTGGTTGTGTTGTTGGTGATGAGACGTTTTCAACTTGCCGGTCACAAACCGATTCCACTTGTTGGGGGAGCGACTGGATTGATCGGGGATCCCAGCGGACGCAATGAAGAGCGCTCACTGAACTCGACCGATATCGTTTCTGAATGGGTGTCTCGCATTCGCGGACAGCTAGAAAAGTTTCTTGATTTCACTTCGCCTGCAAATGCTGCGGTCTTGGCAAATAATCTTGACTGGACATCTCCACTTTCAGCGCTGGAATTTCTGCGCGATGTGGGCAAACATTTCAGCGTTAACCAAATGTTGGCAAAGGATTCGGTTTCCTCCCGCCTAGAGTCCGGTGGAATTTCATACACCGAATTCTCATACCAAGTATTACAAGGTTTTGATTACCTCGAACTCTTTCGTCGACACAATTGCATCTTGCAATTGGGTGGTAGCGATCAATGGGGAAATATCATCGCGGGCTTAGATCTCATACGCAAAGTTGAAGGCGGAAGTGCTCATGCCCTCACCATTCCGCTAATGACTAAATCCGATGGAAGTAAATTTGGCAAGACCGCTACAGGCACCGTGTGGCTTGATCCAGAGATGACTTCGCCGTATGCGTTTTATCAGTTCTGGTTAAATAGCGATGATCGTGACGTTCCTAAATATCTCAAAGTATTTTCTTTCAAAAGCCATGAAGAAATTTCGCGATTGATTGAAACAGTGGAAACAAATCCTGGAGCGCGCGAAGCGCACCGCGAACTAGCTCGCGAAGTAACGACTTTGGTGCACGGTGCAGATGAATGCGCTCGGGTAGAAGCTGCGGCCAAGGCTCTTTTTGGGCAGGGCGAACTATCCGAACTTGATGAAGCAACCCTCGCATCAGCGCTGTCGCAGTTGCCTCAGACCACTCTGCAAGCGGGGGAGCCCATTCCCGCTTGGATCGATCTCTTGGTCGCAACTGGCGTTGTTGATTCAAAGTCAGCGGCCCGACGCATCGTGAAAGAAGGCGGCGGATATCTAAACAATGTAAAGATATCCGGAGATGATTTCACCCCATCGGAATCCGACTTTCTTCATGGTCGCTTTATCGTTCTTCGCAAGGGAAAGCGGGATTTAGCCGCCGTGGAGAGGGTGATCTAAACAACTCCAAAAAAGGGTGATTTTGGGGCATTTTGGGCGACCTGGATTTGACCCTGGCGTGAACATTCGGTTATCTTTCTACCTCGCGTGCGATACGAACTGTGTTTTAACTCAGGCCGAGCCGCGAATGACTTCAAATCCAGTGTTACTTACGCGGAATTGACCTTCTGTGTGTGCTCCACTATGTTTGTCAGTCTGCCCTGAAAACAGAAGAGATTCTGAACGCAGTGCGCATCCGTACCTTGAGAACTCAACAACGTGCAAAAATGAATGCCAATCGAACCTCATAGAGGTTCAAATTCCTTTGTATTTTCATTTTCGAATGAGTACAAAACATAAACAATTGGTAAAACGAAATAGCTATAAACGCTAGTTTTGTTTTTTGCCAGATCACAACTTTTCTATGGAGAGTTTGATCCTGGCTCAGGACGAACGCTGGCGGCGTGCTTAACACATGCAAGTCGAACGATGAAGTTCCTTCGGGGATGGATTAGTGGCGAACGGGTGAGGAACACGTGAAGAATCTGCCCTCCACTTTGGGATAACACCGGGAAACCGGTGCTAATACCGAATATTGAAATATAAGTGGCATCACTGAATTTTGAAAGAATTTCGGTGGAGGATGACTTCGCGGCCTATCAGCTTGTTGGTGAGGTAATGGCTCACCAAGGCTACGACGGGTATCCGGCCTGAGAGGGCGACCGGACACACTGGGACTGAGACACGGCCCAGACTCCTACGGGAGGCA
>CANCSL010000051.1 GCA_947380835.1 Actinomycetota bacterium | reverse complement strand
GTTGAAGCGATCTTGCTCTCCAATCACGGCGGGCGCCAACTTGATCGCGCTCCGATTCCGCTGCATTTATTAACCGATGTTAAAAAAGAGTTAAAAGGTGATCTCGAAGTTCACCTGGATACCGGCATCATGCATGGCGCCGACATCTTGGCCGCTATCGCCTTAGGTGCGGATTTCACCTATGTCGGACGCGCTTACTTATATGGGCTCATGGCCGGAGGGCAAGAAGGAGTCGAACGCGCACTCACGATTTTGCAAACTCAAATGATCCGGCATATGAAATTACTCGGGGTTTCCACGTTAGATGAGCTCCAGCCCAAACACGTCAAGATTCTCGCCACCCACCAGGGTCTTGGGACCCTTCCGCTCTAATAAAGGATCATCATGAAGATTGCACGTATTGGCGAAATTGGTCACGAACGCCCCGTCGTTGTCGTCGGCGAAAATGCTATCTTCGTAGACTCCCTCATCACTGATTGGAGCCGCGAGGAGCTCAGCAACGGCGCGCTGGAAAAAGTCCGCAACGCTGATCTCTCGAACATGCCCCATACTCCCTTTGGCTCTTCCCGCATTGGTGCACCTTTGACCAGGCCAACCAAGTTGATCTGTGTAGGTCTCAATTACGTCGGGCATATTCGCGAAACCAATGCCCAGACACCGGCCGAGCCCGTGATCTTTATGAAGGCACCCGATTCATTTATCGGACCTAATGATGATGTCGTGATTCCACCGGGAAGTACCGCCACCGATTACGAAGTCGAACTTGCGATTGTTATTGGAAAGCGCGCCCTGTACTTACATGATCCTGCGGAAGCGCCTGACTACATTTTAGGATATTCCGTTTCGCAAGATATTTCCGAACGCTATTGGCAACTCGAAAAATCCGGCCAATGGGTAAAGGGAAAGTCCTTCCCCAACTTCAATCCCATAGGACCTGTGATCGTCACTAGTGATGAGATCGATCCACACGATCTTCGTCTCTGGTGCACCATTGATGGCCAGATGCGCCAAGATTCTCGCACCAGCGATTTGCTCTTCGGCATTAATCACATTGTTTGGTACATCAGCCAATTCATGGAACTCTTCCCAGGAGATGTCATCAACACTGGTACGCCTCAAGGAGTTGGCATGGCCAGCACCCCAACCACTTACTTAGTAAATGGTCAGGTAATCCACACCGGCATTGAAGGTATCGGCGAAATTACCTCAAAGGTCGTCGACTACCGTCCTTAAAGTTTGACCGCTAGCCCTGAATCCATCGATTCATAAAGTGCTGCTACCAACTTCAACGTGCCCACCGTGTCGGCAACTGAAGAGCGCAGTGGTGCGCCAGTTGCGATAGCGCCCATGACCGAACCCATCGTGCCCATAAAGGCATCTGGGAACCAGCGAGTGGTCACTGGGTAGGGAGTCCAACCATCCGTACCTGCCACTTGCGAATTTACTTCTAAGGTATCGACGCGACCGACGGGATAGTCATATAACAGCCCCATGGTGCCGCGAATCGAGCCTTTATCGCCATCAATACGATACTCGGCATAGTTATCGCCGCCGCGATTAATGTGATTGGCATGAACAAGCGCGGTGACACCTTGATCAAATAAATAGGTAGAGATAGTCCGCGTTTCCCCCTTGGGATATTGATCTTTGGTTCGACCAGCAGCGCAGAAGACGGTGTTGGGTTCACCTAAGAACCAACGAACAACGTCGTGGTAGTGAATGGAATGCAACATGACTTCTAGGCGCTCTAGATCTTTAGCCCAAGGCCAGAGCTCCCATGGAGTTATCAAATTGACGTGAAAGGTCATGTTGGTGACCGTGCCCACCCAGCCGAGTTCGACCATTTTGTGGGCCGCGGCCATGCCCTCTTCGAAGCGAAGTTGGTGGTTTACTGCTGCAACAATCTTGTTGGCAGCAACCGCATCGGCCATGCGAACTCCATCTGCAACAGTGGTGGCCATCGGTTTCTGAGCCAAGATATTGCGCCCTGCGCCAGCAACTTTCAAAAAGATATCGGGTTGGGCCACGGCGGGAACGGCGATATCAATGACTTGAGCAGTTGGGTCGGCAAGAAGCTCGTCAACATCTTTATAAACCGTGGCAATGCCATGTCTGGCCGCTACTTCGGCAGCCTTGGAGAGATCAACATCGGTTATTCCGACTACCTGAAGCCCAGCTTTTTTATAAGCAGGAAGGTGCGCGCCATCAACAATCCCACCGGCGCCAATAATTGCAATGGGAACTTTATGGCTATCGGGAATTGTGAGATCGCAGAATTTGGCGACTTCGGAAAAGAGATCAATCATGGCTTTATCTCCCGGTGATTATTGGTTTTCGGCTTGAGAGGTGCGATAGAGAACGGTCTGTAAGTGTTCGGTATAAAGCACGAGTTCTTCGTTATCGGCACGGAAAACCTCATAACTCACTCTAAAGAGACCCATGTTTTCATACTTTGGTGTCTTCTCCAGCAGGGTACGCATCGCGTAAATAGTGTCTCCAATGAAGACGGGTTTAATGAAGCGCAGCCGGTCGTACCCATAACTAAAGGTGTTGACATTGTTGTGAGCAAATAAGCCCATGCCATAACTAAAGACTAGGGCTCCGGGAACGATTCTCTTCTTAAAGAGACCTTCCTCCCTCGCCCACATGTCATCAGCCACATAGGGGTGCAGATCGAGCAGCAGAGAACTGAAGAGCATGACCTCACCTTCGGAAATAGTGCGCCGAATGGAACGGTCTACTTCGCCGACTTCGTAATCCTCGTACAGCTTCACATCTTGGTTCCAGACTGGAACTTGGTAGCGAGCAGCAGGATCTGGATTTGGGTTTTGCATCACTTGCCTCCTAGGAGTTCTTGGCGAATTTCTTCGGTGTGCTCGCCCACATGTGGTGCGCCGCGAGTTGAAGTAACGGTGCGACCATCAATACGCATCGGCGATCTCGTTGTGGTGATCTCAACAATGGATGCGCCATCGCCTGAGGAGCGCTGGGTCTTTTGCACCATGTCGAGTTCGGCAAATCCTTCGTGTGCGACCAGCTCTGGCAAAGATAAAACCGGAGCGCACCAAATATCGGCAGCATCCAAAATTGCCAACCAGGCTTCGGTGGTTCGCGTTTTTAACTGCGTCGCTAACGCTTTCATAATTTCCTCTTGCTTGCTCCACCAGGAGGCTGGATCCTCATAGGCAGAAAAATCAAGATCCAGCAACGAGCCCAGTAGAGGAATCGGAGTCATGGCAATAGCCAAGTAACCATCGGAAGTTTCATACAAACCATATGGGGCGGGCAAGAACGCATGGGCTGAATTCTTAGCTCCGCGTTTCACAATGACTTCGGGATCAAACATATGGGCGCTGATAAGTTCGAATTGCAGGTCCAACATCGCTTCAATCAAACTGGATTCCACCAATCCCCCCACGCCGGTGCGCTCACGGCGCAATAACAACGCGGTTACGCCATGAGCCAGATGAGTTGAGGTAAAAATATCGGCAACGGCTAATCCAACCGGAATTGGTGGATTCTCTTTTGACCCGTTTACCCATGGCAGACCAGAGATAGATTGCGCTAGCAAATCTTGGCCCGGCCGGTCTTTCCATGGGCCGGTGCTGCCGTAACCAGAGGCACTTCCATACACGATGCGCGGATTAACCTTCTTTACATCCTCATAACCTAGCCCTAAGCGTTCTATGACTCCGGGCCGGAAGTTTTGAATGATGACATCGGCTTTCGCCACCAATTTCCAGACTTCCGCCAAACCTTCCGAGGATTTGAGATCTGCCGCGAAACTCTCCTTATTGCGATTCATGATGTGAAAGCTAAGAGTGTCGCCATCACTTTCTAGTCCAGCAAAGGCGAGCGTGCGCCCAATATCTCCAGTTCCGGGTCGCTCGATCTTGATGACGCGCGCACCTAGATCGGCTAAACGCATAGCCGCGACCGGGCCTGCTAGAAACTGACTGAAATCTAAAACCAGCATTCCATCAAGCGGAAGTTCTGGCCTGGACTCTCTCGGGCTCACAAATAACTCCTTCTACAGATATTGGGTGGGAATGATCAATCGGTGTGAAAAATTTCGGTGATATCAGACCACCACTCGCCCTCTTTGCGATCTGCAACTGGCGTCTGCAGTGGCTTGCACACATCCCACCACTTTTGAGTTGTTGGATCAGCAGCCATCGCCGCCATATCGCCCTCGAAATCATTGCCCACGTATTCAAAATAGGAGAAGAGCAATTCGCCATAACGATAGATGGAATAGTTGCGGATATTGCTTTTAGAAATTTGTTCGAGAACGGCTGGCCAAACGTCGGCGTGAAGTTTTTCGTATTCGGCGCGATGTTCAGGCTTCATTCCAATGACCGAAGCAAAACGTTGCATCTGTTTTCCCTTTCTCTCTTCTTCGATGGCTAAAGGTTGTAGAAATGTTGAGCGGTCTTATGGCGAATCCACTCTTGATCGCTTGCTGAGAATCCGGAGATGACTTCGACTTGGGCCTTCCAGACATCTACATAATTGTTCATCAGCACAATTACCGGCCAGTCGCCACCCAACATCGTGCGATTGGCGCCATAGGTGGCAACAATGAAGTCCACATACGGTTGCCAGTCTGCAACAGTCCAATCCGGAGCCGAAGCAGTATTGAGACCAGAAATTTTGGCGTACACATTGGGATATTTGGCGGCCGCTTCCATGAGCGAGGCCCATGGTTCCCAAACCTTGCCCTTGATATCTGGTTTGGCTAAATGGTCGATAACAATCTTTAGATCAGGAAAGTTCTTGGCCAAGACCGGGACATTCTCGATGTGGGCCGCGTTGACTGCCACATAATCAAAGGAAAGTCCGGATTTTTCCACCAATGAGAGTGTTTCTTGGACTGCGGGGCGCAGAATCCATTTGTCATCGGATTCGTACTTCTTGTCCGCATAATTATGTGTCAGATTTCGAATTCCTTTAATCAAAGGGTCCTGTACGTAGAGATTCAGTGCCGCGCTAGCTTCGTGGGCGCGATCGAGCGGTACATAGGCCACTACTCCCTGAACAAAGTCACTGCGATGGGCCACATCCAACATATAGAAAGTATCTTCAAATGTATCGGCAGCTTGCACAAGGACGCTGCCAGTTACACCTGATGCTGGAATTTCTGGCGCAAGTCGCTCGGGACGAAAGTCGTCATAGAGCGGACCGTATGCAGGTTCGATCCAGTCGTAAGCGCGCTCACTCATAACCCACAAGTGTTGATGCGTATCGATCAACTCATTACTTGCCATTTCTCTTCCTCTCACTTGAGCCTAAGAACTCTTACAACAAACGGTATTCATCCCAAACTTCGCGGACACTGCGTCCGCCCTGTAATTCTTTTAGGACCGTGCGCTCTCCTTGAGCGCGTTGGTTGGCAGCATCAAAAATATTGGTGATGTGAGCCCAGGGAACAACAACGATTCCGTCCCAGTCAGCGATGATCGCGTCGCCTTGACGAACTTCTACCCCACCGCAGATCACGACTTCATGAACGCTCGTGACGCGCATTCGACCCTTGTAATCGATCGGACGGGCAGAAGCGCCAAATGCATTGAAATCCACATCGAGAATGAGATTGGTATCGCGTAGCGGACCATCGCAAACGACACCCGTGGCACCCCTGGATTTGGCGGCAGTGGAAAAGAGCTCGCCCCAATAGGCCGAACGATCCGATTTACCGGTGGCGACGACTGCAATCTCACCTTCGCGCAACGAGTCCAAGTAATCGATCGCCGGTCCATAGGGGTCATCCAGGTCATAAATTTCACTGGGAGAGAATTCAATAGTGGATGCCAAGCCCACGGCGCGCATACCCGGAAGAAGTGGCTTAATGCTGGAATCCATAACGTTGTTGCGAATACCAACTACGTCGAGGGCGTCAGAGACCATGGCCGAACGAACGCGTGGATCAACATTGAGTGCGGTCATCTCACTTTCCTTTCTTCTCGACCATATACACATGAATAAAAGCGACGACAGTTTCGCCCTTTTGATTGGTGATACTTACTTGTTCGTCAACAATGCCGAATTCATTGGGTTTCTTGGCATGTTCTCGCTTGGCCACAATTTCAGCACGTGAGGTTATGGTGTCTCCGATAAAGACGGGCGCGATAAAGCGCACTTTGTCATATCCATAGCTAAATGCGACTTCGTTTATTTCACCGGCGAGAGAGCCAACACCTACCGAAAGAATGAGCGTTCCATGAGCCACACGCTGGCCAAAGGCTTGAGTTTTGCACCATTCGGCATCCATGTGGTGAGGATAGAAATCACCAGTCTGTCCGGCGTGAAGGACGATATCTGCTTCAGTTATGGTTCGACCTGAACTGATGCGCGAGCTTCCGATTTCGAAATCTTCCCAATATTGCTGGATCACTTTTACTCCTGAATATATTTCTCATACATACCGGAGATCTCTTCTACGGTTGATTCTGTAATTTTTCTATCGACGAGAGCTTTATGAATGACTTGCGAAGTCTGATACTGCACATCGGGCCAGCCCAAGACGCGAGGACGGACCCAGGCTCGCTCCAAAGTGCGCAACGTATTTCGGAAGAAGTTATGGGTCATGGCGTTTGCACTTTCACTCTTCCACGCAACTACATTGCCCGGTTGACCACCGGCTGCTACATAAGTTGTCGATTGCACGTTGGGAAGAGAGAGCAACATTGCGACCTCGGCAGCTTTTGCCACATTCTTTGAGGCACTGGAGATGGCAATGCCCGCTCCGCCAAGCTGTGAGCCGCCGGCCATGCCATCGAAGGAGGGAAGGTCGTCATACGTGATGGTGTTCTTGCGGAAGCCAACGCGTGAATAGTTGGTATACCCATACATACAAATGCCGTAGTCGTAATCTTCGGTCGTGCTCAAGAGTTCGGCCACATCAATCGGGTTACTGGCCGCGCAGAGATACGGGACCGATGCGGCGAGCTCGACCATAAAATGTAAAACTTCGGTTGCGGTTGTGGGTTCGACATACTGACCAGCCACGGCAAGTGGTTTCCCTTTTTGCGCCATCAACGTGGCAAAGGTGCTGAAAGCATCCACGGGCTTGTAGGGCCAGAGCAGACGGCCACCTTTTGCCAGAGACAGGACATCGCTCCAGAAAATAGGTGCGCCATCGGTCTTATCAGCGCGGAATGCCGAGACTTGGGCCGCCGTATCTATCGCCAAAGCCCATTGTTTGCCTCGGTATTGATAGGAGTCATGGGATGCTCCGACGCTCGTGCTGCGCAAAAGATCCAATTGGCTGGGTGAAGCCACATCATCAAAAGCTATGACCGCACCTGCAGCAACGGCATCGGGAACGTGCGGGTGATCGATAATCATCAGATCAACGTCCTGAAAGAACTCAGAGATATGTTGATCGCCAAAGGCCAAGAGCGAGCGAGCCCGCCAGTTGACCGAGGTCTGAGCGATCTCTTGTACAAGCGAATTGGAAGCCACCACGCTATCGAGTCCGCGTGGGTGATCCCAAGTCATTCCCCTCAACATCGTGCTCATGTTTCTATTTCAAAACCTTATTGATTT
>CANCSL010000050.1 GCA_947380835.1 Actinomycetota bacterium | reverse complement strand
AGAACTCCCATCGCGGCTTCAACGAGTTCTGCTGTTGAGAACGGCAGACCGCGAACCATGTTGTATCCGACAATATCTTTGAGGTACTTAGAACGAAGCAGCATTGCGAGTTGCCCAAGGTTCATCTCAGGAGTAATAACTCGAGGGTACTTGTCCAAGACCGCTCCCAAATTCTTAGGGAATGGGTTGATGTATTTCAGATGAGCTTGAGCGATCTTCTGACCGTTGGAACGGAGAATCTCGACTGCTGATGAGATTGGTCCATAGGTTGAACCCCATCCCAAGAAGAGAACTTGAGCATCGCCAGTTGGATCGTCGACTTCCAGATCTGGGATCTCAATGCCTTCGATTTTTGCTTGACGAGTACGGACCATGAAATCGTGATTCATGGGATCGTAGGAAATTGCACCCGTCTTATCGGCCTTCTCGATGCCTCCGATACGGTGTTCGATCCCAGGTGTGCCTGGAATTGCCCAGGGTCTGGCCAATGTCTTGGGATCACGAAGGTAGGGCATAAAGTTTTCTTGAGTTTTGGCAAACTCAACAGGGATTGCCGGGAGTGATGCGACATCTGGAATGCGCCATGGTTCAGAGCCATTGGCTATATATCCATCGGAGAGCAAGAAAACCGGGACGCGATATGTGGTTGAAATTCGCACCGCTTCCATAGCCATTGCAAAGCAATCGCTTGGGGTGGAAGTCGCGAGCACGACTGCAGGAGATTCGCCGTTGCGGCCAAACATAACTTGAAGCAAATCTGCTTGCTCAGTCTTGGTAGGGAGACCGGTTGAAGGTCCGCCGCGTTGAACATCGATAATGATCAGCGGGAGTTCAAGCATGACGGCAAGGCCGATCATTTCGCTCTTGAGAGCGATACCAGGACCAGAGGTCGAAGTAACACCAAGAGCGCCGCCATAGGAGGCTCCGAGCGCTGCACCAACGGCTGCAATCTCATCTTCGGCCTGGAAGGTAATGATGTTGAACTTCTTCTGCTTGGAGAGCTCGTGCAAGATGTCGGAAGCCGGCGTGATGGGGTAGGAGCCTAGGAATAGCTGTAGACCCGACTTTTCAGCTGCTGCAATAAGACCCAAAGCAAGGGAGGTGTTGCCGCTGATATTGCGGTACGTGCCTGCTGGCATCTTGGAAGGTGCAATTTCATAAGAGACCGAGAAATCTTCAGTGGTCTCGCCATAGTTCCAGCCTGTTTGATAAGCCAGCAAGTTGGCCTTAAGGATCTCTGGCTTCTTACTGAACTTGGCGGTGAGAAATTGTTCGGTCGCTTCGGTCGGACGGTGATACATCCAGGTCAGCAATCCCAGTGCAAACATATTCTTTGAACGTTCGGCTTCTTTACGAGAAAGTGAAAGCTCAGAGAGCGCCGCAACTGTCATTGACGTTAAGGCAACGGGGTGCACTTTGTAGGCTTCAAGTGATCCATCTTCTAAAGGATTGGTGTCATACCCAACTTTGGTCAGATTGCGCGAAGTGAATTCGTCGCTATCTACGATGATGGTGGCTCCGCGCGGCATATCTTTAATATTCGCCTTGAGCGCAGCTGGATTCATAGCCACCAGTACATCAGGGGCATCTCCCGGAGTCTTAACATGATGGTCCGCGAAGTGAAGCTGGAAAGAAGAGACTCCGAGGAGTGTCCCTTGCGGAGCGCGAATCTCTGCAGGGAAATTGGGAAGAGTTGAAAGATCATTCCCGAGGCTTGCGGTATCCATTGTGAAGCGATCTCCGGTGAGTTGCATTCCATCACCACTATCGCCCGCGAAACGGATAACGACTGAACTTAACGTTTCGACCGACTTTGGCACAAAAGTATCCTGCCACTTTCTGCTGTGAGGAGTAAGGGATATTGCGTCTTTTTCCTCACATTTGGATCTGTTTGAGTGCTACCTAATATTTTTGCGGGACGGCCACCTGGAGGTCGGCCGAGAGCACAACCTTGCCTTGACCGTCACGGATTTGGATACCTTTGATGAATCCAGTTCTAGGCAGATTCTCAGTACAAATACCTAGAAATTTTTGGGATTCACTTGCTGCGAATGAAAGGTCAAATTTCTGATTGCAATATTTGTCGGCGAAGTAGAGACGACCCGCGCTTTTGGCAAGATTGATGGGGCCGTACAGCTTTCCGTTGTCGAGCTTGAAGTACGGAACTCCTTGCAGAACTTGGGCAGACTTTGTCTTGTTGATGATTTCAACCGTGGCCTGGCAGACGGTGCCATTGCATGAGAGCGGTGCGCTAGGTGCATCAACCTTCATCTTAAATATTGCACTGGAATGGTTATCTATTCGAGCGATACGAATGGTGTTGAAAAAGTATGAAGCGCTGGCAACGGCCACCACAATAATTAAAGCCCAAGTAATTTTTGCTACTGCGCGCGCGTACCAAATGCGTCGCAACTTAGTTTTTAAGGATGTGTCGATCTCGCGAGCATCAGGTGCTAGTTCAACAGAAACGAGCGCACCACATTTCTTGCAGTAGTAGGTATCCAATTGGACCGGATGTCTACAAGCCTTGCATCGCCAAGGTGGTGCTTTCTTAGTGAACATATGGATTTACAGTAGTTGAAGTTCGCAGTTTCATCACATTTCCCTAGTGAGTTTCTAATTCTTCCCAATAACCAAATATTACAACTTACGCTTAGCACCTAGCGAATGGAGTTGATGTGAGACGTTCCCCCCTCATCATCGGTTTATCAGTTTTAGTAGCGGCAATAACTTCGGCAACCATGGTCTCTTCCTTTGGCGATGACCACAGTGGTGAAAGTGAACGAGCTGCGTGCGCGCCTACACAAGGCACTGAAAAATCTAACTGCCACGCAACGCTCGTTACTGGGCTGAATCTTGTTCCGTTGGTAACCAATGCACCGGTCGGGTTAGGACCTGATCGCATTAAGGCCATCTACAACTATCCAACTTCTCCAACCGCCGGCGCTGGCAAAACTATTGCGATTGTTGTGGCCTTCGACGCGCCCACAGTTGAAAACGATCTCAATGTATTTTCATCTCAATACGGATTACCTTTATGCACAACTGCAAATGGATGTTTTAAGAAGGTCGGCAGCAGCGATAGCCGGCGACTGCCGCAGGTTGATACCAGTTGGGCAGTAGAAGCCAGCTTGGACACGCAATGGGCGCATGCCATTGCGCCGGGCGCAAAAATTCTTCTCATAGAAGCACAGAGTGACACCTTGTCCAGTCTTATGAGCGCTGTTGATTATGCAAAAGGTCATGCAGATTATGTCTCGATGAGTTGGGGCACCGATGAATTCCGTGGTCAAGGAAAATTTAATTCCTATTTTTCTGAAGATGGAGTTTCTTTCTTTGCCTCTGCCGGTGATTCTGGGTTAATTCCAACTTATCCAGCTACCGCACCTGGCGTGATAGCAGTCGGTGGTACATCACTTCATTTCACCAATAGTGTCTTTACCTCAGAAACCGGTTGGTCCTTTGGTGGTGGTGGCTGTTCTGCTTTCGAAAGCGCATCCTCATATCAAGCAAACACCCCCGGATACTCTTGTAAAGGTAAGCGTTCAACCCCGGATGTCTCATTTAATGCTGATCCATTCTCTGGCGTAGCAATTTACGACAGCACACCGTTTGTTAAGGGCGGAACTTTTGGTTGGTATCAAGTCGGAGGCACCAGCGTCTCTGCTCCTGCGATTGCAGCACGTGCTGCAGTTACTGGCCAAACCGTAAATGCCAAACGACTTTATTCCAGTACCTATAACTTCAGAGATATCGTCACAGGTGGAGATGCCAACAGTTGCGCTGTGGGATTTGACCTGTGCTCTGGTCGGGGAAGTTGGATTGGTTAGCCGCTACTTTTCTTTTGCAAAGATAGGTAGGAGCGCACCAACGCGGACTTGGTAACTAATTGCTTCTGGCCACTTAGCCAGTAGCAAACCGTCTTCGTAGCGATATTTTGAGATCAAGACAAGGGTAAGTACCACGGTCTCATATGCAGCAAAAGCCGACCAGCGGATGCATGAAATTCCTGTGGCCAGCAAAATCAAGCCTAAATACATCGGATGTCGTACGCGCTTGTAGATACCCGTCGTTATGAATGGGGCATCTGCTTTGGGCTCAGGGACCGCAGTGAGAGCAGATCGAAGCGTGATGCCAGCAACAACGAGGATGATGAGGCCGAGCAGGAGAAGCACTTCTCCAAGAAAGAGCGTGCCAACTGGCGCCTTAGTGGCAGCCCGCGAGAAGAAGATCAGACCCAAAATGAAAAATTGCAGGGTGACGTATCCGTAGCCTTTGATAGAACCTTTCACGACTCTCCCTTTGATTGCTGACCTTTGGGAAGGAATCTATTCCAATTCACGCGAGTCAGTAAATAAATACCAGCCAACGAAATAAGTTGCACCGCAATGCCCCACGGGGATGCGAAGCCTTCGGTAAATACCTGCCCGATATTGCGATTTTGCAGTTGTGAAGCGCCGGCTACATAGATGGAGTAACTACCTAACCTGCCGACAAAAAATGCCAGGGTGAGCGGAATCAACTTGGTCCCAATTAATCCGGCTGCTTCAAAGAGCTGGGCTGAAGGCAGAGGGGAAAAAATAAAGAGAACGAATGCTGTTACCGCTGAAGTCTTATTTCGAGTGAAAAATGATCCGGCGCTCTCCAAGTTAGTGAGCGCCTTCTTCGGAATCATGGAGCGAAAACGTCTCGTTCCCAAAGCGAGTACATACCTCCCGGATGCCGCGGCTAGCGCTCCGACCAAAACAAGTGGAACCGTATGGAGATGTGAATTCAGTCGGTAAAGAACCAGCACCATCCAAGTAGGCGGAGCAAATGCAGGCATCAAATTGACAGCAAAGACCAGCGCTGCCAATAAAAAGTACTGCTGCATAAAGCTCACATTAACTTAAGTGAGAGTTTCTTATGCCGCCGTTGCTGAGAGGCGGTACCCCACGCTGCGAACTGCAGAGATCACATTAGGCCCACCGGCAGAACGAATTTTGATGCGCAGGCGCGAGGCGTGTGTATCCAACAAATGGTCACTGCCGAAGTATTGGGATCCGCCGATGGCTTCAATAATCTGCTCGCGGGTAAACACGCGCTTTGGTTGTTCCATCAACAGTCTGAGGAAATCAAACTCGGTACGCGTAAGCGAGACGCTTGATTCGCCGATTTGAAGTTCTCGGGATTCAAGATTGAGCTCCATTGGGCCGAAGGTAAGGCGCTCGCGGCTCTCTTTAAGCGCTGGGTTGGCACGACGAAGTTGTGCAGTGACGCGAAGAGCCAAGATTCGGGCAGAGACTGGTTTGGTGATGTAATCATCGGCACCTGCGGCTAGGCACATGGCCTCATCTACCTCTTCGCTGCGAACGGTCAACATGATGATGGGGACGTTTGATACCTTGCGGATCTCGCGGCACACTTCAAAACCATCTGGTTGACCCATTGTTAGGTCCAGAATGACAACTGCAGGCTTGAGGTCTTCAAATACTTCTAGCGCAGATTGTCCATCTACTGCTTCTGATACTTGAAACCCCTCTTGCTCCAGACTGGCACGCACAAATTGGCGTACATCTTCATTGTCATCCACTATGAGGATCATTGCATTTTGCATTTACTTAGCTCCTTCTCCCTGAAGTTGTGTGTAGCGTTTCTGCAACTTGGCCAAAATGGCTTCGCGTTCGGTTTCTATCTCTTCTTGTGGTGCTGTGGGGTTGTTTCGAACCCAGTGTGAAAAATCTCGTAACTCTTCGCCTTCTAGTTCGAAGGAGTACATACCGATGGCACCAGCCATCTCGTGGGCAACATTGAAAAGGTTTTCAGGGGTGGCAGATGTCAGTGCGGTTATCGCTCGCGCCAGAACACCTTCACGGCGAGCGGCAACTAGGGCATCGACTCGGCCCATAACAGTTGGAATCTCTGTAGTCATCGTGGTTCCCTTTCCGAGTTCGGATTTAACGCTTACTTGCCCACCATGGAATTTCACAATGCGATCGACGATCGCAAGCCCCAGACCGGTTCCGGGCACTTGACCTTCAACGGCATTCTGAGCCCGGAAAAACCGAGTAAAGAGGTTATCGATGTCCTGCTGTGGGATACCGATTCCGGTGTCCGTGACGCTGGTGCGAACGACATCTTCGCCTCTGGCGTTCGCTGTGCGTGATATTTCGACGATCACTTCAGTGTTTTCATGGCTGAATTTGATGGCGTTGGATACCAAGTTGATGAAGACTTGGGAGAGCTGCCCAGAATCACCTGATACTAGGTATTTATCTTCGGGGCTATTTGCGTGGAAATCTACCTTTATGTTCTTGGTCGCAGCGGTGGGCTCTAGGACGAAGATGGCATTTTTAAGAATTTTGAAGAGGTCGATTTCTTGGGAGGCCACAATCGTCTCGTTAGAATCCAAACGGGAAAGAGAAAGCATGCTCTCGACCAAATCGAGAAGTGCCAGTGCGTTTCTATCCAATGTCTGCAAAAAGACCCCTGCTTGTTCACTGACATCTTCTTTAGGCAGGTCCTTTAAGAGATCGATATAGCCAATAATTGAAGTGAGTGGTGTGCGCAGCTCGTGATTGACCGTGGAAATGAAATCGTTCTTGGCGACGTTAAGAGCTTCAAGTTCTTCAACTACTCGTTGAGTTGCGAGCAGTTCGCTTTCGATGATGCTGTAAGCCAAGTGTGCACCAAGGAATTGCAAAGTCTGGCGCGAGTATTCATCCCATTCACGTCCTTGCTCCGAAGTGCCCACCAAAACGTAACCAAAAGCCTTGCTTCCCTCACCAATAGGAAGGAGCAAAATATTCTTAAAATTATTTTGATCCAAAGTTAACCTAAATTGATCGGCGATGGCTTGCCGGGCTGGATCGAGTAGCTCGATGAGGTCATCTTGACTGAGAAAGAGCAGAGATGACTCGGCCCAAAGCGTTGATATGGTGTCCCGAAGATGTTCAGGATCTAAGTAAAGATTTGTTAGCGAGCCACGTCGCCTTGGTGCCACCCAAGAACTCTGGATTCTGGATACGCGATCATCAGGAAAAGTTTCGACGCCAACGTAATCTGAACCGAAGACTTCACCAACCCGGGCGCAGAAATTCTCGGCCATATCTTGCTGCTCGGAGAATTCGCGAATTGAAATGGAAATGGCGCGTGAGGCATAGCGCATGGCTTCACGGCTATCGATCTCGGATTGATCTGCAATGCGCTTTTCTTCAAGAGTGTGGGTGAGTTCATCAAGTTGGATCTGAGCATGTTCGAGCGTCAATGTGTCATGCGCAATCTGTAATCGCGCCAGTCGGTATCTGCGTAGCACAGTGATACCAATCCAAATAAGCAAAATGATGCCAAGAATGATCAATGAATAAAGTAAAAAGAGAATTCTTTCCGAACTTGCGGCTCGGCTATGCGCGTCAGTATTGAGCTGCTTATCAATCTCCTGTTGGTACTGGACCACAACATCCCTGGAAGCCGCAATGAATTGATCCAGGTAAGGATGGGCCATCGTAAAACGAACATGTTGGTCGGCCTCGCCGAGGATTCCAGAAGGCGCCGAATCAATGATGGTGTCCAGTGACTTCAATGAACTCAGATATTCGGGCGTAGCCTGTTCGCCGGTGGTGTGGTTGTCATAGGTGACAACATTGAGGCGCTGGGCTAATAACGCGCGCGCAATCTG
>CANCSL010000049.1 GCA_947380835.1 Actinomycetota bacterium | reverse complement strand
AAGCTTTTATAGGGTCTGTAATCCGCACTTCTTTATACTCCTTCCATGGTACTTGAAATTGCATTCATCGAAGTAGATCCTGCGCAGCATTCAGAATTTGAATTGGCGGTGAGGAGAGCCGTGGCGGAAGTCCTATCGAATGCTGTGGGATTCAAAGATTTTCAATTTCATAAAGGAATAGAACAGTCGGATACGTATACCTTCCACATTCAATGGGAGACACTGGAAGACCACACCGTTGGGTTTCGAGAAGGCCCCTTGTTTCCACAATGGCGTGCCATTATCGGAGAATTCTTTGCAAAGCCGCCCGTCGTTGAGCATTGGGAAAGCCTGAGTTGGAATTCATAATTTTTCGCAACTTCGGCATCGGTAAGACTTATCTTCAAATTTTCGTTGCTGATAGAAGTAAGTCCTGAATGGGCATGTTGATAATCGACGCTCGTCCATTGATGCCGGAAGTTCTTCAGGAGCTTGTACCGACATCGATGCACGAAAATATTCAAAATATTTCCAAATTGGTTCGACAGTGGACGGAGGGCGAGTCACTTTTTGATGGGGAAGGTGAAGAACTCCGCGTGGCACAGATTGGTGGAAGTACGGTTGGAGTTGGAGGGGTAGTGAAATGTCGGGATTTTTCTGGCGCGCTACGGGTAACGAGGTTTTATGTGCATCCTGAATTCAGAAATCGTGGAATAGCGACCGCAATCGCAGTGCATCTAATTAAAAATGCATCTCAATTTGCTGATGCAGTGACGTGCAATGCCCAAGCATCGGTACAAGCAACGCCTTTTTGGGAGTCGCTTGGATTTTTACGGATCGAACACCCGGGGATTACGCACAAGCTGCAAATTGATAAAACACTCCAAATTTAGGAATTGACTCGGGAAAATTTCTTTAATCTTCAAAAGAACGAGGTGCCTTTTCCTGCCGCTAGGAATTAGGGTTAGTCCATGATAAGTACCGAAAAGATGCTCAAACATATGGCCTGGGCAAATACGGAGATTCTTTCCCAAGTCGCCTTATTACCCGATGAAGCCCTTGGCGCATATGTGGTGAATCCCGAGTGGACTGTTCGAGAAATAATTCATCACTATGTTCGTTCATCCCATTTCTACGGGTATCGCCTTCAAATGCGTACCCCAGAAATTGCGCGCCAAGGTGAACCAAAACGTGAGGCCTATATTCAAAGCGAAATGGCGCCGGCCAGAAGTTCAGACATTTTGCCGTTAATTGCATCGCTGAAAATTGCCGATCGCACCCTTCTCGATGAATCATTCGAAGATGAAGGAGTTGTCTACCGTGAGGTGGAAGGTGAATTAATAGAGCGCTCTCGTTCAACCATCATCTTTCAGGCCATTCACCATGCCACGGAGCACAGGGCTCAATTGGTTTCAGCCCTTGAAGCTCGGGGCTACTCCTCAATAAGCCTCGATGATTTTGATCTTTGGGCGTTCGCCGACCTATTTGGCGAGTGAACAGGGCCCATTACGAGCATTAACCGTCAGAGAGAAGTTCTGGTAGTTCTCCTTCATAATTGCCCCCGTGAGCATTGCTTCAAAAGTATTTATCGCCGAAGAGTCCAAGCCCGCGCTCGTTTTAGTGCATGGCTTGGGTTCTGCGGGCACTATTTGGAAGAGCTTGATTCCTGATTTAGTAAATGACTTCACTGTTTATTCCATTGACCTTCCCGGGCATGGGGAAGCAGATATGGCCGATCACGAAAAGTACGATCCTCGTGCGCTCGGAAAAATGATTCTAGAGTTCATGAAAGATGTTCATAGAGTCCACAAAATGCACGTCGCTGGAAATTCACTTGGCGGTTGGATTTCATTAGAGATGGCCGCCCTCGCGCCTGATCGCGTTGCCAGTGTTACGGCATTGGCGCCAGCAGGGTTATGGCTTGAGGCGCCCACCATGAAAATTGCACCGAGTATTGACTCCAGAATTCTGGCCAAAATTTCGCAGTTCTTCATGCCCATTGCTTTTCACCTACCGCCATTAAAGGCCATTGGTTATAGAAAAATAACTCACCTATGGCGTGAACTTAGTTACGAAACTTGTCGCGACTCTGTTCTCGCTATGGCTCGTTCGAAAGGATATCGACCATTATGGCAAGGAATTCGTGGTCGAAAATTCGATTCCCTCATCGATCCAAAAGTGCCTCTCTCGATCGTCTTTGGTGATGGGGATTTAACCCTTCCTGAAACAGTGGCTCAAGAGAAATCCGTCGCACCCATGCATGCCAAGTGGATCCGTGTAAAGAATTGTGCCCACGTGATCATGTGGAACCATCCTGAAATTACGGTGAAGCTCATTAGGGAAACAGCAGGATTAAATTAGTCATTAAAATCTAGGGTTGAATTCCTGATTTTGTACGTTACAAAAGCCAAGGCAGTGATTATTGTTCCCTAATGATCTCTTCCATTTTTGTGAACTTACCTATATCCAATTTGGCTAAATCAGTTGCATTCTTCTCTGGCTTAGGTTTCACCTTTAACCAACAATTCACCAGTGAAGACTCGACCTGCATGATTGTTGGATCCAATATTTACGTAATGTTGCTAGAGCGAGAGAAATTTGCCGGCTTTATAGATAAGCCAATTGCAGACAGAAGCACAACTGAAGCGATTCTTTCTCTGTCTTGTGAATCGCCCGAGGAAGTCCGAAAGATTTCCGAAGACGCATTTGAACTTGGGGCAAGACGAGTAAATGAACCTCAGGATATCGGGTTCATGTACAGCTGGGGATTTGAAGACCTAGATGGGCATTTGTGGGATTTGTTCTGGATGAATCCGGACCACATTCAGAATTGAGCAAAGTCAACTATTTATCCCTAGATAAACCAAACCGAAAATTACAAGAGTTATTCCAAGCCAACTCGTAAAATTCAATTGATTGTGCAATACCGTGACTGAGAGAATCGTGGCGGTAACCGGTTCCGCCAGCACCAAGGTTGAAGCATTGCTTGCTTTTAAGTGCGTGAGTCCAAATGAATAAAGAGTGTAGGCAAGGGCTGTTGCAACAATTCCCAACCAAAGAATTAACCCAGATCCTCTGATCGTTGTGATCCAGTGCAAGCTTTGAATAAAGATAAATGGTGAAATGAGAAGTGCGGCAAGAGCAAAACTCCGCGAGATGAAGTGACTCAGCGGGTAATCAGTTTTAAGTACGGATCTTCCAGCGACGTTGAAGGCGGCAAAACCGGCGCCTGCACACAGTGCAAGAATCACTCCTGAGGCATGAACATTATTCGAACCCGTATGTGCATTGAGAGCGACAAGCCCGACCGAAGTGATGAAGGTGGCGATCACCCAAGCACGTCCAGGTCTTTCATGACCAAACAGCCATGAAAACAAACCAGTGAAAACTGGTCCACTGCCTAAGGCCGTAATGGTTGCAATTGCGACCCCCGTGAGATGAACTGCGGAGAAGAAAGCCAATTGGTAGGCGGCAACTCCCAAAGCGCACACCCAAAGTTGAATTCGAGGAAATCTAAGTGAAGTCTGGTCTCTGAGAGAGAGAAACCAAAGTGCGAATGCGCCAACAATGAGCCGCGAGCTTCCGATAACAAGCGGATTGATACCTTTGCCATACAGAACTTGGCTGGTTCCGGTCGTGCCAAAACAGATTCCGGCCAGAACTACGGCCAAGGCTGCTAGATCACTGGCGCTTCGTGCTTTGGGTGTATTCAAGGAGAATTCGCTTCACTGAGCCATGATGGCATCGTGAACAAATTGGGATAGACCTCGAACCCGACCGTCGTAATACTCTTTGAATCTCTTATCGGCAATGTACATCCTCGCCAAATTCTTCTGCATATCTACAGAGCAATCATAAAACCACTTTGAGATCGCTTCCCGATGAGCTTTCACAGCGGCTTGCGCCAGTTCCGACGTGACCGGCAAACCATTTCCAAATGCGTAGACAAAAAGTTCTGTGGCAGATTCTTGGTCGATCTTGGCCGATGAAAAATCCGCTTTTGAGTATTTCGAAGTTCTAGCGGTGGATTGTTTAAAGGCATCGGTATCGCCCCATCGCTGGCGAACTTCTTCCTCGTACCCGGACATGAGGTGATTTTATCCAGGATCAGTATGTATTTCTTTCAAAACTTAGAGAGAATAAGTATTATTCACGCATGAAATTTCAAATCTCAGTGATTGATGATCATTCTCGTGAGCACACTCCCGCGGAGCGAATGGCTATCGACGACCTCAATGACAAAATGGTGGCTTCGGGTTATAGGGTTTTTGCTGGCGGACTTGAACTCACTTCAAGCGCTCAGGTCTTCGATTTTCGAGAAGGTGCCGAATCACAAAGCTCGGGCACTTTGTTTAGTGCCGAAGAGAACTACAGCGGTCTCTGGATTATTGACGTTCCAAGCACGGAAATAGCTGAAGAATTAGCAGTTGAAGCCTCAAAGAGCTGTAATCGAAAAGTCGAGCTTCGACCTTTCCGCGGGTAGGTATAAACCGCCTCGCAAAATCGTGCTATGTGGTTGCCGTTGGATCGAGTGATTTAGTTAAAGAAAGCGATGATCGCTCCAGCGATAGTGAGGTTGATGGCGTCATTAGCCGTTTCAATAATCCACACTTTGAAGGTCTCGCCACCAAAGAGTCGGTGGGAAAGCGATGCGAACGCGGCGAAGCCGACGCCAACGGCAAATCCAACACCAGCCCCATCGACAATTCCAAAATTCGAATGGTTTACTTGAAGTGAATTGATGATCAGTCCCAAAGTGACTGTCTGAATGATGAGAGCGACGATGGTGCCACCAAAAAGAATTGCCGGTTTATTTTGATTCGAGTTCAGTTGGCCGGATGCAATTCCCTTTGCTTTCATCCAAACTGGGTAGAAAGTCTTAGGGCCAAACCAGATGGCGCCGCTGATAAAAGAGACCGCAAAGGCAACAAGGATGCCCACAAAGTTCAATCCTGAAAATGTCATTCCGAAAGGGTACACAGGCTCTTTTCGCAATGAAAGGATTTGGAGCGAAATTTCACCAGCAAGAATCAGACAAATGGCTCTTTTACTTCAATTCAAAGTGCAGAGCGCATTTCGCTTTATCGCCAAGTTCCAGCCCAATGTGGGACCGAACCGCTTTCTTTACGGGGACTAGATAGATCCCTTCTTTTGGGAAGAGCGAGGTGGTGAATTCGAATTCGCCAATATTTACCGAGACTGGAATAACACCCCACCCGTAAGTAAGGCGAGGCGAGAGTTCCTTGATCTCCGCACTTAATTTAGGGGGAATCGGCAGATAATAAAAAGGAGCCGGTCCGCGCCATTCGATGAGTTCGGCTGTGAACTTCATTTCCATACGCTTAGGAATTCGGCTTAAGCCGAAAGGAAATTGCCAAGCGAATCAAAGTAACTTTCCATGCCTGCCTTGGTTCGATCCACTTGACCCTCAGGCATTTCACCAAACTGACTGTATTTCACCCACGTTGAAGTTCCACGCGGATCGAAATCAACCGTTACTAAATGCGAAGGAGTAGTGAAATCCTTGGTGGCAAACTCTTCAGCAGATTGTGTGTAGTGCATCGTGTGCTCAAGAAGAGTGCGCTCTGAAATGTTTGTGTACTTGCCAAAGAAGTAGGCAACCATATTGAATGCGGGAACGTCGACTGCGCAAGTCCAGAGTCCGCCGATCTGAAGTTCGGACGTTGTGGCACCAGGAAGCGACGAAAGATCCGTGGGGTGGTACCAAGATTCAAGTTTTGCCGCATCAGTCCAGGCACTCCACAGAGTGGCTTCATCATGGGGATATTCGCGTTCGACCGAGTAGAGGAAAGGCTGCGTCATGGCGGAAATTTAAGCACATTTCACTAATTGTGGGCGGCTTTGGGAGAGAACCTGATTGGATGAAGACATGATTTTGCGACCACTGGAGATGTGCGACGAAGCTGAAGCGCTTGCCGGCGACCGCGAACTCGCACTTGAGGATTGGGGCTACCTACTGAGCTATGAACCAGGTATGTCCTGGAATTCTTACTTGGGAATATTGGAAAATGAGCGCCTTGGTCGAGATCTCGCCGAAGGTCGAGTTCCAGCTACTTTTTTGATTGCGGAAGCGGAGGGGCATCTTGTGGGTAGATCTTCCATTCGCCACGAACTCAATGACTTCCTTTTCACTGTTGGTGGGCACATTGGGTACGGAGTGCGTCCGGAATTTCGTCGCCGAGGGTATGCCACCGAAATTTTGAAGCAGTCACTCAAATTGATTCGTGAACTTGGAGTGAACGATGTGCTAATAACTTGTGATGATGGGAACATCGGATCGGCCACGGTCATTGAATCTCAAGGCGGCATCCTGGAAAATCGCGTGGAATTTGAAGGCACGCTCAAACGTCGCTATTGGATCTACCAAAAGTAAAAGCCTGAGGGGTTAACGTCTGCGCTGGGCGAGCACAGGTTTGTAGAGACCCTTAGACTCAGTGCATAAAAGACGACAATTAATTTTGGAAGGCGCTAACCCATGCAAGATTCTGCAAAGTGTCCGGTTGTTCACGGATCAATGACAACAGTTGCTACGTCAAATATGGACTGGTGGCCCAACGCACTTAACCTCGATATCTTGCATCAACACGACACTAAGACCAACCCACTCGGAGCAGATTTTGATTACAACGAAGAGCTCAAGAAGTTGGATTTCGTATCCCTGAAAAAAGATCTTATTGCTTTGATGACCGATAGCCAATCTTGGTGGCCAGCCGATTGGGGTCATTACGGTGGATTAATGATTCGTATGTCCTGGCATGCCGCAGGTTCGTATCGAACCGCCGATGGTCGTGGTGGTGGCGGTACCGGAAACCAACGTTTTGCACCACTCAATTCCTGGCCCGATAATGTCAATCTCGACAAAGCCCGTCGCTTGTTGTGGCCTATCAAAAAGAAATATGGTAACAAAATTAGTTGGGCTGACCTCATGGTTTATGCCGGCACGATTGCATACGAATCCATGGGATTGAAGACTTTTGGTTTTGGATTTGGCCGCGCAGATATTTGGGCACCCGAGATCGATACATACTGGGGCTCCGAGAAAGAATGGTTGGCACCGAGCGATTCTCGCTACGACGATCTCTCAGATCCAACCACCATGGAAAATCCGCTGGCCGCCGTTCAAATGGGCCTTATTTATGTAAACCCTGAAGGAGTCAATGGTGTTTCCGATCCATTGAAGACAGCCCTACAAGTCCGCGAAACGTTTGCGCGTATGGCTATGAATGATGAAGAAACTGTTGCCCTAACAGCGGGCGGCCACACCGTAGGCAAGACTCACGGCAATGGCGATGCCAAATTGCTTGGACCTGCTCCTGAAGGTGCTGACATTTCAGAGCAGGGATTCGGCTGGATAAATCACACCACCCGAGGAATTGGTCGAGACACAGTTTCCAGTGGCCTGGAAGGTGCTTGGACAACTCACCCCACCAAATGGGATAACGGTTATTTTGAAATGCTTTTGGGTCACGAATGGGAATTAACGAAATCCCCAGCTGGCGCTTCTCAATGGCAACCGATAAATATTAAAGAAGAAGATAAGCCAGTTGACGTTGAAGATCCTTCAATTCGCCTGATGCCCATCATGACTGATGCTGATATGGCGATGATTAAGGATCCGATCTATCGCGAAATATCAGAACGATTCCGCAAAGATCCTGAATACTTCAGCGAAGTTTTTGCGCGTGCGTGGTTTAAATTAACCCACCGAGACTTAGGTCCAAAGGT
>CANCSL010000048.1 GCA_947380835.1 Actinomycetota bacterium | reverse complement strand
GGGCGCACCGTCTTCTTCTCTGGAATCACCGTCATGATCTCGCTGGCATCTTTGATGTTCTTCCCACAAATGTTTCTCAAGTCCTTTGGTTACGGAGGAGTCGCTGTCGTAGCAATGGCAGTTATCGGCGCACTTATTCCACTTCCCGCAATTTTGGCTCTACTCGGAACCCGTATCGATAAAATCGTAGTTCGACGTGGCGCAATTACTCCGAAAGAAGATGGTCGTTGGGCTCAAACTGCACGTACGGTCATGCGCCGTCCAGTAGCCGTCGTGGTTCTTTCACTTCTCGTACTTGGCACCTTTGCGGCCCCCATTAAAAACATCGTCTTCTCTCAAGTCGATAGCCGAGTTCTGCCAGCCTCTGATAAAGCTGCGATCGCCTCGCAGGTTATGGCTACTAAGTTCCCCGGCCAAGAAGGTAATCCGATTGAATTCATCATTCCGGGTGGATCTGGAAAGAGCGCCGAAGTCACTTCCTATGAAGCCAAGGTTGCGCAAGTGCCCGGAATTCAGCGAGTGGGACAGAGCGAAGCAGCCGGCAATGACCTGCGCTTTACTGCAATCCATACGATGGCACCTCGCACACCAGAGGCCGAGAAGTTGATTAATGCGTTGCGCAAGATTCCGGCTCCGGCAGGTACGTTGATTGGTGGTGTAGCCGCTGATTACGCCGATAGCCAGGCGGGTATCGCCCATACATTGCCGTGGGCATTGGGTTGGATCGCCCTGGGCACTTTGCTTCTGCTCTTTATGTTCACTGGTTCAATAATTCTGCCCATTAAGGCGGTTTTGTTAAACGTCGTTTCATTGACTGCAACAATGGGCGTTATAACTTGGGTCTTTATCGATGGCCATCTGCAATGGCTTACCGGCAAATTTACGGTTACCGGATCCCTGGATACCTCGATGGTCATTTTGATTTCGGTGGTGACCTTCGGCCTGTCGATGGACTACGAACTCTTCCTGCTCTCGCGCATTAAGGAAGAACATGATCGCGGCGCTACCAACGTCGAGGCGGTAGCAGTTGGCTTGCAAAGATCGGCACGAATCATCACAGCGGCCGCTCTCTTGTTGGCCATTGTCTTCGCGGCCTTCCTCACCAGTGGCGTGACGTCCATCAAGACCTTGGGCTTTGGTGTGGCCTTTGCCATTCTCTTGGATGCCAGCTTGGTTCGTGCGTTATTGGTACCAGCCCTGATGCGTCTCTTTGGTGAGCGTAATTGGTGGGCGCCACAGGCGATGAAACGTTTCACCCTGACCCACTAAGTAGATGTAATACCTGCTCCATCTGGCATCAATTAGGCTCCTCGCATGACACCCGGGGAGCCTCAATTGGATTTGATCTTCACTCTGCAATGTCAGGATCAACCAGGCATCGTTCACGCGGTCACGTCGGCAATTCTGGCTTGCGGCGGAAATATCATTGAGAATCAACAATTTACCGACCCCGAGTCAAACTTTTTCGTTATGCGAACTCGCTTCGCCACCCAAGTTGGCAAGGTCGAGGCCGAAAATTTTCTCAATGTGGAGCTTCATAAATTCCATCCGACGACTTCGCTTCGCGAATATTCACAAAAGAAACGCGCTCTCGTTCTCGTCACCACTGAAAGCCACTGCTTGCGTGAACTC
The DNA here is from genome assembly GCA_947380835.1 of Actinomycetota bacterium. GTDB lineage: Bacteria > Actinomycetota > Actinomycetes > Nanopelagicales > Nanopelagicaceae > CAIMZW01. Next base: position 6,184 of record CANCSL010000048.1, on the reverse strand, counting down.
CTTTTCTTATCCGAACTTGAAGAATTGCCCATCGAAATAGTCAGCGTTGTTTCCAATCAACTCCACCTCAAAGGACTAGTTGAATCTCATCAAATTAACTTCATTCATCTCCCCCTCGCCACAATCGGCAAGGAAATGGCAGAAAAAGACCTACTTAAACTGGTGGCAGACGAGAAAATCGACTTCCTGATTTTGGCGCGTTACATGCAGATTCTCTCTGAGAATTTCTGCAACAAACTTTCGGGACAAATCATCAACATTCACCATTCCTTCTTACCCGGGTTTAAAGGCGCAAAGCCCTATCACCAAGCACATGCCCGGGGAGTCAAGATCATTGGCGCAACTGCGCACTTCGTCACCCCAGATTTAGATGAAGGCCCGATCATCGAACAAGATGTCGCTCACGTCTCTCATGCGGTCTCGCCCGAAGATTTAATTGCTATCGGACGAGACATTGAAAGACGGGTTCTAGCAAAGGCGGTTCGGCTTTATGCTGAGGATCGAATTTTTGTCGTAGGTCAGCGAACCATCATTTTTAATTAAATTAATTCTTTCCAATATTTCGGCTATAAATCCTTAGCCTCCGACTGCTTCGTTGACAGGCGACTCAATCTCTTGGAAAAGTATTCCCAGAATGAAAGAGTTAGGAGAATCATTGAAAATCCAAACAGTAAGTCCTCGATCGGCGCTCCGGCTAGCCGACGCCCAATTATTTGAGAGGACGCATACTGCACAATGTTTCTTGAGGTCAGCCACCAATTGGTTAAAAGCTGGAATGGAAATATCAGCCCGTACGTCAGCCAATAAATCCCCCGCGTGATCATTGCCGTGCGCAGGACAAATAGGTCCACCAGAATGGCGAAGACCACCGCATCCAGAGCAATGTCTGAGTAAATCATCCTGCGCTCTCATTCTGATTCCACCCAGTTATTTTCAGAAGCGCTTGATAACTCAAAATAGTTGTCACTGGCACCACAATGAAGAAGAGCAGTTCTTCGAGCGGAACCTTTGGCAGAACATTAAAGTTTAGAATCTGGTGGGCATCAAAGAACCAACTCTTTCGTGCTATGGCCCAGGTATCCCAACTCAAATAAATGATGATGATGGCAATTTGAGTAACAACAAGTTCGCGCCAATGTTTACCGATCTGCAGACGAAACCCCAGATTGATTCCAAAGGCACAAACCGCCACGAAGGCTAGGACGGCGAGGTAACTCAAGTGGGCCATGCGATTTCAATTCCCCTGCTTCTGAATGTTGAAATAAGGTTGCGACATGAAAGATGCGCTACCCACCGTATTTTCCTGGGTTGAGCGATTCTCGCGCGGAGCCATAATCGCCACAATAGTTATTTTTGGACTCCTTCGAATTGCTGGAATACAGGTTAATTTATCGATACAAGTTACCATCGCGCTGGTTGGATTGCTGATTGGTATTCCACATGGGGCTATCGATCATCTCATCTCTATTCCTTCGACTTCACGCGGCCGCTTCTACATTTATATTGCGGGATACGTTGCGCTTGCGGTACTAGCCGGTTCGATAATTGCGAAATGGAATTTGTATGGATTCCAAGCTGTCATCGTTATGAGTTCTCTTCATTTCGGGTACGGGGATGCTTCGTTCCGAAATGAATGGCGTTCGGCAGCAAAGGCAGCGAATTTCCCCTGGTTGATCGAAAGCATCTATGCGATACCTGCCGGTTTTGCTCCCGTGCTTCTTCCACTTACTGATCCAAAATCCGCCAGCGCTTTGGGACGTATTCGCCTGACACTCGAAGGTTGGGCTGGGTCTCACTCGGATCCGTTACGAGTCGTCACTTTGAGCGTCGCACTCGTTTCTCTGTTAGTCCTACTCATTTCAAAGAAATTCGATTTTGCAATCGATTTGGTTCTACTTGTGGCACTTGCCCTGACTGCTCCACCTTTAGTGGCCTTTGCTACCTACTTCGGCTTTTGGCATGCTGCCCGGCACACCGCTCGATTGGTGCCCAAATTGGCGAGCTCCAAAACCTTGGCTACTTCCGGCAAGGCTGGGCTGGCTCTCAGAGCGGCAATAACCCCTGGCCTCTATGCCGTTGCCGGCACCACGGCAATGGCCATCGGTTTGATGGCCTTTGACCGACACCACTTTGGATCGGGGCTGCTCTGGTCGGCTTTGGTGGTCGTGTGGGCTCTTACTGTTCCGCACATGCTCTCGACCGCCCGCTTCGATCTGCGGGCAACGGGGGGTTAACCCCAATTTTCACGCCCGAAATTGAGGTTTTTTTGAGAAAAATGTAAATATCCTCACTTTCAAGTGGCAGACACTGCCAATTATCAGAAGAATCTAAGCAACGATTCAGAACACCGAGCCAACTCGGATTCCACGATCTGATCGATGAACTTGGAGGATCAATCTCGATGCTGCAACTATCAAACGGCCAATGGAGCTCGTTGTACAACATCTTCTCTTTCGGCCTCATTTCAATGCTTGCTACCACCGTTTTCACCCTCGTAAGCCAGTCTCGCGTGCTTCCTAAGTACCGCATCGCACTCGTAATGTCTTCGATGGTTACTTTCATTGCCGGATATCACTACTTCCGAATCTTCAACTCGTTCACCGAGTCATCAATGAAGAATGCAGTATCTGTTGGAACCGCACAGGGATCATTCAACGAGGCTTACCGCTACATTGACTGGATCCTCACCGTACCTCTACTTCTCGTAGAAGTTATTGCAGTTCTCGCACTTGCAAAAGAAGCATCAAAGTCTTTGATTAGCCGTTTGGTTCCTGCATCTGCAGCCATGATCATTCTTGGATACCCTGGCGAAATCTCCAGCAATAACGGAACAAAAGTTATCTTCGGAATTCTTTCAACAATTCCGTTCCTCTACATTCTTCAGGTTCTCTTCGTAGAACTCACGAAGTCTCTAGATCGTCAACCAGAAGGCGTAGCCGCAACCGTAAGCCGTCTTCGTCTTCTTCTGATTGGTACATGGGGTGTATACCCAATCTCATACTTGCTACCAATTTTGATCAAGCACCCTTCAGCTACTCAAGCAGCAGATCTCTTCACAGGTCGCCAGATCGGTTACACAATTGCAGACGTCTTGGCAAAGTGCGTATTCGGTCTCACCATCTTGAAGATTGCTCGCATGAAGTCCGCAGCTGAAGGAATGGCTGACACCCACTAATAAGTTGAATGCGAAAAGGGGAAAAGTCCGCGTGGCTCTTCCCCTTTTCTTTTGCCATTATTTAAGAGAGGCTTGATAAATGAATAACTTCCGTATGTGGGCTTACTCGATGATCGCAGTTGGCGCCATCAATTGGGATTACCAACGTCGCAATCAACATGTAGTCGCCCATAGCCTCCTCATTATTCTTCCCGGACTGATCTTGTTGGGCATGACGTATTTGCCCGCAGGTATCTCTTTATTGCAGAAAAAAGCGGTACGGATCGCTTGGATTATCGTTGGCACGGCTGCGCTGATCTACGCATTTACTAATTAGAGGTCTGCTTAGCTAAGGTATTTGGCAATTTCCAAATACAACGGAATGCCCACTATTAAATTGAATGGGAATGTCACGCCGATGCTGGACATCAGAGCCAATGGCGCATTGGCTTCGGGCAATCCAACAGATACCGCGGCCGGAGCGGCAATGTAGGAACCGCTGGCGCACAACACCCCGAGAATTGTGGCCCCGCCGAGTGAAAGACCAACACTGTGACCAACCACAACTCCGAGCGCTCCGGAGCAGATGGGAAAGGCAATTCCAAATAAGGCAACGGAAGGCCCAACCTTTTTGATTTCGTTCCAGTTGCTGCCGGCTAAATAACCAAGATGAAGAAGGAACAAAGCTAAAAAACCACTTTGCAAGTCAATGAAGAACGGTGAAACTTTTAGGAATCCGGCTGCCGTCGTCGTCGATCCGATCACCAATCCACCCACAAGCAACAATACGGTTTTACCCGTCAAAACCTCTCGGAACGTTTTTGACCATTGCACCTTATTAGCCCTGTGGCGAGACCCTAGATACACGCCTACAACTACCCCTGGAATCTCCAGAAGAGTGAGGAGTGCGGTTGCAAAACCCTCCACATGAATCTTGCTGTTCTCAAGATACAAAAGCGCGGCAGAGAAGGTCACCAACGAGGTCGATCCGTAGTGCGCAGCAATAGCCCCACGGTCGATGTCGTTTAACTTTCGAATGAGCTTCAAGACCAAGAACGCCAGCACTGGAATAACCACTCCCAGAATTAGGGTTGCCGCGGCTGGTTTTGCGAAAGTGGCAAAGGTTGCCGATTTCAGGGCGTGCCCGCCTTTGAGCCCGATGCCAAAGAGCAAATAGATGGAAATCATCTGATACACCGAATCTGGGATTCGAACATCGCTCTTGATACGTGCACCGATAAAACCCAAAACAAATACCAGAACTGCTACCGAAGTAAGGTTATTGCTTGCTAATGACCATGAACTCGACATGTGGCCCCCTTTGTACGAATTACAATACCTGAATTATATTTCAGGTGTCAAATTGCTGGTATATTTAGTTCATGACGCCAACAGCAGATACCGGCCGGGAATGGACCTTCCTCTCTAACCACGGTCACGTCCTCATTCACCTGAATCGCTTTCCAGAATCGCGGATTAGAGATATAGCTGAAGCAGTCGGCATTACGGATCGAAGCGCGCAGGCGATTTTGGCTGACTTAGAAGAAGCGGGATACGTGACAATCACGCGGGTAGGCCGACGAAACAGTTACAAAGTAAATCCAGGTTCTAAATTTCGACATCCATCAGAGGCGAGCAAACCTATTAGTTCGCTGCTGAAGATTTTTTCGTAATCTTCACTCATAGGTGGTGTCCCAGGCCGGAGTTGAACCGGCGACCTACCGCTTAGGAGGCGGTTGCTCTATCCACTGAGCTACTGGGACTAAATTGAACATATTCGGCGATTAGTTCCAAAATATAAGCGATATCTGCAATATATATAGGAATCAATGGCTTTAGTTTAGTAAAGACTTGAATAACCAAGTTCCCGTTGGCTAGACTCCAAAAAATACCTCGTTTGGAGTTGGTTTTAATGAAGGCCCTCGTTATAGGAGCCGGTGGAGTAGGTCGTGCGATAGCCAATATCGCGTCCCGTAGGTCATTTATCACCTCAATGGTTATTGCAGATAGGTCGCTTCCGCGCGCCGAAGAAGCAGTTGCCCGTGTTAAAGATCCGCGCTTCTCAGCCGCAATGGTTAATGCAGCAGAACTCGAAGATTTACGCGAACTTATTCGCAAGGCAGATCCGGATGTGGTGATTAATGCGGTTGATCCGCGTTTCGTCATGCCCATCTTCTTGGCCTGCGAAATCGAAAATCGCAATTACATAGATATGGCAATGTCGCTATCCCGGCCACATCCGCATTATCCAAATTCCGAAACTGGCGTAAAGCTGGGCGACGAGCAATTTGCTCGTGACTGGAACTGGTGCGAGCGCGAGATCTATGCGCTGGTTGGTATCGGCATCGAACCAGGCATGAGCGATATTTTCGCCAAATATGCTGACAACGAACTTTTCTCTCGGATCGATTCGGTGACCATCCTGGATGGCTCCAATCTCACCGTCGAGGGTTATGACTTTGCACCTTCATTTTCGATCTGGACAACAATCGAAGAATGTTTAAATCCCCCACTCGTTTGGGAAGATGGTCGCGGTTGGTACACCACCGAACCATTCTCAGAACTAGAGGTCTTCGATTTCCCTGAAGGAATTGGGCCAGTCGAATGTGTCAACGTCGAACACGAGGAAGTTGTGTTGATTCCTCAAAAAATCGATGCCAAGAAAGTTAACTTTAAATACGGTCTTGGTGCCCAGTTCATTACGGTTTTGAAGACCATTCATATGTTGGGAATGGATCGCAAAGAAATTGTCGATGTTCAAGGCTTGCAAGTTTCACCACGAGATTTACTTGCCGCGTCTCTGCCTGATCCTGCGACTTTGGGCTCGCGCATGAAGGGCGCAACGTGCGCTGGTGCGCTAGTCAAGGGTCTAGATAAGTCGGGCGAACCAAAGGCCGTCTACATCTATAACGTTGTTGATAATGCCTGGTCGATGAAGGAATACGGCGACCAAGCCGTTGTCTGGCAGACCGCCATTAATCCAGTAATCGCCATGGAATTAATCGATAAGGGAATCTGGAAGCCTGAAGG
>CANCSL010000047.1 GCA_947380835.1 Actinomycetota bacterium | reverse complement strand
ATTGTTGCCTTTGTTGGGGTATTAATTCTTACGATTGATTACGGACGACCACCCTGGATCTCACTGACTATTGCAATATCTTGGGGCAGTTATGGGTTCGTTAAGAAGAAATTAGGGATGGGCTCGCTAGAAAGTTTGATGGTTGAAACTCTCATCTCACTTCTTCCGTACAGCATCTATATTTTCTGGCTGAGTGGTTCCGGTAAGGGCCAATTCACCCACGGTTGGTTGATCTCCCTGTTGCTCGTCGGAGCCGGCGCCGTAACAGCTATTCCCTTGTTGCTTTTTAATGGTGCGACTGTGCGCTTGCCATTTAGCATTATTGGGCTGCTTCAATTTATAACTCCAACAATAAATTTTGTTCTCGGAGTTTGGGTCAAGCACGAATCTATGTCTGTTGGACGATGGATTGGATTTTTGGTGATTTGGGCGGCGCTTATTGCACTCGGTATTGATTTAATGAAATCAAGCGCTCCGAGTGATGACCGCTTCGCACAAGGAGATTAGGGCCTCTTTGGCCGCGCCTGCGGGTAATTGATCCAAGAGTTCGCGGGATCGGTTGGAATATTGTTCGAGCAATTCGCGTGATTTCGCCATAGCTGCGTGCTGGCGCAAAGTCGCCAAAGTCTTGGCTACAACAGCCTCGTCGGTGATGGGCGCAGAAAGTGTCTTCATAAGTTCTGCATCGGCAGGGTCTTCCGACTCCATGGCAAAGATTGTTACCAAAGTCGGAACTCCTTCACGGAGGTCGGTGCCCGGAGTTTTTCCTGATTCATTGGTGGTGCTGGCAATATCAATAACATCATCGGCCAGTTGAAAGGTGATTCCGATGTGCTCGGCAAATTGCGTCAAGGTTTCCATATCTTCTGCGCTGGCCCCAGAAACCATGGCGCCATAACGTGCACTGGCGGCGATCAAAGAGCCCGTCTTATCTGCCACGACTTTGAGATAGTGCTCCAGCGGGCTCAGACCCGTAGTAAAGCCCTGAGTTTCACTGATCTGGCCAATTACTAGCCGTTCAAAAGTGAGCGCCTGTAGTCGAACCGCCTCGGGCCCTAAATCAGCCAGAAGTCCAGAAGATTTTGCAAAAAGATAATCTCCGGTCAAAATCGCCACCATATTGCCCCAACGATTGTTGGCGCTCTCTACACCGCGACGAAGTGGCGCCTCGTCCATAACATCATCGTGATACAGAGTTGCCAAGTGCGTGAGTTCACATACTACGGCCGCTTGAATAACTTCGTATTTAGAGGAATCTCCAAACTGGGCAGCAAGCAACGTTAAGAGCGGGCGGAGTCTTTTACCGCCTGCTTCAACTAGGTGCCGTGAAGTTTCAACGAGTAATGGGTAATCGCCTTCAATTTCAGTTCGGAGCAGAGCTTCAACTCGCACCATGTCGGTGACGAGTGCTGTTTCGAGCTGTGGATCAATATTGGCGATCCCAATAGTTGACATTAAGCGAGGAAATTCGCGAAGGTCTGTGCGGTATTAAGGAGAAGCGATGGATAGACACCCAAAATAATGGTTGCCAAGGCGCAAACAGTTATCGCGATGCGGGTCATAACCGATGGGATTACGACAGTCACGGAATCATTAGCGGGTTCAGTGAAGAACAACATGACGACGATGCGCAGATAAAAGAATGCGGCAACGGCGCTAGAAAGAACACCCACGACAACCACCAAGATATTTCCAGATTCATAGGCAGCGTTGAATAGCGAGAACTTTCCAATGAATCCACTGGTGAGTGGAATACCGGCAAAGCTGATCAAGAAGAGCACAAAGGTTCCGGCGATGAGCGGCGATTTCTTGCCCAATCCCACCCAGCGGTTAAGGTCGGTAACCTCACCGGCAGAGTCACGAACCAAAGTTACGATTCCAAAGGCACCGAGCGTTGTAAATCCATAAGCCACTACGTAGAAGAGTGATGCTTGCAATCCGGCCTTATTGAGGGCGATGACGCCTGTCAGTAAGAAGCCAGCGTGTGCGATGGAGGAAAAGGCTAAGGCGCGCTTGACATCACGCTGTGCAATCGCAGCGATCGCTCCCACGGCCATAGTCAGAATCGAAATCGTCGTGATGATTGGTTTCCACTCCCATTGGGCTGCAGAAAGACCAACATAAAAAATGCGCAAGGTGGCGCCGAAAGCTGCGACCTTGGTACAAGCCGCCATGAATCCAGTAATCGGAGTCGGGGCGCCTTGATAGACATCTGGAGTCCAGGAATGGAACGGAACAGCGCCCACTTTAAAGAGCAGACCGACGCTGAGGAATGCGATACCGATCAACAGGAATATGTCATTGCCATTTCCAGCAGTGATCGCGTTGGCAATACCCGAGAGTGAAAGTGAACCCGAATATCCGTAAAGGAATGCTGAACCAAATAGGAAGAATGCAGAGGAGAAAGCGCCTAGCAAAAAGTACTTTAGGGCAGCTTCTTGAGAGAGCAATCGACGGCGACGGGAAAGTCCAGCCATCAGATAAAGAGGCAATGAAAGAACCTCGAGGGCAACGAACAAGGTGATGAGATCGGTTGCCATCGGAAAGAGCATCATTCCGGAGACCGCAAAAAGGGTCAGTGGGAAAATTTCAGTTTGTTGCTTACCGGTTTCAATAGCAGATCGTTCTTCTTCAGAACCAGGAATGGCAGATGCCTGCGCAGCAAAGTTATCTTGATCAGCGATGAAGAGAATCCCGATGAAAGCCAATACCAAGACGGTGCCTTGGAAAAATATCGAGGCGCCATCAATTGCGACTGAATTTACGGCTGCAGTGAGCGACCTCTCGCTGTGAATGCGAATAATTTGAGCAAAAGCCAAAACCAAAGAACCCAGAGAAATCGCAAGTTGGGCAGTCGCACGAATGGCTTTACCCAAGAATGCCTCGACGAGAACTCCGAGAAGGGCTCCCCCGAGAACAATGAGAATCGGAGCAAGAAGTGAGTAATTGAGGACTGGTGCGGAAAACATCACTTACCTGCCTTAGGTGCTGGATCGGTAACCCCTGCATGGGTCATCACAGTTTGTGACGCTGGGTTAATGGCATCAAGCAGTGGCTTCGGGAAGAAGCCGAAAATAACGAGAAGGGCAATAACTGGAGCAACAGAAATCTTTTCACGAAGATTCAGATCTTTGAGATCTTCATTTCCAGGAGTTGTTGGACCATGAAGTGATTTTTGAATGACAATCAGAACGTATAGAGCGGCAAGCACAATGCCCGTTGTTCCAAAGATGGCCGCAATCGGATACCTAGTAAAGGTACCGACGAGAACCAAGAACTCGCTGACGAAGCTAGAGAGACCTGGCAGAGCCAGTGCAGACATACCTGCTAAGAAGAAAGTCCAGGCAAGTACGGGGGTGACTCGTTGTAGCCCACCAAAATCTTCAATGTTGGAGGACTTGCGCCTGGAAACCATCCAACCGGCAGCCAAGAACAAAGCGCCCGTGGAGAAGCCGTGATTAACCATGTACAGGGTTGCACCTGATAGACCTTGTGAGGTCATGGCGAAGATTCCAAGAGTGATAAACCCGAAGTGGGAAATAGAAGTAAACGCGATCAAGCCATTAATTTCTTTCTGACCGATCGCCAGGAAAGCACCGTAAAGAATAGAAATCAGCGCCAGAACGATGATGAGCGGAGTAAAGGTTTTTGCAGCTTCTGGAAATAAAGCGATACAGAAGCGAATCATTCCGTAAGTACCGACTTTATCCAGCACGCCTAGCAACAAGATGGAGGTGCCTGGTGTGGCTGACTTTGCTGCAGTTGGGAGCCAAGTATGAAGCGGCCACAACGGTGCCTTGATAGCAAAGGCAATAAAGAAGCCTAGGAAGAGGAAGTTTTGGGTTGAGGAGTCAATGGTCAAAGTCGAAAGTTGGGCCAAATCAAAGGTATGACCGATTTGATTTCCAGCAATGACATAGATACCGATGATCGCAGCCAACATCAACAGGCCGCCGAAGAGGCTGTAGAGCAAGAACTTCATCGCAGCCGCTGCTCGTTCGCCGCGACCATACCCACCAATAAGGAAATAGACCGGAATCAGCATGGCTTCGAAGATGACATAAAAGAGGAATACATCAGTCGCGGCGAATACGCCGACCATCATGGTTTCAAGTACGAGAATCAAGATATAGAAAACCTTGGCGCTCCACTTTCCGTTTTCGGATTCGTGCCAACCAGCCAAGATTACGACTGGTACAAGCACAACCGCCATAAGAATAAGCACTAAAGCAATTCCGTCGATACCTACGGCATAGTTGATGCCGAAGCTTGCAATCCATTTGTTGCTCTGAACAAACTGCATTGCAGAATCGTGAATCTGAAACTTGTAAGCCATAACACCGGCAACGGCAAGGGTCACCAGAGAGGTAGCCAGGGCCACACGCTTGGCGAGTTCGGCATTGCTCTTGGGGATTACGGCGAGAAGAACAGCTCCCAGAAGCGGAAGTAGTTCTAGTGTCGTCACGATACTCACAGCGTCACCACCCAAATCGTTGCGATCAAAGCCAGCGCGCCACCAACCATGATGAGCGCATAACTACGAACATAGCCATTTTGAATCTTTCGAAGCGCCGTCGAAGTGCTGGCGAATATTCCAGCCACCAAGCGCACCAATCCATCAATTGCGAAGTAGTCGGTCTTTACTAAGCCTTCGGTCAACTTCTGACCAGGACGCATCAAGACGGCCTCGTTGAAGGCATCTTGCATCAAATCCTTGCGAACGATTCGAGTAAATACTGAAACCTTCTCTGGGGCAACGACCGGTACTTCTTTGCGGTACATACCAACGGCGATTCCTACGCCGATAATGACGGCTAGGAGGGCCAAAGCGGAGACCACGATTGGCTTCATCAGTTCTTCGCCGCCAACTTCATTGCGCGAATTAAGAACCGGAGCCAACCAGTTAACTAAAGAGTTTCCACTATTAAAGAGGAATCCAGTAGCAACCGAACCAACGGCTAGAACTGCCATAGGCAACCACATCAAAATTGGAGACTCGTGTGGATGTGCCTTCTCATCCCAACGCTTGGCGCCGGTGAAAGTCATCACAATCAAGCGAGTCATATAGAAAGCTGTAATAGCAGCGCCGAGAAGTGTGGCTCCACCCAAGATGATTCCCTTGGTCCCGCCTGCGTTAAAGGCAAGTTCAATGATCTTGTCCTTGGAATAGAAGCCAGCAAATGGCGGAACGCCGATGATGGCGAGGTATCCCAAACCAAAGGTTGCAAAGGTGATGGGCATAAGTTTGCCAATCCCACCGTAACGACGCATATTTACTTCATCGTCCATGCCGTGCATGACCGAACCTGCGCCTAAGAACATTCCGGCTTTGAAGAAACCATGAGTAAGCAAATGCATGATGGCAATGGCATATCCAACTGGACCGAGTCCTGATGCCAAAATCATGTAGCCGATCTGTGACATGGTCGAGGCGGCCAACGCCTTCTTGATGTCATCTTTTGCGGTACCGATCAAGGCACCGAAAATCAAGGTGATTCCACCGACGATGACAACCATCAATCTTGCAGTTGATGATCCATCAAAAATAAAGTTAGAGCGAGTAATGAGATAGACGCCCGCCGTAACCATGGTCGCTGCGTGAATAAGTGCTGAAACCGGTGTTGGACCGGCCATCGCATCGCCGAGCCACGATTGCAACGGAAATTGCGCCGACTTTCCAGCAGCGGCGAGCAACAACATTGCACCAATCGCGGTCAATGCAGCGGTAGAAGCATGTGGGGCGCCAGCTTTAACACCAGCGAAAGTGACAGTGCCAAATTGGGCGAAAGCGATCATGATGGCTAGCGATAGGCCAACGTCACCAACTCGGTTGGCAACAAAAGCTTTCTTTGCCGCTGTTGCATAGGCAGGTTTTTGATTCCAGAAACCGATGAGCAAGTAGGAAGCTAATCCGACACCTTCCCAACCAACATAAAGGTTGAGGTACGAATCGCCCAGGACGAGCAACAACATGGCGGCAATAAAGAGATTGAGATACGCAAAGAAGCGACGACGATCGTGATCGTGCGACATATATGCGATCGAATAAATGTGAATAAGTGTTCCGACGCCGGTGATGAGGAGGACAAAACAGATCGAAAGCTGGTCTAAGAGCAAGGAGGCATCGACTTTAAATGTTCCGACGGAGATCCAGCTAAAGATTTTTTGCGTGGCAGCTCGAGCATCGCCAGTGCGACCTTGCATTGCGAAAAACTCGGATACGCCAATTCCAAATGCACTGGCTGAGACCAAAGTAGCCAAAATATGGCCCCACTTATCGGTCTTACGGCCAAGTAAAAGTAAGAGTGCGGCGCTGATGAGTGGTAGCGCGATTAAGTAAACCAAGTGCGAACTAGTAGTCATGATTACCGTTTCAACAAACTGGCATCGTCAACTGATGCCGATCGACGGGAGCGATAAATCGTGACGATAATCGCGAGTCCAACTACAACTTCGCAGGCAGCCACAACCATCGTAAAGAAGGAAGCGACTTGGCCATCGAGGTTGCCATTTATTCGTGCGAAGGTGACAAAAGCGAGGTTTGCTGCGTTGAGCATGAGCTCGATACACATGAAGACAACAATTGCGTTGCGACGAACGACAACACCAATGGCGCCAATAGTGAAGAGAATGACAGAGAGATAGATGTAATTGGAAAGATCCATTTAGTTCTCCTCCTCTTCCTTCTGTTGTAACTCAAAGATTTTGCTGGTGATCATGTCCCCACGGGCTTCAAGAACACTCGAAATTGAAGTAGGCGCTGGAGACCCATCTGGCAGAAGCGCTGGAACGTCGACCGCGTTGTGACGAGCAAAAACTCCAGAACCAGGAAGGCCAGCGGCGGCGGCAAGTGAAGCGCCACGGAATCTGGCAATCGAAAGATCGCGTTGGTTGTTACGCGAGTGAACTTTCTGGCTGTGGGCCAAGACCATGGCACCAAGAGCTGCAGTAATAAGGAGCGCTGAAACAACTTCAAAAGCCCAGACATATTTAGTGAAGAGTTGTTCAGCCAAGCCTTGAACATTTCCGCCTTGATTAGCCGATGCCAATCCGACGGCAGAACGTCCAAGAGTTGCCCGCCCGACGAGGGAAACCAAAAGCCCACCTAAACCGACTGCCGCAACGATGGCGGAGGCACGTTGGCCCTTGATGTTTTCGACGAGCGAATCAGAGCTATCGACGCCGACCAACATCAAAATAAAGAGGAAGAGCATCATGACTGCACCGGTGTAGACAACAACCTGAACGATTCCAAGGAAGAGCGCATCCTCGGCAATATAGAAAATTGCGAGCGTAATCATGATCCAAGCAAGAAGCAGAGCTGAATGAACGGCTTTCTTTGCCATCAAAATACCGAGCGCAGCCAGTACGGCAAGTGGCGCAAGTATCCAGAAGAGAACTGCCTCTGGCGTTTTGGTACTTCCGAGTTGAACGGCGAGATTAAGCATGGCTGGTCGTCTCCTGTGATGGATGGGAGCCAGGGACTTCACCACGGTAGTAAGTGGTATCAGTGCTATCTGGGTACATAGGGTGAGGCGGCATCAACATTCCTTGACGAAGTGGTGCCAACAAATCTTCCTTTTCAAAAATTAATTTTGAGCGCTCGTCATCAGCGAGTTCGTATTCATTGGTCATTGTCAGAGCGCGGGTAGGGCAAGCCTCGATGCAGAGTCCGCAGAAAATACAGCGTGCGTAATTAATTTGATAAACCCGACCATAACGCTCACCTGGAGAGAATTGCTCACCTGGAGTGTTGTTTGCGCCTTCCACCAAAATGGCATCTGCCGGACAGGCCCACGCGCACAGCTCGCAGCCAATGCACTTCTCGAGCCCATCGGGGTGACGGTTTAGCTGGTGGCGACCATGGAATCGAGGAGCGGTCGGCTC
>CANCSL010000046.1 GCA_947380835.1 Actinomycetota bacterium | reverse complement strand
CCGACAAGTTCGAGAACTTCGGGAACTTCGCGGTTGATTTCTTTTTGCGAATATCCAAGAACGTGCAAAGTGAAAGCCACGTTTTCGGCAACGGTCTTGTTAGGCAGAAGGCGAAAATCCTGGAATACGGTGCCAACTTGGCGACGCAGTTCAGGCACCTTGTGCTTGGAAAGGGTATTGAGATCCTTGCCGGCGACAACGATGTTTCCCGAGGACGGCTTCTCTTCGCGCAAGACCAGGCGAAGGAAGGTGGACTTACCAGAACCCGAAAGTCCAACAAGAAAGACGAACTCGCCCTTGAGGATTTCCAGGTCGACCCCGTCGAGAGCTGGACGCTCCTGTTTGGGATACATCTTGGTTACGTTCTCAAAGCGAATCACAAGCACCTCGTTTAAGTCATGAGTGGGAAATTTCCCGGCGGAACTCCCCTACAGAACGCCCAGTTTAGGTAGCAAGGCTCTCAATCAGGCGGAAATACGCGCCAAAACGGGTGTTAGAAAGATTAATTGAGCCTGAGAGGTGGGTGTTCGAGAGGGAAAACTAGCCCTCGCTGCGCTTGCGCCACTTGATTCCGGCTTCGATAAAGCCATCGATGTCGCCATCTAGGACGCCAGCCGGATTTCCAACTTCGAAATCGGTTCGCAAGTCTTTGACCATTTGATACGGCGCCAAGACATAAGAACGCATTTGGTTACCCCACGAGCCGGAGTTATCACCCTTGAGGGCATCAATGCGGGCGCGCTCCTCTTGGCGACGACGTTCCAAAAGCTTTGACTGGAGAACGGCCATCGCGGTGGCTTTATTCTGAATTTGCGAACGTTCGTTTTGGCAGGAAACCACGATGCCTGAAGCCAAGTGGGTAATGCGGACCGCGGAGTCGGTGGTGTTAACGCCCTGGCCGCCAGGACCGGAAGAACGATAAACATCGACGCGAATCTCTTTTTCATCGATATCGATGTGGTCACTCTGTTCGACAACGGGAACGACTTCGACGCCAGCAAATGAAGTGTGGCGGCGGCTCTGGCTGTCGAAAGGTGAGATGCGAACTAAGCGATGAGTCCCCTGCTCGACCGACAAAGTCCCGTATGCATATGGCGTGCTGACACGGAAAGTCGTGGACTTGATGCCGGCTTCTTCGGCGTAGGAGGTTTCAAGAACGTCCACTTTGAAATGGTGGCGCTCGCAATATCGCAGGTACATGCGCATCAACATTTCAGCCCAGTCAGCAGCTTCGACTCCCCCGGCTTCGGAGCGAATCGTGACTAGAGCATCGCGCTCGTCGTATTCGCCACTGAGCAAAGTTTGGACTTCTAGATCTCGGATGGATTTCGTGACGTCATCCAATTCTTGGCCGGCGTCGATCAATGCTTTTTCATCGCCCTCTTCGCGGGCTAGTTCAATAAGAATCGGAACATCATCCAGGCGACGACGAATCGTGGAAACGCGGGTGATCACAACCTGCACTCGAGATAGGCGGCTGGTAACTACCTGGGCCTTTTCCGGATCGTCCCAAAGGTCGGGAGCGCTAGCTTCAGCCTCAAGTTCGACCGCATCTTTCATCAATTTGGGAAGATTGAGGACCTGCTCGATCGCCGCCAAGGTGACATCGAGATTCTTGATCTCGAGTTCGAATTCACGGGCGGCCACGGGTAAAGAGTAATGGGTCTTGGGGAGTGGGAATTTCTTGAATTTAACTGCCGATAACCGAAGAAGCCGATACCGTCGCTTCGATGGAAATGGAGTTACCGGTCAAAGCGGAGAGCAACGGAACCACCAACGGGGGCTGAATTTTGGCGCGTAACTTTGCAATAAGTACGTCGTTGAGGCACGACCAATCAATGGTCTCGATTGCCTGGCTTCCTAGGTGTTCGGCTCGAATCTCCTGATCAAAAGCCGAACGAGCATTTACGCAATCGATAGGAACTCGAAAGTGAGCCACCCCCGATGAGAATGATTCAATCGTTAAGTCGCTATTGAAATATCTATCCTGCGAAATTTGGTGAGCGCCACGTTGCAGCGCCGACTCGCCTATTTGGATGAGGTGCCGCTTGGCTAAGTAAGAATTGGCAATATCAATCGTTTCAAACGAAAAAATCAAAGTTAGAAGAAATAGCGTCGAAATGAAAATAGTGAGCGAGCCTTCATCTCTATTAATCATTCGATTCGAAGCAATTACTTTCCTCTCGATTTTCAAATGAAACCACGTCTGTAGTAAATCAATTCTCATGAGTTTCTCCATTGGTCAACATATTCGATGACTTTTGCAGACGCCTTGCTAGCGCTCGATAAGGAAGTTAACGAGACCGTAAGTTCAATTCGAGATCCGGGGGACAAACAGGGATTGGAAGAGCAATTGATTGAGAACGAAGCCGGAACTGTTATCCCGTGGGGTTTCAAAATATGTTCTTCGAAAGTCTGCTCTACTTTTGCAACTCTCAACGGGGCTACCGATGCATCGGGACTCGTTGCATAGGCGCGGACTAATTGCCTGGCAAGATTATTTGCATCAAATTCAATTTGCGATTTGTGGCTTACATTTGCAAGAAAGAGCGTGAGCGGAAGAAAAAGCGGGAGAGCTAGTAAGAGAAATTCAAGGATTGCACTCCCTTTATCCGAGAATGAAACAATCCTGGAACCTCTTCCAGAAAAAGATGGTCGAGCGCCCGATGAATCCAATCTCAGAACGTGCCGAGTTGGAACATGCTGAGTTGGAACATGCTGAGTTGGAACATGCTGAGTTGGTTCAGTTTTCACGGACGGCGATACCAGTAAAAATGGAGTTGTTTCGAGACGAAAGAAGCGGCGAGATAACAGGGGCACTTTCCCTCCTCGACCCTACGAGAATTGAGCCACCCCCAGGCAAGGCAATGGAAGTGATTTCAATCTGATCCAGATTCTGTGTTGAACCGGCAAGTGCAGCTCTAGCAATCATCCCTTGTGTGAAATTCGAGTTACCGGTTTGAAAGAGAAAGAACCCAGAAATTTGTAGCACGCCGAGAAAGAGCATTGTCGTCGGAATCAATACCAATGCACTTTCAACCGAACCCTCATCTGACTTCACCAGCGATTTGTAATTATTTGAAGCGAAAAGTGGGATCCTGGCTAAATTGAATAGTTTCACCTATCGAATGTTGTTCATCGAGTCGAGTGAATGGGTCAAAATTGCCGACAATCGAGGAGCGGCAACCGTCCATATCCCCGTTATCAGTCCAGTTGTCATAAGTACCACTAGAACCCAGCCGGGTACGTCCCCTTGATCGTTTTGTAACTTCAGGTGAATTTTCTCCGTGAGCGCGAGCCGTTTTCTCGCGAAAGAACGGAGACCGCGATCAAATTCGAGACCCAATCGATTGGAGAAAGTTCCCAGGTGGGCGGTCACCGATGGAAATGAACCAGTGGAATTCGCAGGTAGATCTTTTGATGAGTGGGCATTACCGACAACTAAGTTTTGTCGAGAATTTTTTCTGGATTTGAGCGACATGTCTTTTCCTTTCACTTTGTATATGTGTCTTCGTAGAGCAAATTGTGGTCAATTCGCTATGCATACGACTTAAAGTTCTTTTCCCTTGTGGATAACCAAGCTGACTGAGGCAAGGAGATAACGAGGTTGGTTGAAGTAGAGAACTAACGAGGTTGGTTGAAGTAGAGAATGGTCAAAACATGTTCTGTCCTAAAGCTAGATAAGAAGGCCATAAAGCAAAGAGAACCGAAATTGGGAGGATGAGAAATACGACAGGAATCATCAACGAGATTTCCGCCCTCCCCGCTAACTTAGTTATTTCGGTATGTTGATGTTTTCTTGCATCTTCCACTTGACGATGCAAGACATCTGCCAAAGGCGTCCCTCTTTCAATAGCAATGAGAAGCGCATCGACGAATCGGCGAATCATTTTCGATGCAGACATTTTCGAGAGCTTTTCCAACGCAGTCTGTAATCCACCGCCATTTGTAAGCTCTAGTGACGAGACCCTCAGTAGTTCACCAAAAGTGCCATTGAATCGCTCTGCGACTCGAATTAATGCGAGAGACGGGCTTTCGCCGGCAACCACCAAAATTGTGAAGATCTCAGCGAATGCGGGAAATTCATTCTCTATTGTTCGCCTTCTAGATTCATTCGCCCGGTGCCTTAATTTTGGCCGCCATTTGAGTAACGCTATTGCTACGAAAACACCTATAACTAAGCCAACCTTTGGAGACCTCGCAAAAGAGATCACGTAGAACAAAGTTCCAAGAATGATGGCTATGGGAACTTTGCCCGAAGCGAAACTCAATTTCGTTGCGCTTGGAGTAGCGATTTCCACGTCGGAATTAATTGAAGCGCTCCGATCATTCATCGGAGTGAACTGAGCTCTGTAGACGTCATGAAAAGCTTCCAAGGGATCATGGAACTCTTGCCATAAGAGAGAAGTCGCGTATCCCAATATTGGAGAGACAAGTAAGAGAGAAAGAAGCATCGTGCTCATTGAGTAAATACCCTGGGACTTTCGGGGATGCGCCCAACGCGGTTCATCCAAAGGTAGGCCAGCGCAGTCATCAGCGCGCCAGCGAGGAGGACAATGCTTCCAGACGCGGAGGAATAAGCTCGCAAAGTTTGCGGTTGTAAAGACAGAATCAGCAATAGAACCCACGGGGCAACTGATGCGAGCGTTGCTGAATTCTTGATCCACCCATGTTTTGCAGCTATCTCATTTCGCAAATCAAGGTCAGAACGAATGAAATCTGCCAAAGTACGCAAAGTGATCGATGTATCTCTGCTTCCCGAGCCTTTCGCGAACTTCAAAACTTCGCAGACTTGGTCGGCCATAGGGTCGTTAAAACCTCTCTTGATTCCGAACATTGCTTGATCGAAACCAACCCCGTTTTTTAGTTCTTTCTCAAAAGTTCGAAAAATTGGCATTGTCATCTGGGGTCCTCGATATCCAAGCCCGACCACGGTTTCGCTGAGCGACAAACCTGATCTCAAACCAGAAATAACATGATCCAGAATTTCGGGCCAAAGTTCCCGAATTTCCGCTCGAGTTTTCTCCCTTTTTCGTTTTTGAAGAATGGGAGGGGTTCCAGCGATCATGAGGGCATACGGCAGTGCCAAAATCGCAGAACTGGTAATCGTGGTGGCCACAATGAAACTAGCCAGAAAAGCAAAACCACATTTAACAGCCGTAGCCAAAGATTCATTCTTTGATTTCGAAGGAGGTTCTGAATAACCATCGATCGTTGAGTTCGCTTTCGAGAAGGCACCGTTGTTAGCAACCTGATCGATACTTTTCGAGTTGTTAGCAAACGGATCGACATAATTTGCGCCGCTAGTAGCCGGATATATGGAATTCCGATTTTTCGTAAAGCGATTGAACGTTATGGGAATTCTCCAATCAAGAATTTTCATCCCCTGGCCCTCCGAGAATGGGTTGACTCCATCAGCAAATCTCCAGATTTAATGCCTTCGACCTGACCAATGCCGCGAATGTATTCAGGGCTGGAGTCTTTGCCATTTTGAAACAGAGTGAAAATGGGCTCTGTCTCGATGCGGTCACCTTCAACCCTCCCAGTGAGCGCCAGAACCTGAGTCACTGTTCGCCTCCCTGAAGAATTCAGCGAAATATGCACAACCACGTCAATCGCAGAAGCAACAACAGGAGTGATAAATCGATGTGAAATATTTTCTCCAGCTAGCAACGGCAAAGTCTGAAGTTTTGCAATGGCATCTTGAGCTGAATTTGCGTGAATCGTCGCGGCACCAGGCAATCCCGAGTTTAAAGCGATGAGTAAGTCGAGCGACTCCGCTTCTCGTATTTCGCCTACGACTAATCGCGAGGGACGCATTCGTAACGCTTCTTTTATAAGTCGACGGAGTGGAATTTCACCTTCTCCTTGAAGATTTGGCGAGCGGGTTTGCAGAGCAACGCAATCTGCAACTCTTGGTCGCAATTCAAAGACTTCCTCAATCGTAATTACCCGACTCTTGTTCGGCACAGCACTTACAAGAGCATTCAACAGCGTGGTTTTCCCCGCCTGAGTCGATCCACTCACGAGAAGGTTTTTGCCAACTAAAACGCATTCAGTGAGAAAATCCTTGACTTCGGAGTTCATAACACCAAGATCAACGAGTTCGGCCAGCGAGTTCCCACGAACTAAATGTTTGCGAATGTTGATTGCCCAATTTTTAGCGGTGACCTCTGGAATAGCTACGTGAAGCCTGCTGCCATCGGGCAACCGAGCGTCAACAAATGGGTTCGTCAGATCAAGTCTGCGCCCGCCCCACATGAGAAGTCGTTCAATGAGTCCACGAACTTCTTCAACGGTCATAACCAAATTTGAAAGTTGGCTTACTCCAGATTTTGCATAGAAGATTCGATTCGGGGAATTAAGCCAGATCTCTTCAATTTCAGGATCTTCCATGAGCACCTGCAGCCGTCCGTAATCAGTGGGAATCCGAAAGGAACTTCCATGAATCTCTGCTGTTTCCTCAATCTCAACACCGTCTTCTCCAGATTTCCACGAGCTTCTTCCTCCGGGATTTCGTCTATCCGGGAAGGGGATCGTCCTGGTGTCGTTCGCTTTCGAGCGGCGATCAGTTCCCGGGCTACTTGCAAAATTGGGTGGGTTTGAAGCGGGGATCGTTTCAGCGAGTGATGATGCGTTCAAACTCCCTTTACTAGGAAATTTCGAGGTTATGGGGCTTATGGATTGATCAGAATCTTGATTCGGAGGTGAGAAAGGCGAATGAGGAACCTCTCCCCTGGAAATCAGAGGCCTGCGCTGCAACGAGAGATTATCCATATGCAGAGCAAACCGCCCTGGATCGTTCAACTTTATCTCTGGTTATGAATGATGTGAATTGGCAGCAAAATTATTGCTAACCGTAAACTTTAAATCACAACAAGTAATGCATTCTCAAAATAGGTAGCTATGCAAAATGAACTCTGTCTACCCGGCTGACCCACGAACGGAAGGATTCCCCCTCTTCTCGTTCCACCACTTCGATTCGTATGTCGGGATCTAATTCAGTGCGTTTGATCGCCATTAGGGCATTCTCTTTTGTGCCTCGGATGAGAACCCAAAAGCCATCTTCAGAAATTCGTGAGAAGTACTCGTCCGCCCGCATCCCGTGATCGATGAGGCTTGTAATTTTGATTATTCGCTCGGAGAGTGGGGCATCAAGTTCCTCCCCCTCGCCTAATTTTCGCCGGACCACAACAATAGAAATAATGGAAAGTGTTCGCCGATCCCTATCGGCGGCTGAAATTTCCCGTTGTAAATTTTCATAAAAAAGTGCAGGAGCCATCGCGCCGGTTAACGAGTCGATGATGCCGTTATTCCGAAATTCGAGAGTTCGGACCATATTCAAAGGCTATTATTTGATATCCAAGTTGAGAAGGGTTGCTGAAAAAAATATGACTGACCCTGAGCATGGCCATGACTCATCGGAATCCAATTCAGCAAAGAACGAAAAAAGTAACCTTGGAGTCCGCGCTTTCCTTCAATACGAAACCGCCCGCCTCAACGCCATCCGCCTTCTGCGCCTGGAATCAGGGCTGTTAGTGCTTCTGGTTGTCTACTTAGGACTTTCCGGAATATTCAAAACCGTCTCCGCCCCTGGCGCACTTATTGGGGAAGTTGTCTTTGGCCTGCTTGGCGCCGGTGCGCTTTACATTTCATCTAACGGATTTGCCCAACGAAAGTCATTTGGGCGAGCGCCTGCGGTTCTGGCCAATTTAATCACGCTCGGCGTCTGCTACTTCATGTTCAGCGGTGGTCTGATCGTTGTTGCGGTACCGCTCTCATTGCTTGCACTTGCAACTTTTCTTTCAGCGCTCTTCGGCTACAAAGGGAACTAATCTCACCCTCTCATCGCCCAGGAATGACCCTTCGGTCCTCCCAGAATCACTCCAAGGAATTATTTGTCGCTCCTCCCTGATTCTCTCCAAGGAATTACTTGTCGCTGCTCCTAGAATCATTACCAAGGAATTACTTGTCGGTCCTCCCAGAACAAACCAGTCTGATCAACGCCGGGTGTGAATTCACGAAGCGCTAACCAGATTGCAGTCTCGGCACCTTCTTCTGCTGAACGTGGTGCGTCGGGGCCACCCATATCGGTGCGCGAATGGTTGGGACAGATGGCATCAACCAAGAGTCCTCGCGAACCGTGGCCAGTCTCGTGAGCGAGATTTCGAACCAGAGCATTCACTCCAGCCTTGCTAATCCGATACGGCGCCAGTCCGCCCGCATTTCCAGGACCCGACATTCGACCGAGACAAGCCGAGAAAATAACAATGCGACCGTTTCGAGCCTCGGCCATTTTGGATCCGACTTCACTGACGGCCGTGAAGACGGAATCCAAATTGGTAGCCATAACCCGGCGCCACTCTGCGTCGGTTGTTCGAAGCGTCTTAGACATTTTCTCGCTCATGACTCCATGAGCCAGAACTAAAATTTGAGG
>CANCSL010000045.1 GCA_947380835.1 Actinomycetota bacterium | reverse complement strand
GCCGGCTTTGAACTTGCTGCCATTGTTACAACGAACGTTGAACGTAAAGCCCAAGCATCTTTGGATTTTCCGCAAGCACACATCAGGCCAACTTTTTCGGAGATTTTGGATGACGATCTAGATCTCATTGTTATCGCTTCCGCAAATTCGGTGCATGCCGATCAGGCAATCCAGGCTTTGCAAGCTGGAATTCCAGCCGTAGTAGATAAGCCCATGGCACTTAACCTTGCTGAAACGGAGCGGATCGCCGAGGTAACGCAAGCCACTGGCATCCCCATCTCGGTTTTCTACAACCGTCTGTGGGATTCCGACACGCTTACTATTCAAAAAGCTCTTTCGGAAAATGTACTGGGCAATGTTTTTCGAATGGATTCACGTTTTGAAAGGTTCCGACCTACGCCAAACCCAGCTTCTTGGCGAGAGCGCGACAACTTTGAAATGGGCGGCGGAACTCTTCTGGATTTACAGAGCCATCTAGTTTCCATCGCACTTCATTTATTCGGACCTGCCCAATTAGTTCATTCTTCGGTGCGCTCGATTCGAGGTTATGCAGACGATGATGTGGTGCTCGTTTTGAAGCATGGCTCGGGCATGGACTCATACCTTTCGGCATCGGCGATTGTGGGCAGCCCGGGACCGAGGGTGCGCCTGATGGGTGATGCCGGAGCGATAGTTATTCAAGATCTTGATCCGCAGGAGGCGCTCCTGCGAGAAGGAGTCGTTCCCATTGACGGCGTGTGGAATGTGTCGACATCATCCAAAGCTCTTCTCTATCGAGGAGAAGAAGTTGTTGAATATTCGCCTAGCAATGGTAACTATCCTCATTTTTACACTGCTGTCATGTCCGCGCTTAAAGGTTTAGGGGAGTGGCCCACCACTGTGCATCAGGCTCTTGCCGTGGCGAAGATACTCGAAGATGCCAGGAAGGCATCTATTCACCCATGAGCACTCATCACGACACCATTGTTATTGGCGCGGGACTTGCAGGATTATCTGCTGCTCGAATATTGCAGAACAGCGGGCGAGATGTATTGGTCTTAGAGAGTTCAGATCGAGTCGGTGGTCGAGTCACCAGCGATGAGGTGGATGGCTTTATCTTGGATCGCGGTTTTCAAGTAATCAATCCCAGTTACCCCGAAGTCATTGCTTTTAGGCTTCTTGAAGATTTGGAGTTTTCTCCGATTACACCTGCAATCCGCATCAGCCAAGAAAGCGGAGATCTGTTGGTGGGGGATCCGCGCAATTCCTTGAAATTTCTTCCGGGTCTCCTTCGTGGTGCAACCGGGTCCATTTCAGAGAAGATTGCCTTTCTCAATTTTCTTCGAAGTAAGCAATCGGCTCACAAATCTTTTGGGAGCGCATGCTTGAAGTTCCCAGGGTTTGCCGCCGATACTTTAAATCCATTCCTTCAAGGAGTGACCTTGTGCGATCCCGCCTTGGTATCGGCAGAAGTTATCCGTGAGATTTTGGGCTTTTTCACCAAAGCAATTCCGGGTGTGCCAAGGTATGGAGTAAAGAAATTCTCGGAGAAACTGGCCGCCCCGGTAACAAATATTCATCTCGGTGAAGTCGTGCAAAGAATCGAAGGCACCAAGGTCCAGACTTCAACAACCGAATATTCGGCGGAAAACGTGATCGTGGCCACCGACCTGACAACCGCAACTCAATTACTGGATCTCACAGATTCACCTCGTGCAAGTGAAAGTACTACTTGGTACCACTCCACAAATACCCCTTTGGATCGTGATGACTACTTGGTGGTGGATCGAAAAGCTCCGGTTGCTAATTCCATCGTCATCTCTCGAGTGTCAAGTGCGTATGCTCCAATCGATACCCATTTGATAGCCACGACAACTATCGCGCCGGTCTCTGAAAGTGAAGTCAGAAGATGGCTAGCGAAATTGTGGAGCGCGGATACGCGCAGTTGGAATCTCGTTGCCAGTTATCAGATGAAGCAGGCTCTGCCGCTTCATACTGATTATCCATGCGAAGTTTTTGCAGTGCGTGAGAACGTGTACGTAATCGGCGATCATCGTGCAATGCCCTCTCAACAAGGGGCTTTATCTAGCGGAAGAAAAGTCGCCGAAGCGATTATTCGATCAACTCAGCTAAAGCATTAATGACGTGCGGGTAATCAAAGGTAAATCCATCCTCTTGCAATTGTTGTGGAATTACTTTCTTTGAACCTAACACCTCGCTGGAAAATCCACCCATAGCGATTCGTAACGCAAAGGCAGGGACGGGGAAAACTGCAGGACGATGAAGAGCGCGTGCAAGTGCGGCTGTGAACTCTTGATTCGTGACCGGGTTTGGAGATGTCAGATTTACTGGTCCCGAGATCTTTGATTCCAAAAGATGGCAGATCGCGCGAATTTCATCGTGCAACGTGATCCATGACCACCATTGTTGGCCAGACCCTAAACGCCCACCAAGACCTAGACGAAAAAGTGGAATAAGTTTTCCGAGAGCTCCGCCCGTAGGGTCGAGAACTAGACCGGTACGGATTTTTACGGTGCGAACATCGCCAGCCAAGTCCGCGGCGCTTTCCCACTCTCGACACACAGTTGCCAAGAAATCATCACCGGCACGATCGCTTTCGACAACGGCGCGATTTCCGGATTCGCCGTACCAACCCACTGCGCTGGCAGAGATGAAGACATCGGGCTGAACGGTTGCCACTGCATGTGCGATCGCCGTGGTACCTAACAAGCGTGAATTCAAAATGGTGGCCTTGTACTTAGGTGTCCACCGTTTATCGCCAACTCCGGCGCCAGCTAAGTGAATAACGGCATTCACACCTTCAAGAGCATGGAGATCGACGGTGCCAGCAATGGGATCCCAAGAGATCTCGTCCGGTGATTTAGCTTCTCGGCGAACGAAGCGTTGGACAGTATGTCCTTCGCTTCGAAGGTGACCAACCAGGGCCGTTCCAATGAGACCAGATGCACCAGAAATTGCGATGCGTTGTGGAGGCGTCACCGACTACAACCCAAGGTCGGATTCGAAGCGACCTTCTTCTAGTCGGGTTTTCAAAGTGACCAAGAAGCGAGCGGCATCTGCGCCATCGACTATGCGGTGATCGTAGGAAAGCGCCAAATAAACCATGGAACGAATGGCAATGGTCTCGCCACCGTCTTCGCCCTTCATGACAACGGGACGCTTGACGACCGCTCCAAGACCCAAGATCGCTACCTGGGGTTGATTGATAATCGGGGTATCAAAGAGTGCGCCACGGCTTCCGGTATTGGTGAGCGTGAACGTGCCACCACCAAGTTCATCGGGAGTGATTTTGTTGTCGCGCGTACGAGCTGCAACATCAGAAATCTTTCTTGCGACCGCCCCGATATTGAGATCTCCGGCATCACGAATGACTGGTACCAACAATCCGCGTTCTGTGTCAACGGCGACACCTAGATGTTCGGCGCCGTGATAAATCACATTGTCACCATCGATGGATGAGTTGAGGACTGGGTGCTGCTTGAGCGCCTCACAGACTGCAACGGAGAAGAACGGCAAGAAGGTGAGCTTGACGCCTTCGCGAGCTTCAAAACCAGCCTTGGCGCGATCGCGCAAACGTGAAATCTTCGTGACATCAACTTCGACGACGGTAGTTAGTTGCGCACTAGTTTGAAGCGATTCAACCATCCGTGCAGCAATAACCTTTCGCAAACGAGTCATCGGCACCGTAGTTCCACGCAGTGGTGAAACTGCAACCGGCTTAGCAACCGATGGAGCAGAGGCGCTAGGCGCGATTGGTGCGACCGGCTTGGCTGCAGCGAGCACATCTTCCTTACGGATGCGGCCGCCAATGCCACTTCCGACAACAGAGGCAAGGTTGACGCCTTGTTCGGAGGCAAGCTTGCGCACAATAGGAGTCACGTAGCTCTCATCTGCGATGACAGGTGCTGCAACCACAGGTGCCACAGGTGCTGGTGCTGCAACCACAGATGCCACAGGTGCTGGTGCGACAACTACAGGTGCAACTGGTGCAATCGGAGTTGCAACTACAGGAGCTACAGGAGCAACAGGCGCGGCAGGCGCGGCAGATGGAACAGCGGCACCGGCTATGCCAATTGTCGCAAGTCGCGCACCTACCGGGACGGTTGCATCAACAGGTACTTCGATGGAAAGAATTGTTCCGCTGACAGGAGAAGGAATCTCGGTATCAACTTTGTCGGTAGATACTTCCAAAAGCGCTTCATCGGCTGTGACTGAATCTCCTACGTTCTTCAACCAGCGAGTGACTGTGCCTTCGGTAACGGATTCACCCAGAGCTGGCATGGTGACGATGGTGCCGGCACTTGTGGCTACTGGCGCAGCAACAACTGGCGCAACAACAACTTCGGGTTCTGAAACAACCGGCGCAGCAACAGCCGGTGCGGGGGTCTCTACAACTGGGGCAGCGGGGGCAACTGGCGGAGCAATAACTGGACTGGAGAGGCCATCTTCAATAACAACTAGTTCTGCACCAACGGCGACAGTCTCATCTACCTGAACAACGATCTTCTTCACGGTTCCGGCTACGGGAGAAGGAATCTCGGTATCAACCTTGTCGGTGGATACTTCGAGAAGTGGTTCGTCAATCGCAACCTGGTCACCTTCGGCCTTGAGCCAACGAGTTACGGTTCCTTCGGTGACGCTCTCTCCGAGCGCAGGCATCGTTACTGAAAAAGTCATTGATTATTCTCCAATTACCCGTGTGCGTGAAGTGGTTTGCCTGCAAGTGCCATATGCGCTTCGCCCATAGCTTCTGACATTGTGGGGTGCGCATGAATGAGAGGAGCGACGTCGTCGGCTTCTGCCTCCCAGTTATAGATCAATTGGGCTTCGGCCAAGAGTTCACCGACGCGAGCGCCGACCATGTGGATTCCTAGGACGGGGCCGTTCTTTTCTGCAACAAGTTTGATAGATCCAGCAGTTTTGAGGATATTTGCCTTGCCGTTACCAGCAAGATCGTAGGTGAGTTCGACAACGTCGTAGCCGCGTTCCTTTGCAACTGCGGTCGTCAAACCAACAGATGCAACTTCTGGTTCCGAGTAGGTAACGCGAGGAACACCGTCGTAATTGATTGGACGCGGATTGAGCCCTGCGATTTCTTCAGCAACCAAGATTCCCTCGCCAAACCCAACGTGGGCTAATTGCAGAGTTGGAATCAAATCGCCAACGGCCCAAATTCCAGGAACGTTGGTGCGGCACTTGTTGTCGACGAGCACATAACCGCGATCCATCGCGACTCCGGCTTCTTCATATCCCAAGTTCGCTGAGACTGGCCCACGGCCAACAGAGACGAGAAGTACTTCGGCGGTGAATGTGGCGCCATTCTCCAGAGTAACGGTTACTCCATCTGCGCCCTTGGTGGCTGATGCAAAGCGAGTTCCGACTTCAAATTTGATACCTCGTTTGCGGAAGGCGCGTTCGAGTTGCTTGCTCGAAGATTCATCTTCTAGGGCAACAAGGCGAGGTAGAGCTTCAATAATGGTTACATCGGAGCCAAAGGACTTCCAGACTGAGGCAAACTCACATCCAATTACGCCGCCGCCGAGGACGATGGCAGTTGCAGGAACTTTCTCCAATTTGGTTGCGTGATCGCTTGTAATAATCTGAACGCCATCGATCTCTAAGCCAGGAAGGGTTCGGGCATAAGAGCCGGTAGCAAGAACAATATTTTTCCCGGTGTATTGGACGCCATTGACTTCAATGGCATTTTTGCCAACCAGGCGACCATGACCTTCGATGTAGGTGATGTTGCGGGATTTAACCAAACCTTGCAGCCCTTTATGGAGTTTGGAGATCACGCCATCTTTGTAGGCGTTAACAGCCAGCATGTCCATGGAGATGAAAGAGGCGTTGACGCCGAATTCGGAAGCATGACGAGCGCTGTCTGCTACTTCGCCAGCATGGAGGAGCGCCTTGGTAGGGATGCAACCACGATGCAGGCAGGTGCCTCCGAGTTTGTCTTCTTCGACTAGGGCAACAGAAAGTCCTAATTGGGCGGCGCGAAGGGCGCAGGCGTATCCGCCGCTTCCTCCACCAAGGATAAGAAGATCAAATTCAGACACGGTCAACCCTTCGAGTATTAAACGGCAGACGCTAATCCTGCCACGAATCTGGCAGCGATTTCCCGCTCAAAGTGGCCTGGGTTACCCCTGGCTCAGAGCCAATTCGGCCAATCGAATCAGGGCTCGGAGCGAAACGCCGGTTCCCCCGACTGGGGTGTACCCAAAGGCAGACCCGCTGTTGTAGGCCGGACTGGCAATGTCGAGGTGCAACCAAGGGTTCTCGGGCTTGATGAACTCCCGCAAGAACATGCCGGCCACCAACATTCCCCCCATGCGATCGCCCATATTGGCGATATCGGCAACAGGGGAGTCAAAGGTGGGTCGCAGTTCTTCGGGGAATGGCATGGGCCAGAAACTCTCACCGCTCTCAGCAGATGCCTGCAGGAAGAGGGTTTGAAATTCTGGATTGTTGGTCATGAGAGCGCTCATGCGGGTTCCGAGTGCGACTCCCTGGTGGCCAGTCAAGGTGGCTACATCAACGACGCCTAAGAATTTTGCTCCGGATTTATTCAGGGCTGCGAACTCCTGAGCCCGAACCAAGGCATCGCCGAGAACGAGGCGACCTTCGGCATCAGGATTGATAACTTCGACGGTCTTGCCACCGTACATAGAAATAATGTCGCTAGGTCGAGTTGCAGTAGAGGAGACCATATTTTCGGCAAGTGCCGCCCAGCCATCTACAGCGATTGGCAATTTCAGCTCGGCAATCGCCATCACGGCGGCAATGACTGCGGCAGCGCCACTCATATCGCTCTTCATGGCTTCCATGCCGTCCGCCGGCTTCAGCGCCAAGCCACCCGTGTCAAAAGTGATGCCCTTACCGACGAAGGCAATGCGTTGTTTAGCTTTGGCGGGCGAATACGAAACGCGCAAGAGGCGCGGAGGATTTGCCGATCCCTGTCCCACTGCAGAAATTCCCCCGTATCCCTTTTGGCGAAGGGAGGTCTCATTCAAGATCTCCACCTTTAGCCCAAGGGCGCTCGCTTCTTTTTTCATTCGCTCGGAGAAGGTCTTCGGCGTTAAATGGCTTGGGGGAGTGTTAATGAGGTCGCGGACCAAAGTGGTTCGTCGACCGATGATTCCGGCACGACGTACCGCACTCTTGGCTGCGCCCGACCCGGAAAATTGAGAAACGATGATCGCGTTGGTCAAGGCCGGCAGGGCTTCTTTCTTGCTATCTTTTCTAAATTCCGAAAAGACATACCCGCCCAATGCCGCGCCTTCCGCGATTGCAGCAAGCTCTTCAACCGATGTATGTGGAAGCAAATAGTTCGCTGACTCGATCGAAAGAAGTGATCGTGTTGCAGCTCCCGAAGCTCGACGAAGAAGTTCGTGTTCGAATTGATTTGTGGTCGTGCCCAAACCAGTGAATATGACCAGACGAGGCTTGCGGAAAGGAACTTTAACTACCTCATCTATAGCACCGGTGGCACCAAGGTCCTTCAGAATTGAAAGCAATTGTCTTTTCTCGTCGCTAGAAGGGAAGGCGTTCTTCGCAAGCGAATTGCCATGGTGGATTGCCAATCTTCCATTTTTGGCGGAGAGACCTAAAACAACCGGGCCGGAACTGGAAGCAGATGCAAGTTTGAGAGCAGTCATTTTCCTACATTAGACGATAAGTTACGAACATGAAATCTCCGATATTTGATTGGCATCACAACGCAGGCGCAAAGTTGGCCGATTTCGGTGGCTGGGACATGCCCATTGAATATCCGAAGGGCGCCATTGATGGTTTTTCTGGTGGAGTCTTAGCCGAACATGCCGCAGTGCGAGAACGTGTCGGGCTTTTTGATGTTTCGCATCTTGGCAAGATCTCGGTCCAGGGCGAAGGTGCGCTCGAATTCTTAAACACCATGATCACGAACGATCTGCTGAGAATCACCAGCGGCAGCGCCCAATACAACTTGCTCTGCGATGCATCGGGCGGAGTGATCGATGACTTAATTGTTTATCAGAAGTCGGATACTGACTTCTTTTTGATTCCTAATGCAGCAAATTGTGCTGATGTATTTTCAGTACTTCATAAAAATGCACCGTCCGGAATCACGGTGGTCAACGTGCATGAAGGCTATGGCGTCTTTGCAGTACAAGGACCATTGAGTACGAAAGTTATGGAGTCCTTGGGGTTGTCTCTTGACCTGGATTACATGCAATTCACGGAAGTTGAAATTCCTGGACATGCCGACTTAGGGAAAGTAATTGTTTGCCGAACGGGATACACAGGTGAGTTCGGTTACGAGCTCCTTCCCTCGTGGTCTAGCGCCCTAGAACTCTGGGAACTTCTCGTTAAAGAAATTGCTGCGCAGGACGGAAGAGTGTGCGGCCTGGGTTCTCGGGACACATTGCGCACGGAAATGGGCTACCCGCTTCACGGTCACGAACTCTCACGTGAAATTTCACCT
>CANCSL010000044.1 GCA_947380835.1 Actinomycetota bacterium | reverse complement strand
GTGCTCAAATGGTTTGAAGTAACCAAAGAGGGGCGACTAGATCTCTCACGTATTGACCGGGTAATTTCACCGCGCACCAAGATTGTGGCTATAACGCATCAGTCCAATGTCTTGGGAACGATCGTTCCGTTAACCGATATCGTAAAAAGAGCGCATGGCGTTGGCGCTCTCGTCGTTCTAGATGCTTGCCAATCGGCTCCTCACTTTGCCATTGATGTTAAGACTTTAGGCGTGGACTTTTTGGCATTCTCTGGGCATAAAGCGCTGGGACCGACAGGCGTGGGCATCTTGTGGGGGAGAGAAGATCTACTCTCTGAGATGGAGCCATTTCTCACTGGTGGTTCCATGATTGAAACCGTCACCATGACTGCGGCTACCTGGGCTCCCATACCTAAACGATTTGAAGCCGGCGTCCCCAACATGGCTCAAGCGGTGGGATTGGCGGCAGCGCTTAAATACCTGTCTTCGGTTGGCCTAGAGCGAATTCATCAGCATGAGTTGGCCCTTACCGCTCGAACTTTGGATGGCATCGCTGGAATGTCTGGCGTAGATGTGGTGGGTCCGGTTGATCTTCACGATCGCGGTGGCGTTATCTCTTTTACAATCGAAGGAGTGCATCCTCACGATGTCGGACAAGTTCTTGATCAACTCGGCATCGCGGTACGTACCGGGCACCATTGCGCTTGGCCGTTGATGCGCAAGCTGCAAGTTGTGGGTACTACTCGGGCTTCCTTTTATCTCTACAACGATGAATCCGAAGTGGATGCGCTACTTGAGGGCATTCTTTCGGTTCAGAAATATTTTAAGGTATAAACATGGAACTCGACTCGCTCTATCAAGAAGTCATTCTTGAACATTACAAAAAGCCTTCTCATAAAGGGCTCACCCCCAATCCAACGGCTCAGGTTCACCATGTTAATCCCAGCTGCGGAGATGAGGTCACCCTTAATATTTTCCTCGATGGCGAAAATGTTCGTGATATCAATTGGGAAGGAGTCGGTTGTTCTATCTCTCAAGCCAGCACTTCGATAATGACCGAACTCATGATTGGCAAGAACGTCACGGATGCATTTGCAGTCGTTGAAAATTTTACAGGTTTGATGCAAAGCAAGGGAACCCAGAGCGGAGATGAGGAAATCCTCGAAGATGCAGTCGCATTCGCAGGAGTTTCCAAATTTCCCGCCCGAATCAAATGTGCACTCTTAGGGTGGATGGCTTTTAAGGATGCCGCTGCTCAAGGATTGACCGTTAACACCATGTCCGGAGGAGAAAAATGAGCACAAGTCCAGCAAGCCTTGATGATGTAACCGAGGCAATGAAGGATGTTATCGATCCAGAGCTTGGGATCAATGTCATTGATTTGGGACTGGTCTACGACATGCGCGTTGATGAGAGCAATGTTGCGATTCTCGATATGACCCTTACTTCGGCTGCCTGCCCACTTCAAGATGTTATCGAAGATCAAACTCGCCAGGTCCTGCATGATTTAACTACTGATGTGAAAATCAACTGGGTATGGATGCCGCCATGGGGTCCAAACCGCATCAGTGATGATGGTCGCGAGCAATTGCGGGCGATTGGGTTCACTGTCTAGCGTTTGCGCATAAGGTTTAGCCATGTCAATGCACGGTAACTGGATGAGCTTTCGCTCGCTCACTCAAGATCAGTCTGTAAAGCACCAAAAGCTGAAAGCCGGGACCTTCCAACGCATTGTCAGCTTTGCCAAGCCGTACAAGGTGGCTCTCTCCATCTTTCTTTTGACGGTAATTGTCGATGCTCTTTTGGTGGTTGCCTCGCCGTTGATTTTGCGAAAACTCATCGATCAAGGTGTCATCCCAAAAAATGGAGCCCTTGTCACTCGCTATGCGATCATCGTAGGAATATTGGCAATTCTGGATGCATTAATGAGCATGGCTGGGCGCTGGTTCTCCAGTCGAATTGGCGAAGGCTTGATCTACGACTTACGCACTCAAGTCTTTACTCATGTGCAACGTCAGTCGATTGCATTCTTTACTCGAACCCAAACTGGTGCGCTTATATCCCGTCTCAATTCTGATGTCATTGGGGCGCAACAAGCCTTTACGGCGACACTTTCTGGCGTAGTAAGCAATGTTCTTAGCTTGATTCTTGTTGCTGCAACAATGCTTACCTTGTCGTGGCAAATAACGGTCGTTTCATTTGTACTTCTTCCGCTTTTTTTGATTCCAACGAAATGGGTAGGCAGGCGTTTACAAAGTCTCACCCGAGCGTCCTATAACTTAAACGCCGAAATGTCGGCAACGATGACCGAACGTTTCAACGTGTCCGGAGCACTTTTGGTCGCCCTTTATGGTGATTCAACAAAAGAGAAAGCAACTTTTTCCCAGCGAGCTCGAAAAGTTGCA
Organism: Actinomycetota bacterium; assembly: GCA_947380835.1. Classification (GTDB taxonomy): domain Bacteria; phylum Actinomycetota; class Actinomycetes; order Nanopelagicales; family Nanopelagicaceae; genus CAIMZW01. The sequence continues at coordinate 6,712 of CANCSL010000044.1, read as the reverse complement.
GATATCGGCATTTCGATCGCACTTCTCAACCGAATATTTTTTATTTCACTTACTTCCATTGCGGCGGTCGCTACGGCGATCGCTTACGGCATAGGGGGACACCTTGCGATCTCGCAGAAGTTAACGGTGGGCACCTTATTGGCCATCACTGCTCTACTTGCTCGGCTGTACGGGCCGCTGACTGCACTTTCCAATGTGCGGGTCGATGTCATGTCAGCACTTGTCTCCTTTGAACGTGTCTTTGAGGTGTTGGACCTAGAGCCCATGGTGAAAGACCGTCCCGATGCCAAAACTCTGAATAGCGTTAATCCGCTTATCTCTTTTCACGATGTTCACTTCGCATATCCCAAGGCAGAAGATATTTCGCTCGCTTCGCTGGAAATGACGGCAAAAGCCGAGATGGTGGATACCGGAACGGTTCTCAACGGGATTACCTTCGACGTCGCACCGGGAACGCTCACGGCGATCGTTGGACCCTCCGGTGCAGGCAAGAGCACGATTTCTGGTCTCATTCCGCGGCTCTACGATGTCACTTCGGGATCAATCGCAATAGATGGCACCGATATTCGGGACCTTTCCGTAACATCTTTGCGAGCGCACATTGGGGTGGTTACCCAAGATTCGCATATGTTCCATGACAGCATCGCGGTCAATCTTCGATACGCCAAACCCGATGCGACTGAAGAAGAAATGTTTGCCGCCTGCCAAGCGGCGCAAATTGGAGATTTCATTCAATCCTTGCCAAATGGTTTCGATACCGTGGTTGGTGAAAGAGGACACCGTCTTTCGGGAGGGGAGAAGCAACGTTTAGCAATCGCTCGACTACTTCTCAAAGCTCCCAGCATTGTCATTCTGGATGAAGCGACGGCCCATTTAGATTCGGAGAATGAAGCGCTGGTCCAGTCTGCGTTGAAGATTGCTTTGGTTAATCGCACCAGCATTGTTATCGCGCATCGACTCTCCACCATTCAGCAGGCAGATCAAATTTTGGTACTAGATAAGGGAGCTATTGTCGAACGAGGTGTCCACGAAGAATTAGTTGCTCGTGGTGGCCTCTATTTCGATTTGTACGAGCGACAATCACTTGGATTCGCGGAATAACAGAATTCGGCCAACGACGAGTAAAACTGCAAAGGCTAACCACTGGAGCGCGTAAGCAAAATGCGGGCCGTTACTAAGTTCTGGCAATGTGATGGGCGTTAGTGACTTTACTGATGTATCGGAGCTGGAATAGAGATCTACGTAATAACGTGCTGCGGTAACACCTTGTGTTGAAGCCAACTTAACTGTCGGCCGTTTAGTGCCAGGCAAGGCAAAGTACGATCCTTCAATTTGTCTGCTGATGTCGTCAGCTCGAATTCGAACTACGACCGACATTTGCCGTGAACTTATTATTGGCACCTTCGGTGCGATAGTGGCGGCAGGACCAGCCGCAACCCATCCCCGGTCTACCCAGAAGTTTTCTCCTGTGGCGGTTCGAAATAGCGTTAGAACCTCAAAGCCGTAGTGGCCATCGCTGTACCGATTCTTTAAGAGCAATTGGTGCGAGGGATCAAAGGCGCCAGAAAGTTCGGCAAGTCGCCATTGAATGGTGAGGGGATCGGCACCTATGAGCTCAGATTGATGGAGGGTGGGAGCGGATTGATTACTGGAAATGATGGAATTTTGGTGTGAGCGGAATTGGCCTTTATGCCACTGCCAATTTGCAGCTAGCAGGCATAACCCAATCAGCGCCAGCGCCAGCGCGCTTTGAAGTAGAGATGCAGGTCGGAAGAGTCTCTTCACTTAGCCGATACTTTTCTGGCCTTCATTAAATATCGCCGAGCCGGGAGAGGAGTTTTCGCGACCAGCATTGGCAACCACAACAGAAATGTAGGGCAATACCACCGCTCCGAAGAGGGCAATCCAGCGATAAGGACTGGGTAAAAAGATGGTCAAGATAAAACAGGCGGTTCGGACCATCATGGAGATGAAATATCTACGGGCTCTTACGGATTGATCTTGGCTCAGGCTCGACTGGGCTCCAGTAATAGAGATGATGTCGGGGTTTTTTGCTCGCTTGGCCACGAGAGAAGCCTATTCGGCTTTGGGAAAACTCGCCCTTTCGATTAAGTGGTATCGGCTAGGGGTACGCATGAGTAACGGGTAAGTTCACCCTTTATGAGCAGCGCACCTATTACTTCGGCGCCCCGAACCGTTCTTGTCACCGGCGGAAATCGCGGAATCGGCCTGGCTATTGCCACGGCATTCCAGCAATTGGGTGACACCGTTGTTGTGACGTATCGCAGCGGTGAGATTCCCACTGGTCTGCACGGCGTGAAGATGGATGTCAGTCAATCGGCATCGGTGGAAGCTGGTTTTAAAGAGATAGAGGAGCGCTTCGGAAGCGTCGATGTGCTCGTTGCAAATGCTGGAATCACTCGAGATGGTCTGGTTATGCGCATGAGCGATGAGGATTTCGGGGATGTTTTAGAGGCCAACCTCTTTGGCTCTTTTCGTGTTGCTAAGGCAGTAGTCCGTGGGATGCTGAAAAAGAAGAGCGGACGTATTATTTTTGTGGGATCGGTTGTCGGCCTTTTAGGGTCGGCCGGACAAGTTAATTATGCGGCAACAAAGAGTGGACTAGTTGGAATGGCAAGATCCCTTGCCCGTGAACTTGGAAGTCGTGGCATCACGGCAAATGTGGTGGCTCCCGGATTCGTAGATACCGATATGACCGCAGTTTTGCCCGAAGATCGACGGAAAGCAATTATCGATGCCGTTCCGTTGCAACGATTTTGCTCTCCCGAGGAGGTGGCAGGCGTGATTACGTTCTTGGCCTCTTCTTCAGCAAGTTATATAACAGGAGCAGTAATACCAGTCGATGGTGGATTAGGAATGGGGCATTAATCATGGGGATTCTTCAAGACAAAAATATCTTGGTGACGGGAGTTCTCACCGATCAGTCGATCGCTTTCCACATTGCCCGCCTTGCCCAAGAGCAAGGTGCCAACGTCCTCCTCACCTCATTTGGCCGGGCCACTAGTCTGACCACACGAATTGCTGCTCGTCTCCCCAAATTGGTCCCAGTTATCGAACTCGATGTTACAAATGCTGCCGATCTCGAGGCGCTCGCAGATCGCGTCCGCGAATACCTGCCCCACCTGGACGGTGTCGTGCACTCCATTGGATTTGCGCCGGAGGCGGCTCTCGGGGGAAATTTTCTCAACACCCAGTGGGAGGATGTCGCTACGGCTCTCCATGTTTCAGCTTTTTCGCTGAAGTCACTCACCATGGCGGCCAGACCGCTCTTTCTTGAAGGCCAAGGCGCCAGCGTCGTTGGTTTAGATTTTGATGCTCAGGTCGCTTGGCCGAAATATGACTGGATGGGCGTAGCCAAGGCGGCCTTGGAATCCACCTCTCGCTATCTCGCTCGCGATCTCGGCAAGGAAAATGTGCGGGTCAACCTCATCGCTGCCGGCCCGATTAAGACAATTGCCGCTAAATCCATCCCTGGATTCATTGAATTTGAGACCGTCTGGGATTCCAGGGCCCCGCTGAAATGGGATGTGACCGATCCAGTACCTGCAGCCCAAGGCGCGGTAGCTCTACTTTCGGACTGGTTCCCTAAGACCACGGGAGAGATCATCCACGTGGACGGTGGCGTTCACGCTATCGGAGGGTAATTTCCTCGTTTTCCCTTAAGAGGGGCTTTCCAGTACCCTTTCCTCACCAAGAGGAGTTTGCCGCTCCCACCTATCTCGCTTCGGCGGACTGGTCTTTTTAGTTCCACCTGGCTCGCAGGCTTTATAGCTGTAGCGGTCAGAACTAGCTTGTGATAGCTAGATCGTGGATCGCGATTGCGCGGCTGTCTCCTTTTGCCCTGGATAAGAACTCTTATCGCAGGTGAACAAGAAGGAAGGGGCAGTTATCAGTACCGAACCACGAATCAACGATCGAATCCGCACCCCGGAAGTTCGTCTGATTGGTTTTACTGGAGAACAAGTTGGCGTCGTTGATATCGATACCGCTTTGCGCATGGCTGAAGAGGTCGGACTTGACCTCGTCGAAATCGCTCCAGAGGCCAAACCTCCCGTTTGCAAGATTATGGATTTCGGAAAGTACAAATACGAGATCGCACAAAAGGCACGAGAGGCCAGACAGAATCAGACCCACATTGTGGTCAAGGAGATGCGACTTCGACCAAAGATCGAGCCACACGATTACGAAACCAAACGATCTCATATCGAGAAGTTTCTTAAAGGTGGCGACAAGGTAAAGGTAACTATTCAATTCCGTGGTCGCGAACAGGCTCGTCCTGAGATCGGCTACCGCTTGTTGATGAAGCTTTCTGAAAGTTTGGCAGAACTAGCTTTCGTTGAATTCGCCCCAAAGCAAGAGGGACGTAATATGACGATGGTTCTTGGTCCGCTAGTCAAGAAGAGCGCTCCAAAGAAGAGTTCAGAGAAACCAGCGCCCGAAAGTGTTGCTGCAGAAAGCGAATAGATTTTTAACGGTCACTGAAATAGTAAAAGAGGAGCACGAAATGCCAAAGATGAAGACGCATAGCGGAGCCAAGAAGACATTCCGTCTTACCGGCACCGGAAAAGTTATGCACGAGCGCGCCGGCAAGCGCCACCTTTTGGAGCACAAGTCATCACGACTTACTCGCCGCATGAGCAAAGATGCGGTTGCAAGTGCACCTTCGACAGTTACCGCTAAGCGCATGCTCGGTTTGAAATAAGGACAGGGGAATAACAAATGGCAAGAGTTAAACGCGGCGTCCACGCTGCAAAGAAGCGTCGTACCACCCTCGAGCGCGCCTCGGGTTATCGCGGCCAACGTTCACGTCTTTTTTCTAAGGCAAAAGAGCAGGTCACACACTCACTCGTCTACGCCTTCAACGATCGTAAAGATAAGAAGGGCGATTTCCGTAAGCTCTGGATCCAGCGCATCAATGCTGCATCTCGTTCTCACGGTTTGACCTACAACCGCTTCATCCAGGGTCTCAAAGGCGCTGGCATCGAAGTTGATCGCCGCCTGCTTTCCGAGCTTGCCATCAACGATCCAGCTGCTTTCAAAGCGCTCGTTGACATCGCTCGTCAGCATGTCGTAAATGCCTAATACCCACATTTCGAGCCTTCACTCTCCTCATATCGAGCGAGTGAAGGCTCTTTTGGGTTCACGTGGCAAGAAATTTCGTAAAGAAGATAAGGCTTTTATAGCCGATGGACTGCAATCGGTTCGAGAAGCACTCCAGCCAAAATTTGAACAGGCTCCACGCATTGAAAAACTTTATGTAACCGATGCCGGGCTTCTTAAACTGCAAGGCGAAGTTGACGCATCGCTACTAGAAGCGATCGATATATTTCCCGTAACGGATGAAGTCATGAATGCAATGGCCGACACCGAAAGCCCCCAGGGAATATTGGCACTCTGTTCATTTACCGAATTTACGCTCTATAAATTAGGACAACTTCAACCAAAGCGAGTTGCCTACTTTTGGGAGATCCAAGACCCCGGCAATTCTGGGACTGTCATACGTACTGCCGATGCCTGTGGTTTTGATGCCATTGTTTTCTCACCTCGAAGCGTCGATTCCTATAGTCCCAAAACGGTTAGAGCGACCGTAGGTTCCTTGTGGCACCTGCCTGTCATCGAATCGGTTTCCTTAGAAGAGATGTACGAGTTCGCAAAGGAGCAGGGTTTTTCGATATCTGCTTATGCGGGGGAGTCTGAGAGGACATTCCTCGAACTTTTGCCTTCCGAAAAACAACTTTTGATTTTCGGAAATGAGGCTCGGGGTCTACCGGCACTTGCCGAAGATGTCGTCCGAGTTCGGATACCCATGCTGGGCCACACCGAAAGCCTTAATGTCGCCAGTGCCGCTGCTATCGCAATGTTCCACGTAGGAATCTTGCAGCGCGAGCATTAATTAGAGATAAAGCACCCATCGGAATTAGTAGACTTTTAACATTATGTCCATGAGTCCTGAGTCGATCTCCGCTGCCGCTGCCGCTGCTTTGGGCGCGATCGCAACTGCCGCTGACCTCGAAGAGCTCAAGCAGGTCAAAATAGACCATATTGGTGATCGTTCTGAATTGGCCAAAGCGAATCAGTCTCTGGGCAAAATGGATCCGGCAGAGCGTGCTGAATTCGGCAAGGTCATTGGAATGGCGCGGGGAAAGGTCAACGCCGCCTTCGCGGCACGTGAGCTTGAGCTTGCAGACGAGCGCGATGCTCGAATCTTGGAAGAAGAGCGTGTGGATGTCACCCTGCCCGGGCGTCGCACTCAAAAGGGCGGACTTCATCCGTTAACTATTTTGACAAATGAAATCTCCGATCTCTTTTTGGGATTGGGGTATTCGGTTGCAGAAGGACCCGAGCTCGAATCCGAATGGCTCAACTTCGACGCTCTCAATATGCCCGCTGATCATCCTGCTCGAACTATGCAAGATACTTTCTTTGTTGAACCGCTTTCTGCAAAGTTGGTGATGCGCACTCACACCTCTCCAGTTCAAGTTCGGACAATGCTTAGCGAAGAACCTCCCATTTATGTCATATGCCCAGGTCGCACCTATCGAGCCGACGAACTCGATGCCACTCACACCCCAGTATTCGGTCAAGTCGAAGGCCTAGTGATCGATCGGGGAATCACCATGGCTGACCTCAAAGGTACGCTCGATCATTTTGCTCGCGCGATGTTTGGCCCTGATGTAAAGACTCGCTTGCG